>JAABTT010000069.1 GCA_011389765.1 Desulfohalobiaceae bacterium S24 | reverse complement strand
GTCACCTGTTCGGAGCTGGCCTGGAGGCCGGAGATGATCCGATTCAGGGCATTGGCGATGGAACGGCTGAAGAAAAACGCGATCAGCACCCCGGCCACCGCAAAAATTGCCGCCCCCAGGAGCAGGACGGTCATGGCGGAGCTCATAAGCCCATCGGCCTTGTCTTTCATGGTCTGAACCGCGCCCAGAAACTCTGTAACAGGGCTTGTGGCCAAGATCGGAAACGTCATGGAGCCCAAACGCAGCGGACTATAAGCTGCGTATTTTTCGATGCCTTCAAAGGTATAGCTTTCGACGCCGCTCTTTCCAGGCAGCATATTTCCCTGGACAAGCTCGGCCAGCTTGCCATGTTTTGCAGAGGTCAGATCCACCTTATCCTGAAAAGTGTAGGTGGGATGAGATGCGATAACCCCATGGTTGTTAATGACGGAAGCATATCCGGTTTCGCCGAAACTGTATTTTGACAACAGATCCCAGACCAGCCCCCAGTCCAAATTGACTGCCACAACCCCCTGGGGCTCTCCCATGGAATACACCGGTGTCGCCAGGACCATCCCTGTCTCCGAGGTCTCCGGGGAAACAAAAAGATCTCCGTGAAAGATCTTTCCTGCTTGCATATCCAGACTCGATTTAAACCAGTCAGCGGTCTGATGCGTTTTTACTGCTTTTGAAAAATCACCGTTGATCAGGCAGAATTCTTCAAGACCTTCCTGATTGACATAACGGATGGTCTGAAAGAGCGGTTTCTTTTGCCCGTCAATCTCAATGGCTGAGGACTGCCGCATGTTTTTCAATTCTTCTTGAAATTGTATTTTAGAAAAAGCGGCCGCCTGGCGGGTCAATTCATCCCAATACCCGCTGCCGCAAACGATCCAGTCCCATTTTGGAAATGATCTGTAGGCAACGAATTTATCCCGGCCCTGAAAATCGTAATTGAGAAAGCGGTTCTGGTTGGCGCTGTGCTCATTCAAAATCTCCTGGAATTGATTCAATCCCAGATCCCGGATCACATTCTGACCGATCAGGCTCTGATCCGGATGCCCCAGGAGTGTGCCCTCTTCATCCATGATAAATAGGTAGCCGTCCTGCCCGATTTCAACGTCTTTGATTTTTTCAAGGACAATACCCTGGGCCTCTTTCTGTGCACCGCCGGCAGCTTCGGGAGCATTTGCAGTGTCGAGCAGGGCTTGCTCACTGTTGCAGGCCAGAATCACCCCGTTGACTATTCGAGTGACTTCCCTCCGGCTGAACTTGTTCAATTCCTCGTTTTTCCCAGCCTTGGAACGTAAATAGCTCTGGAGATTGGCCGAGCCTGCCAAAGACTGAACAGTCTGCTCGGATCGATCCAGCATGGACTGGACTTCCTTCTTGGCTTCGCCCAGACTGGCCCGCAGCCCATTTTTTGCTTCCTCCTCCAACCCTTCTCTGGCCACAGCTGTAGCCTCCTTGCCAAAGGATTGAAATTTGTAGAGGGCGAACCCACTCAAAATGATCACCGGGATCAGGACCAGGCCCATACACAAAGCAATGAGCTTGACCTTTAAAGAAAGATTGCGAAACATGTTGGTTCCTCCTTTGAAAATTGTTGCTTGACCCTTGCGCTCTGCACAGATGCTTCCCCCTTAAGCAAAGGGCGTGCCACAAACAAAGGAAGAACACGATCAAAGAAAAACAGGGTATTATGACATTGCTGCTGCACCGTACCCAAAGGGGGAGGGCCCGGGCGTTCTGTTTTTTGGAACACTGTTCACAAAAAGCGAACAGGACTCGAGTTGATCAGAACGACTGGGCTCCAATCGATCATTTCATATCATGGGCTTTGAGCATGGTGTAAAGGCGGGTTCTGGAAAGGCCGGACAGTTGGCAGGCTGTTTTATTGCGTCCATTGCTCATGGCCATCAAGTCCCGTAAATAGGCCTTTTCAGCCCTGGCAACCACTTGTGAACGATACAATTTCCAGTCGGGAATCTGATCAAAACCCGGCCTTGGACCAGATTCGGAGGGCATTGCCGGATCGTTTTTTTCCATCGATTTTCTGGTGGCCAAAGCCCGAATTTCCAACGGCAGATGCTCGGGATAGAGCATGGGTTCCTGCCCGGCAACCGCCAGGGCGCTCTCCAGAATTTGAAACAGTTCCCGGATATTTCCGGGCCAGGGATAGCAGGACAAAAGCTCGAACACTTCTTCTGAAATCCCCTTTATATCCCGGCCTTCGCTTTCACAAACCCGGGTTACATGATACTGCACCAGCCCTTTGAGATCCTCCAGGTGCTCACGGAGCGGCGGGATATCGATGACAATAGATTTGAGACGAAAGTAGAGATCCTCGCGAAACTCCTTCTTCTTGACCATATCTTTCAGGTCGCGGTTGGTAGCGGCAAGAAGCTTGAAACGGCTGGTCTGTTCCTTTGTGGAACCAACAGGCCGAAAGCTCCGTTCCTGAAGGACACGCAGGAAAAGTTTCTGGAGATCCAGAGGCAGTTCTCCGATTTCATCCAGGAACAAGGTCCCCTCATGGGCCAGGCTGATGAGGCCCGATCTCGAAATGTCCGCTCCGGTGAAAGCCCCTTTGACATGACCAAAGAGAACGCTTTCGGCAAGACTGTCCTTAAGCGAAGCGCAGTCCACAACGGCAAACTGCCCGGCACACCACGGACTGTTGTCATGAATGGCCTGGGCGATACGCTCTTTTCCTGTACCGGTTTCGCCGGTAATGAGTACGTTGGCCCGGCTTTCAGCTGCCTTGGCCACCATGTGCAGAACGTGCTGCATGCCCGGTCCTTTGCCGACAATATTTCGACGCTTGAGCGGGACGAGGCGGGACACAGCCTCACGTTGCCGGGAACGCAGGGCCCGGTCGATGACCAAGCTGATATGCTGCGGTGACTGGGTTTTTTGAATGTAATCCCAGGCTCCTGATTTAATGGCTAATTCAGCACCGTCAGGATCTCCCTGGCCGGTAATGATGACCACTTTGGGCTTACCGGAGCACCTGATGAATTGCTCCAGGGCCTGCAGCCCATTGCCGTCGGGCAGGTAAATATCCAGAAGGATAAGCTCGTATTCCTTCTTATCTGCCTGTTCTATACCCTGAGCCAATGACAAGGCCTGATCGGCTTTATGCCCGATTTTCTGAGAGATGCGGCGAAGCATGTACCCGACATCCTGATCATCATCCACAATGAGTAATCGTGATTCCATATTTTCTGTGTTCTTTTGATGCATTCTCTCATTTCTCCGGGAAGATCGGACTCAGACATTGAACAGTTGCATCAGCGCTGCCGGCAATGGGGGTCCTGGCCGTTTTTTCAGCCGTCAAATCAATGACTCGATGAGTTTGCTTAACCGACGCCAGTCCACTGGCTTGGCAAGCACATGCTGAATACCATAGCTCCTGAGATCGTGGTCAGAAGTCTGGTCATTGTATCCGGAACACACTATGATCGGCAGGTCCGGTTTTATTTTCAAAAGTTGAATGGCCAGATCCTTTCCGTTCATTTCAGGCATGATCAAATCCGTGAGGAGCAAGTCAATATCCTCTGGAGACGATTTGAATCGGTGGAAAGCCTGACGGCCGTTAGCCTCGGCCAGCACGGTGTAGCCCTGCTGCTGGAGAAACCTTGCTGTGGTATCCTTGACATCTTTCTGGTCCTCCGCCAGAAGTATCATACCCCGGCCCTGCGGATATTCTTCCGTATTGTGCTGCGGTCCTGCCGGTGATGCGCTTGGGAGACATGGCCAATAAACCTCAAAGGTGGTCCCTTCCCCCAGCGCGGTTTTTATGACAAAGTCGGCGCCATTCACCTCCAGGATGCGTTTGACCTGGGCAAGGCCGAGACCAGTTCCCTTGCCTTTTGCTTTCGTGGTATAAAAGGGATCAAATATCTTAGAATGAATAGCTTCAGGAATACCGGAACCGGTGTCCGAAACCCGCAGGAAAACATAGGGTCCGGGTTTGAGAGAATGATGCACCGGGCATTCATCGGTTTGAATGTTCCTTTGTTCCAGTTTGATCTCGATCCTGCCTTCGTTCTGTTCCAAGGCATCCCTGGCATTGGTGCAAAGATTGATGATCAGTTTTTGAATATCAACCGGATCAGCCTCTACCTGGCTCACAGAATCACGAATATCTAAGTCAAGATTGATGGAAGACGGCAATGAAGCATGCAAAAGATCGACCGCTTCTTGTACCGAGCTGCTGAAGGTCAACCGTTTCTTTCTGGCTCCGTCCTTTCGGGAAAATGACAGTATCTGGCCCACGAGCTCCTTGCCTCTGTCCGAAGCACGGAGAATCTGTTCGAGATCCTTTGCGGCCTGACTTTCTGCCGGCAAATCCTCCAGAGCCAACAGAGCAAGATTCCCCACTGCCGCCAGAATGTTATTGAAATCATGAGCTATCCCTCCGGCAAGCGTACCGATGGCCTCAAGTTTCTCGCCCTGGCGCATGGTTTCTTGCATTTCTTTTCTGGCACAGGCATTCCCCACCATCTGGGTAAAGAGGCTCAAAAGATCCTGGTATTCCGACTGCCAAGCACCGGTCCGTCGAATGTCCTCGAAGCCGACACAGCCCATCAAACGTTGATCGATATATAAGGGGTATATCAAACAGGATATGATCCCTTTCTTTCTGAGAATGGCCTGTTCCGCATTTGCATCTCCAGGAAGGGAATCTACTTCCAGTACCTGAATCTCCTCCCCCTGCAGAAGCCTGCTTTTCAGCCAGGGAAAATCCTCTATGCGCAAATCCTGAAACATTCCCTGTTGGGAAGGGATGCCCGGGGCACACCATTCGTGCATCTGATTAATTGTCTGTGCTTCACTTCGGAAGAAAAAAACCGACACCCGGCTGACTCCGCTCACCTGGCCGACATCGGACATGCCAAGCCTGAGTTCCTCTTTAAAATCGCTGGAATTGATAAATCTGGAGGCGACTGTGGACAGTGTTTTCTGGAATGCCGACTTTCGCTCCAAAACTGCCCTGGCTTCAACAAATGGGGTCATGTCCTCGATAAATCCTTCCAGAAGGCGGGGATGTCCCTGTTGATCTGTCACACTCCAGGCGGTGATCTTTCCATAAAAAATACTCCGGTCTCGGCGCTGAAAGACAATTTCCTGCATGCAAGAGCTTTTAGCCTGCTTGAGCTGACCCAGAAATTCAGTGCGATACACTGGATCCGCATACAAGGCCTGTGCCGAATCGCCGATCTCGAAAAGCAGATGCTGCGGAGAATCATATCCGAACATGGTACTCAGAGCCGGATTGACCCGAAGAATGCATCCTTCAGTCGTCGTCTGGAAAATCCCGAGGGTAGCGTCCTGAAAAAAACGTTCAAATTTTTGGAATTGAACATATTGATCAGTCTCAACGGCTTTGGAAATGTTCTTTTCATGGACCATACCGGGCATTATACAATTTTTATGCCAAAAAAATTCCCGAAGTAAAGATATATAATCCCCTTGAAAATTGATACATTAAAAAAACATCAGACTTCGTACCGACCAGGCTATAGTCATTATATTGACGCACAGGCAAGGGGCTTCACCGGGACTACCCCCATGAATCCTGATCCATAAACCGCAACACATTGAATTGTAGATATTTATATTTCTGACAACAGAAAGTGTTCTGTCAAATTCGTGACAGTCTTTGAGGTGCTGGTCTGGAAAAGCCGGGTTTTCTAAGCCCCAAGCAGGAAAGGAAACCGCAGGAGGGAAATATCGAGGCAGGACAAAACCAGAATGTCAATCAAGCATCAAAAACCAGGGTGCGCAAACCTTTCGGAATCAAATGAACCAAGTCCATTCAGGCAAATTTCGCAGTCGCGAATCAGTTGCGCACCCCGGCATATTGTATCCGTCATTAAACCTCGCGCCCGGCCAGAGCCCCTTCATAAATGGCCTCTTTAATACTCCGGGGCTGCTTGCAGTCGCCGACATTGAACACCTCGATACCGGACTCCCGCAGCGGATTCTCCAGATTGTCAACCGGTTTCGCACCCAGGGCCAAAATCACCATGGGCACATCCAGGCTGTCTTGATGATTTTCATTGTTGAAGATGAGACGTTGGCCGTCGTAGCTGGTAATGCAGCATCCGGTGAAAACTTGAACACCTAAGGCTTTAATTTTGTTAAGTATCAATTTCCGGGTCATGGCCTCGTACTGCTTGCCGATTCGCTCCAGCATCTCCAGAATGCTGACCTTGTAGCCTTTTTCCGCCAGTTCCAGGGCCACTTCGCAGCCCGTGGGTCCGCCGCCGATAACGGCCAGATCATGCTTCAGAGGCACCTTCCCCTCCAGGACCTGCTGGTACTCGAATACATTTTCCTGGCCGTCAAGAAAATCAGGCCGGATCGGCCGCCCGCCGGTGGCCAGAATCACGGCATCAGGATTCAGATCCAGAATTGCTTCCGGAGTGGCCTGAAAATTGAAGCGGCAGTCCACTCCATGCGTTTCCAGCTGATGTTTGTGAAAACGGATGATATTCAAAAGTTCCTTTTTATAGTCCGGCAGCGATCCCAGCCTGATCTGGCCGCCCAATTCCGGACCCGACTCCAAAAGCACCGTGTCATGTCCCCGAAAAGCAGCAGTCCAGGCAGCTTCAGCCCCGCCGGGTCCGCCGCCGACCACCACTACTCTCTTTCTCCCCCGGGCCGGGACAATGTCCAGTTCCTGCTCCCTGGTGAGTTCCGGGTTGATCAGACATTCCACCCGGCCTTTTTTGAAAATTGAATTGATGCAGGTGTTGCAGGCCACACACCGCCGGATATCGTCGAATCGTTCCTGCCTGGCCTTGATCGGCATGTCGGGGTCGGCCAGGAGGGCCCGGCCCATACAGACCAGATCGGCCTTTCCGTCACTGAGAATCTCCTCGGCCAGAAAGGGGCCGTTGATCCGGCCGACGCACATGACCGGAATATCGACCGCCTTTCGAATGGACCAGGCCGAATCAACCAGACACCCGCGCTCCATAAGCATAGGCTGCGAAATCCACTCCGGCGTAGCATCGCACCCGGCTGAAACCTGAACGACATCAATGCCGGCTTTCTCTAAAATCTGTACAATTTCAATACTCTGCTCTACGGTCAGGCCGTTTTCAACGAATTCCTGGGCACTGATCTTGAATGAAAGCGGAAGGTCCGGACCGACCCGCTTTCTGATTTCCTCGATGATCTCCACGGCAAATCTGGTCCGATTGGCCACACTGCCGCCGTACTCGTCTTCGCGGTTATTGGAATACTCGGACAAAAACTGATTGACCAGATAGCCGTGGGCGCCGTGGACCTCAATGAGATCGAAACCGGCCGCAACCGCCCGTTCAGCTGCATCCCCAAACAGAGCGACAATGCGCTCGATGCCTTTGAGATCAAGAGGTTCAACCTCTCCCTTAATGGCCGTGCAGCGCAGATCAGACGGGGCATAAGGAGGCCGGCCGATCACTTTGGATGAGACCTGCCGCCCGGCGTGATGGATCTGAATTCCGGCGGGGGGCCCTTCTTCCTGAATGACCCGGGCTACCCTCTGCAATCCCGTGATGTGCGTATCGTCATAAAGACGCATCTGTTGCGATGAAACCACCCCTTCCGGAGCCACTCCCGAGGCCTCTACCATGATCAATCCGGCCCCTCCCCTGGCCCGGCGGCAATAATAGGCCAGAGTCTGTTCCGTGGCTTGGCCCTGATCGCTCAAGAAAACCCCCATAGAGGGCATGACAATCCTGTTGCTCAATTTCAGATTTCTGATACTGAAAGGAGAGAATAAATGCTTGAGCATGGTGTTTCCCTCAATAATTTTTTTTGGATTGTTAACGCAAAAGCGCATCCGCTGTGACACCGGACTTTAGGAATAATACGATTTCCTTTGGCCTGTCAAAATCATTTCTCAGGTCTTCCTGCAGAGAACCCTTGAAAAAAATAACGGCCAACTCCGTTCTTGTGGATATTGCAAAATTTATTTAGGATAGTTTTGGCTTTTCAAATTTTCCGCTGCGGGTAGCAATCCCGGAAGCACTGAGAGGCCACGGTTCCAGCCGGAAATTGCTTTACTTGAAAATGGAGATTTTTTCAATGCACGAACTTGATGCCATTTTTTCACCCGATTCAGTAGCGGTTGTCGGAGCCTCGACCACTCCCGGCAAGGTCGGCCATGATATCTTCAAAAATATTCTCAGGGGAGGCTTCACCGGCGTACTCTATCCGGTCAATCCCGGCGCTCGATCCATCCTGAGCGTCAGGGCCTATCCCTCTCTGGAGGATATTCCGGACAGCATCGATCTGGTCATCATCATCCTCCCCCCGCAGCAGGCTCTCAAAGCTGTTCAACAATCCGTCCAAAAAGGGGTCAAGGGGATTGTCATCGTCTCAGCCGGCTTTCGGGAGGTGGGAGGCGAAGGCCTGGAAGTGGAAAACACCATTGTCCAACTCTGCCGCGATGCCGGCATCCGTTTGATCGGCCCCAACTGCCTGGGCGTCATCAATCCGATATCCGACACCCGGCTCAATGCCAGCTTTTCCACCCGCATGCCCGCGGCCGGCAATATTTCCTTTATTTCCCAAAGCGGCGCCCTGTGCACATCGGTCCTGGACGTGGCTGCAGACAGGGATTTCGGCTTTTCCAAATTCATCTCCATCGGCAACAAGGCGGATGTGGATGAGCTTGATCTATTGGAATACCTCCATGAAGACCCGGAAACCGATGTCATCATGATGTACATCGAAGAACTCCGTAAAGGACCTGAATTCATCGAAACCGTAAAAAATATCACGGCCGGCTATAAGCGAACCCCGATTCTGGCTATTAAATCCGGCCGGACAACGGCCGGCGCCGCAGCCGCTTCATCGCATACCGGATCCCTGGCCGGCTCCGAAGCGGTTTACGACGCCATCTTTGAACAATCCGGGATCATCCGGGTCGAATCCATCAATGATCTTTTTGATTTTGCCGGGGTCTTCACCTACAAGCAGGAAAGCAAGCTCGGGAAAATCTCCCGGAAAGTGCCGGCGGGGAACCGGGTGGCTATTGTCACCAACGCCGGTGGCCCGGGCATTGTAGCCACGGACATGACCGTCTCCTCAGGGCTTCAGCTGGCCCGTTTCAGTGAAGAAACCAAAGAGACCTTGGCCAGCCACCTCCCGGCGACTGCCAATTTGAACAATCCTGTGGATATTATCGGCGACGCCGCCCAGGAGCGCTATGAAAACGCACTCCGGGCCGTGGTCAGGGACGAAGGCGTGGACGGCGCCCTGGTCATACTGACTCCGCAGTCCATGACCAATGTTCTGGCCACCGCCGAAGCCGTGGTGAAAGTGGCCAGGGACACTCCAAAACCGGTTTTGTGCTGCTTCATGGGAGTGGTCGATGTTTCAGAGGGAGTGAAATATCTGCAGAAATACGGCTATCCGGTTTTCAGATTCCCGGAAAGCGCGGCCCGGGCCTTCGGGGTGCTGTACCGTTATTCCAAGTGGCTTAACCGCCAGCAACTGGCCCAATTCCAGTTGCAACACGACCCACAAACCGCCGGAGACATCATCCGGGACTTCCTGCAGCAGAACAAGACCAGGCTCGGCGAGATGGACTGCCTGGATTTGCTCAAATGTTACGGCTTTGATGTTCTGCCCAGCCGTCTGGCGATCAAGGAGGCAGAGGCCGGGGATCTCGCCGCAGAAACAGGGTTTCCAGTGGCCATGAAAATCGTGTCTGAACATATCCTGCATAAATCCGATGCCGGCGGCGTGCTTGTAGGCATCAACAACAGGCCTGAAGCCGAAGCGTCCTATCGGGAAATCATGGAAAACGCCCGCAAATACGACCCCAAGGCCGATATCCAGGGCGTACTCATCCAGAAAATGGCTGAGCCGGGTGAAGAAGTCATTCTGGGCGTGAACCGCTATCCGATCTTTGGCCCGCTCATCATGTTCGGATTCGGCGGCATTTTTGTGGAAGTCTTCAAGGATGTCGAGTTCAGACTGGCCCCTTTGGACAGGAACGAGGCCCGGAGCATGGTCAGGAGAATCAAGGGATTTAAGCTTTTAAACGGATTTCGGAACCGACCCAAGGCTGATGTGGAGAAGATCGAAAAACTTCTGGTGAGCCTCTCGGATATGGTGGTCAATCACCCGGAAATCATGGAAATGGATATCAATCCCCTGCTGGTTCACCCCCAGGGTCAGGGGGCAACGGTAGCCGACTGCCGGATTATTCTGAAAGATACGGGCAAGGAAAGAACGTCGAACACCGAACGTTGAACATTGAATGGTGAATGTAAAAAAAGAAATGCTGGAATCTCAGAAACGATTTGCACGAGGTATCCCGGGACCGTTTCAGATCTCTGTGCTCACCCCGGACAAGGATGTTTTTTTGAGCTCGGCTACAGATCTGCAGACCGAGACCTCCCGGACCCCGGGAAGATCTTGGATGAGGCCCACGGTCTGCTCCACCAGGGTCTCATCCTGACCGTGAACCATAAGATAGATACACCAGGGGTCCCCGTCTGGATGCGATCGATGATAACAGTGGCTCACCGCCTTTAGCTTTGATCCCTGCTCACCCACCCGATCGATGGCCTCCGGCTCCACCCGGGCAATGACCATGGCGTTTGCCGAAAATCCCATGGGCTGATGCCGGACCGATGCGGCAAAACGCCGCACCCGTCCCTGTTCGATCAGAGCGGCCATGTGCTCCAGAACCTCCTGCTCGCTCATGCCCAGGGCCTCGGCCAGGGATTTGAAGGGCCGGGCTTTCAGTTCCAGGCCTTTCCCGGCGGCGTCAATAAACTCTCGATCACTGACCATCATTTCAAATTTCCAATCTCAAATCTCAAACTTCACGCCCAGTTTGAAGGATTTCTTCTGAGGAAGCTTCTCCACTTTTTTGAGATCCGCCTCCCGGGTGACTTTTTCAATGATCGCATCTCGCTTGTCTTCATTTTCCGCAATCACAGTAAACCAGAAATTCCATTCAAAATCCCTGAGGTAGGCGTGGGTGATTTCCGGAATACCCTTGATGCAGTCCTGAACAGCCTCCAGATGCTCCTGATCCACTTGAGCCGCCACCAGGACCCCGCTCATCCCCCAGGCCGGATAATTGATGATCGGGCCGAGCCTCCTGACAATGCCCAGGTCCCACATCCGGCTGATCCGGGACAGGACCTCTGTCTCGCTCAATCCGAATTCCCGGCCCAACATCTGAAAAGGCCGTTCTGCCAGCGGAACTTCCGTTTGAATGCGGTTCAAAATATCCCGGTCCAGCTCATCAAGGGCGTGATCCATACGAAATCCATATTCAAAATTTTGCAGGAAACAAACAGATGACGGGGTTTTCCCCAATCACGCGCTGATCTCATCCTCGGTCAGATAACAGGCCGGGTCTTCCGCCCAGATGTCCTGGAATTTGGCCTCGGCCCTGGCCCGAAAGCCGCCGCGGCAGGAATCAAGAAAGCGGCATCCGGCACATTTCCCGGTGACCAGCTCTTCACGCCGCCGCAAATCCCGCAGGAAAGCATTCTCCGGATTCATCCAGACGGACTCGAAACTCTGCTCGCGGATATTGCCCAGAATTTTTTCCCGCCAGAACTGATCCGGCAGGACATCCCCGTTCCAGGAAATCGAAGCGATTCCCTGGCCGGTGCTCTGCGCCCGGTTGCTGCGGATCATTGCCAAAATTCTATCCGCCAGTTCCGGCCGGTTCTTTTGGGCCCAGAGCCAGAGAAAGGGACCGTCGGCATGATTGTCCACGGTGAGGATTTCCCTGTCATGGCCTCTGGAATGCAGCTCCAGGGTTTTTTCAATAATCATCTCCATGGTCTCCCGGGTCTGCTCATGGCTCAAATCAGCATCCATCAAATCCGAGCCCCGGCCGGTGTAGACCAGGTGGTACAGGCATAGACGCGGGATTTCGGTCTGGACCAAGAGATCAAATATATGCGGGACCTCAGCAAAGTTATGCCGGGTCAGGGTGATCCGCAGTCCGGTTCTCAGCCCTTCGGCCTTGCAATTTTCCAAACCCTGCAGGGCCGCCCTCCAGGATCCTTTGACCCGTCTGAAATGATCGTGGGTTGCTTCCATCCCGTCCAGGCTGACCCCGACATAGCCCATATTGCATCCGGCCAGATCCCTGGCCAGCTCCCTGGTGATCAAGGTCCCGTTGGTGGAAACCGTGGTCCGCAGGCCCTGTTTGCCGGCATGTTGGACGAGTTCAAACAAATCCTCGCGCATCAAGGGCTCGCCTCCGGAAAAAAGCATAACCGGACACCCGAAATCCGCACAGGAGTCGATCATGGCCTTGGCCTCTGCCGTGGACAGGGTATCCTCGCTCTCCTTGATGGTGGCCTGGGCATAACAGTGAATGCAGCGCAGATTACAGCGCTGGAGACAATTATAGACCACAATGGGACGATTTCTGGACGCCGGCGTCTGTCCGGGACGGCCGTCCTTGCCGTACCGGAGCGCATCCGACGGTTCCGCCTTGTCAATGAGCAGTTTGCTGATTCCAATCATAGCCTGGCATCGTATCGAAAGAATAAAGGTTGTTCAAAAAAACCGTATAGCATACATTCGAAAAGGGCTCAATGATACATATGCCTGCCAAGAATCAGCAATCTTATATCTTCAATCAGCAATCTTCAATTCTTTAGGAGGAACCAAATGGGCACAACCCGCATCACAATCCTTGTCGAAAACACCGCAGTCAGTCCACTGGGAATCACCGGAGAACACGGGTTTTCAGCCCTGATCGAAAAAGACGGCCAACAGATTCTCCTTGACACCGGCCAGGGAATGAGTCTGGAAAACAACGCCAAGAGGCTGGGTATCGATCTCGCGGGGATCGACACCGTGGTCTTGAGCCATGGGCATTATGATCATACCGGCGGCCTGCCTGCCGTGCTCTATCCGCCCAGAGGGGTCAGGGTCATCGCCCACCCCGACATATTTGCCCTCAAGTATGCCGAATTGGATACTCCTCTGGGCAAGGCGCATCCTTTTGTCGGCATCAGACTCAGACCTGAATTCCTGGAGCACTCCCTGCAGGCCGTTTTTGATTTCAAAAAAGAGTTTACAAAAATCGGCCCCGGCATCTTTTTTTCGGGCGAAGTTCCCAGAAAGACCGATTTTGAAAAACCGGATGCCCGCCTGAAAGTGGAACAAAACGGGGAGCTGGTCCCTGATCCCTTGAAAGACGACAGCTCACTCCTGATTGAGACAGATTCCGGACCGGTCGTCATTTCGGGCTGCGCCCATGCAGGCATTATCAATACCCTGAACCATTTTGCCGACAAGACCGGCCATCAATCCTTTCATGCCGTCATCGGCGGCACCCACCTCGGTTTCATGGGCGGTCCGGGTCCGCAGCTGGAACAATCAATGCAGGCCCTGGACAGCTACAATTTGAAACTCATTGCGGTCTCTCACTGCACCGGGCAGGAAGCCGCTGCGATCTGCTACAATCGCTTCAAGGAGCGCTTTGCCTTTGCGGCGGCCGGCTGGAGTGTCGACTTTTAATCCAGATGATCCTGCCGCCAGTGCCGGATCGGCGCAAAAGCATCTTCCGAGCACAGCTTCTGAAGCTGTTGGAGAGATCGCTCCAGATCCCTTTGACTGCTGATCTTGGTCTGCAGGATAAAGCCGTTGGTCTCAAAATGCTGTTCCGGGAGCATCCGCCAGCGGCTGTTCTCAAGGCAATCCGCCTGTACAGCCTGGAAACTTTGCTCGAGCCGGCTCAAAACCGGGTATCTGATGCCTGTACTACGCTGCAGAAGAGCTTTTTGACAATCGTTCGGCGAAAGTTCCTTCTGGAGAATATCAGCAAACTGTTCTTCTTGAATGAGGTCTGCCAGGTGAAGCCCGTCCCGTTTGGCGCTTTCCAGGAGGTGATTCAAAAAATTTCTGGCCTTGTTCCAGGACCAGGACAGTTCTTTGAAAAAGGGCTTACAGGCCTGACGGTCCGAAATCTTGAGAGAAGCAAGGATCGGACCGGCCTCAAAGGGGACGCGTCCGGCGTGCAGGGCCTCTTCCCAGAAAGAGTCCAGACTGAGCCAATGCCTCAAGGCAGCAAGCATCTTTTTAGGAACCAGCCCCTCAAATTCGGGCTCGACGCCTGTCTGTCCATCCGAGTCGGAAACTGCCTGAAAGAAACGGGCGGCCCGGATCAGGCTTGAACCGGTGATGCTCCGGTGGAGATTGAGGTGGAGGTACATCCGGCCTTTCAAAAGATCGTTCCCGCTTATGGTTCGAAACCGGACCGGTCTCTGCAATTCCCGGCAGGCTAGAACGCGCTTGTAGCCGGACACCAGCAGAAAGCGGCCCTGCTCCCGGGCAACCACGACCGGCTCCAGCTGGCCCATTTTTCCCAGAAGCTCGACAAAAGCGGCCTCAGGGGGCTCTGACCAGAACAGCCAGGCCCCGGAGCAGTCAATGCTCTCCGGAGCAAGGGCTGCGTCTCTTTCCTCCAGGCCCATAGAATTGAAGATTGAAAATCGAAGATATGACATTGCTGAATATTAGAAAATCAAGAAGTTGCAAGGATCATCCTCAAAATCATTTTGTTAAAGGCTACCACCATATTTCAGAGCACTTTCCTTTGAGCTGGAATGTATGAAACCCAGATGCAATCCTTGGAGATTGCTCCGTCGTTACAATCACTTAACGCGCCTGATTTGACAGATGCAGAAATCGTATTTATATTTCCAGCTGGTAAAACCAGCAAATTTTTCGAGACCCACAAGGAGCCAAATATGAATGATCCGGTCAAAATGTATTCCCTGAGCACCTGCAGTCACTGTAAGGCGGCCAAACAACTCCTGGAGCAGTGCAGCGTCCAGTACGACTACACGGACGTCGACCGACTGCAGGGCGAAGAACGGGCGGCGATACTTGAAGAAATCAAAGACCTCAATCCTAAATGTTCCTTCCCCACGATCAAGATCGGCGATCAGGTTATCGTCGGTTACAAAGAGAAAGAAATCAAGGAGGCTTTAGAATTATGAGCCCAGCTGAAAAGCTTTATGAACAGCTAAAAAAAACACAGGAGCCTAAAGGCTATTTTTTGAACAAGGACCGGGATCTTGTCTTCGAACTCCTGGAGGCCCTCCTGTTCAACAAGGACCGCTACGGCTACATGAGCTGTCCCTGCCGCCTGGCTTCCGGTCAGCGGGAACTGGACAAGGACATTCTCTGTCCCTGTGTCTACAGAGCCCCGGATGTCCAGGAGTACGGAAGCTGCTACTGCGCTTTGTATGTCAGCCAAGAGTGGAACGAAGGTACAATCCCGAAGCAGCCCGTGCCGGAACGGCGTCCCCCTGAAAAAATCCCCTTTTAGACATATCGGTTAAACTCTGTCATAGAAAACAAGTAAATGTGTTGCTCCGAAGCACTTGTCGAATATGGTTCACGGTTCTAAGTTCACGGTTCACGGTTTGAAGAGGAAGATATTCGGAAGATACATTCTGGGGCATTCTAAAAGCTTTCTTTTTTTCTTAACTGTGAACCGTGAACTGTGAACCAGGAACCTCTGGGTTGTGGGCGAAACCCGCTTTAACGGAGAAAGGCCTGGAAAGCCTGCCGCGTAGCATAAAGATCCGCCTTGCTGGTGACTTCAAAAGGACTGTGCATCCCCAGGACGCCGGGTCCGAAATCAATGATATCCATACCGTAAATGGCCAGATATTTGGCGACGGTCCCCCCGCCGCCTCCGTCCACCTTGCCCAGTCCGGCCATCTGCCAGGGAATGCCCGCGGAGTTGAGCAGATTCCGCAGCCAGGCCACATATTCGGCCGTGGCCTCACTGGAGCCAACTTTCCCCCGGTGACCGGTAAATTTGCAAAAAACCGGGCCGTAACCGAGCTTGGAAGAATTGAGGGCATCGTGCAGGTCTTGATGGTCAGGGTCAATGGATCCATGAACATCTGCGGATAAGGCCCCGGCATTTCGTAAAATTTGAGACATCCTGACTCCCGGCTCCCAGGACTGGAAAAGATCTTCCAGGATATACTCCATAAAGAGGGACTTCGCGCCGGTGGCTCCTTCAGATCCAATCTCCTCTTTGTCCCAGAAAATAACAACCTGGGTAAACTCCGGGTCGGTCTCCGCGAGAAAGGCCTCAAAAGCGCTGAAAACGCAAATACGATCGTCCTGACCATAGCCGCCGACCATAGATCCGTCCAGTCCCACTGATCGGGCCGAACCTGCAGGCACCAGCTGGAGTTCAGCGCTGTACAGATCCTCTTCCACCAAGCCGTAACGCCTGTGCAGCAGTTCCAGAATATTTTTCTTGAAACGATCCTTGTCCTTTTCCGCTGCCTCCTGGTCTGTCTCCCGGCCCGGCACAGGCCTGTTCCCCAAAAGCACGTTCAATTTTTCCGCCTCAAAAGCATCTGAAACTTTGAGCTCATTTTGTTTCATGGCCAGATGTGGCAGGAGGTCGGCGATGACAAAAACAGGGTCCTGCCGATCCTCGCCAATACAGATCTCAATCCGCTTCCCACTGGCAAGTACCACCACGCCGTGCAGAGCCAAAGGACGGGACAGCCACTGGTATTTGCGGATGCCGCCATAATAATGGGTCTTAGCCAGGGTCAAATCACAGGTTTCGTACAGGGGATGCTGCTTGAAATCCAGCCGGGGTGTATCGGCATGGGCGCCGATGATTCGAAGGCCGTCCTGCAGGCTTCGCCTGCCCTTTCTGACCATGAGAATGGTTTTCTCCTTGGCCGTGGCGTAAAACCTGGACGCAGCAAGGTCCTGACTGAAGCCGGCCTGCTCCAGACGTGCCCGTACCCGGGTCACGGTCTCCCGCTCTGTTTTGCAGCTGCTCAAAAAATCTACATACTTTTCAGTCAACTGTTCGATTGCCTGCCGGCTTTCCTGATCCTGATAGATATCCCAAGCATTTTTGGGTTTGTGAAGTAAACTCTGGTCCATATACTGTCCTTTTTTGGTCTGCATCTTGTTATTACAGGTGCCAGCTTTGCCGCCGGCAAAGCTGGCACCTAACTATTTAAAATGAATTAAAATACACGATCGGGCTTTTGTTCTGGTTTTGAATCTTAATGCTGCCGGCTTGATCATTGAAGAAACAGTCCTCCACCACCAGACTATCGAACTCACCCGTCATTGCGAGGCGTCTTCGCCGACGCAATCCCAGACGATAAGGCTTGCCCCCCCAG
>JAABTT010000068.1 GCA_011389765.1 Desulfohalobiaceae bacterium S24 | reverse complement strand
TTGAAAACAGGGGGGCTTTTCCTCCCTTTTTCCGAGACATTGCTCCTCAAGGCCTGGAAGGGACACCGACGCACACAGCGGCCGCATCCGGTGCACAATTCCTGGTGCTGCCTGGCCCGGTACCGGCTTCGCGGCCAGATCTTTTCGGCCTGATATTCCTTCGCCATGAGGTGCGGAAAACAACAGTCCGCACAGCAGTTGCAGATGGCCCCGGTCACTCTCCCCTCCTTGGTGCTGCCGATTTCACCGGACTGCATCAAGCCGGCCCGGTTGGCCTCCTGAATGATCTCCTTGGCCCTGTCCTTGCCGATCTCCCAGCCGATCCCCCGATCGTTGGAAAACCGCAAACATGTATAGACGGGCTTGCTGCAATTTTCGCGCATCATTCGGCAATTGCAGGGCCAGAGATAGACCCGCTCCACCCGGTCGATGACCTCCAGGCTTTCCTCGAGCAGCAGATACCTGGGGATGAGATGCTCGGGATCCTGTTTCTCTCCGCGACGTGCGGTCTCCAGATCGGCTTCATGCCTCCTGCAGTACTGCTCGAATTCCCATCGGTTCAACCTCTCTTTGATGACCTCGGGAATATCCTGCCAGCCTTCGAACATGGCCCAGTAATCGAACCTGGTGCGAAAATCCGCTGCACTGACCGTCCCGTCTTCATTCCGGGCAATGATCCCCCGTTGCCAGGCCCGATCCAGTTCCTCCCGTTCGAGTCCGAGAACGGTGAACACTTCTGTGTTTGCGGCCGGTCCGTACTCGAGATGCAGCAATAGCTGTACCTCTTTTGGCTCGTAAAATCGTTCGAGCCAGGGTTCAACACACTCCGGCGCCCCGACCAGTTTTCGAATGGCTTGCCGTTCGGCTGTTTTCTTCACCTGACCTCCCTTGTGCTGGATCAACACTTCCAAATATCTTTCACCCTGAACCAAAAACCAGGTCTTTGCTTTACTTTTAATGCCAAAAGAGTGCCTGTCCCTCTCTGCTCCCTCTCTGCTCCTTTCAACCAGATAGGAATGGGTTCACGATACGCAGCTGTTTTTCAATCAGGAGGCCGTCCTGCATGTCTTCGGAATATACTCTTTCGCATCCTGCCTGAAGAGCGGCAGCCAGTATCATGGAATCATACACGCTCAGCCTGTATCTGTGGGCGATACATATCCCTTTGTAGTGAGTCTCGACAGTCAGCGGCTCAACCGAACAGAGCGAACGAATCATAGTCAAAATTTCATTGATCTCAAACCAGGGCAGGCCTAGTTTGCGTCTCGTCACATTGGCTGTTTCATTCAATACCTGAACACTGATCATTGAGCTGGAGCGGATAACAGTTTCTGCCTGGTCAGCCTTGTGTGCATCTGCGGACAGGAGATAGAGCAGAACATTAGTGTCAATAAAGGATTTAGGACCGGTCATGGGCTTCTTCCCGATCAAATTGAAAATCAGCGGGCAGCTTTCCGCGAAAGGCGCGCAGTCTGGACAGGATGTCTTCCCGCTCGGCTTTTTTCCGTACTTCAAAAACCCGCGCATCAGCCACCACCAGTTCAATATCGTCTCCTTCGCGCAGCTCCAGCGCCTTGACCACTGCAGCAGGCAAACGAACTGCCAGGCTGTTGCCCCATTTTGAGACTTGCATGCTCAACACCTCCATGGATATACATTTTTGGAATGGATATCATCAACGGCGGCACCCGTCAACATATTTTGCATTGTCCAAACCAATGGTTTCAACATCAGTGTTTCAAAGAGTTGGCACTTCATGAGGAGCCCGGGGTCGCGTCAAGGAATTGTGATTGGAAATATACCTCTAACCTACCGGCTCAGGTCAGGGCCGTAAAGGATTTTGACATTTGTTCAATATATCGAGTAAAACTACAGACCGAGTGGAACCTCATGACGATTCAAAAAGAGAGATCGTAACATAACCTTGGGGAGGCGGCATGTCCTGTTCTGTCACGTGGATCCTCTTTGATTTCGGCGGTGTCCTGGCGGACGAAGGCTTTACCCTGGGGTTGGGATCACTGGCCCGGGATCAGGGCCTTGATCCGGAAACCGTGCAGCGGGCCGGGGTGGAATGTGTTTTCGAGACCGGCTATGTCATCGGAAAGACAGACGGGGAGACCTTCTGGCAGGTTCTTGGGGAAAGGACCGGCCTCAGGGGCTCGGAACCTGATCTGCGCCAGGTCGTTCTGGATCACTTCAGGCTCAGGACCTGGATGATCGAGCTGGTGAAGCGTATCAGACAGGGAGGGACGCAGTGCGCCATCCTGAGCGATCAGGTGGACTGGCTGGACAGGCTCAACGAGCGGGACGCCTTCTACCCCCTGTTCGATCGGATCTATAACAGCTACCATCTCGGACAGAGCAAACAGGATCCGGAACTCTTCGTCAGGGTGAGCGAGGATCTGGGGATCACCCCAGGTGAAGCCCTGTTTGTGGACGATTCCGCGGGAAACGTGCATCGGGCATGGATCAAAGGGCTATCCTGCATTTTATATACGGGAAAAAGTCAGTTCCTGGATCAAATCAGGGATTACTGCCCCGGCCTGGGATAATACAGACTTTGTAACCCCTTTTGAGATTCCTTCGTCGAAAAGTTCCCTCGCAGCTCGGGACAGGCCATTGCCGCCACCATTGACGATATCCGCGGGGCCATCATCGACGCCATGCGCTACGCCAATATCTGAACGGATGATCCTCGAAATCCATTTCTTGAAGCTTCCCCCCCAATCTTTTTTTTAAAAACTGCGGATGTTTCCAAAGCTGCTTCAGAGATCCGCCCAGGCCGGGATCGTCTCCTGCCAAAGCCGGTTCAACTGCCGATGACAGACCGGGGCCTCGGGCTGCAGCCGCTTGAAGAACTCCCAGAAGGCTCGGCTATGGTTGGGATGCACTGTGTGGCAGAGTTCATGGAGCAGGACGTGTTCCACGAGGCCGGGCCGCAGAAAGAGGAGTTTACAGTTCAGGCTGATGGTCTTCTTGCTGGAACAGCTCCCCCACCTCGTTTTCTGACGGCGGACGATGACTCGGCCGTAGTCCAGACCATGCCGGCCGGCCAGATGGTCAAGCCAGGCGGGTAACACCTCCCCGGCCTTTAGCTGCAGCCACTGCCGGAGCAAAGCGGCAGCCTCCCCGGGACCAATCCGTCCCTGAGCGCTGATTTCCAAGAGTTCCGGCTGGACCTGCCGCAAGTTGGGGCTCGTATCCCCGGTTTTCCGGACAGTGACTTTCAGCTGGGCCCCAATAGCCCGCAAACGGATACGATCCGGGATCACAGACTTGGACCGGCTTCGGGCTTCGGCCTGGAGAATGCCGGCTCTGTGCTTTTCGATCCAGGCCCGCTTTTCTTTGAGAATATTCGGGATGCAGCCGGGATCGAGCCTGGCCGGCAGGACAACCACCAGTCCCTGCCGGGGATCGATCTGGAGAAGGACGCGCCTGGCCTTAGGGCTTGTGCGGACGGTGTAGGGGATCTCAGAGCTCATATACTGATCCAAATACTGATCCAACCTGCCTTTACGAAAAATCGAAACAGCATCTAAAAATCGTCATCCTTGTCGGCAGGTCTCGCCTTGGATCAGTATATGTTTTGGAAAATAAAGAGTTACGGGAGGAAACCTTGACACCAAGGCAGACCTTCCCTTCTGATCTCTTACTTTCTTAAGTATTCACCGGCCAACTCCTCGGCCAGGGTGTATGGATCCGCCTCCTTGGCCAGCATCCGTTCCAGAGAGGCATCCAGGCGTCCAGATCGGGTGAGGTCTTCGATGATGGGGTCCAGGAGTGTCTCCTTCAGGGAATTGTGGAACTGCACCGAAAGCTTGCGCTTCTCCCGCTCTTTGAGGAGATCCTTGCTGATCAAGATCGCCCGGTGTTCCCAGAAGGCATCCCGCAAGCCTTCAACTTTCTCGGCAAAGGCCCTGGGATCGGCAATATTCTGGACCATAAGCACCGGCGGCTGCCAGCCGGACTGATAATTTTCAGTCATCTGGAGCACCCGCAGGAGTTCCTGGTAGAGCTTCTGCCCCCCCGGCAGATCGGACTTATTGATCACGAACAAATCCGCGATCTCCATAATGCCGGCTTTCATGGTCTGGACTTCGTCTCCCATGCCCGGAGTCAGGACCAGGGCTACGGAGTGGGCGTTGTTCATGATATCCACTTCGGACTGTCCGGTGCCCACGGTCTCCACAATGATCACCTCTTTGCCCATAGCGTCCAGGATATGGACGGCATCGTCCACGGCGGCGCACAATCCGCCCAGAGCCCCCCGGGTGGCCAGGCTGCGGATGTAGACTCCGGGATCTTCGGCATGACGCTGCATGCGCACCCGGTCCCCGAGAATGGCGCCGCCGCTGAAAGGACTCGTGGGATCCACAGCCAGGACCCCGACCCCTTTGCCCTGCTTGCGGAAGGCAGCAATCAGGCTGTCGGTCAGAGTGCTCTTGCCGGACCCGGGGGCCCCGGTCAAGCCAATGATAAAGGCGTTTCCGGTCAAGGGGTAGAGCTCCTTCATGGCCTCCCTGGCCTGAGGGATCCGATCCTCGACGCTCCGGATCAGCCGGGCCACCGCCCGAACGTCACCGTTTCCGACTTTTTCAACAATATCCATAAATGTTCACAGCCTTGGTTGCTCTCTTCCAGGAACGGCGCCGGACTTTTCGGCTGGGGGTCGATGAAGACTCCGAAAGAAACGTCGAACTTCGAACGTCCAACGTCGAATGATGAATGAAAAGCGGAAAAAAACAGCCCTTGATCAAATTGGCGACCTCCGACATCCGCCCTCCGACCTCCGACATCCGCCCTCCGACGTCCGACGTCCGATTACAGCTCTCTCCCAGGAACCACATGCTCGTTAATCCAGTCGACAATCTCGGGCAATGGCGTTCCCGGGGTGAAGATCTCCTTGATCCCTGCGTCATACAGGACCGGAAAGTCCTGCTTGGGAATGATGCCCCCGCCGATGACCACGATGTCCCCGGCATCCTGTTCCCGCAACAACTGGACGACTTTGGGGAAAAGATGCTTGTGCGCTCCGGACAGGCAGCTGAGGCCCACACAGTCCACATCCTCCTGCAGGGCCGCGGCCGCGATCTGCTCCGGGGTCTGATGACAGCCGGTATAGACCACCTCGTGCCCGGCATCCCGAAAACACCTGGCCAATATCCTGGCTCCCCGGTCATGCCCGTCCAGTCCCGGCTTGGCCACCAGTATCCGAATCGGTCTTTTGCTCATGCTCTCATCCTCATATACCAGAAGTTGGCTGAATTTGCTGTTTGTATCTGCCTTCACTATCCGGATAGCGCCGTCCGGCGCAATCCGGATCTAAAACAAACCAGGATCCTGGTACAGGCCGTAGACTTCCCGATAGACATCGCAGATCTCCTGGACCGTGCACAGGTTCTTGACCGCCTCGATGCAGACGGGCATGACATTCTCGCCCTTCTTGCAGGCCCTGCGCAAATCGTCAAGGCTGGTTCTGACGGACCTGTCATTCCGCTTGCGCTTGGTCTCGGCCAGTCTCTTGAGCTGGCCCTGTTCCACGGCCTCGTCAATATCCAAAAGCGGGCACTCTTCCGCTTCTTCGGTGACATACTTGTTCACCCCGACCATGACCTTTTCCCCGGAGTCGATCTGGGTCTGAAAGCGATAGGCCGCGTCCGCAATCTCCATTTGGGGAAAACCCTGATCGATGGCCGCGAGCATGCCTCCCATGTCGTCAATGCGCTCGATATACTCCCAGGCCCCTTCCTCCATCTCCCGGGTCAGCTGCTCCACAAAATAGGACCCGGCCAGAGGATCGATGGTATTGGCCACACCGGTCTCCTCGGCAATGATCTGCTGGGTGCGCAGGGCTATCTGCACCGCATGGTCCGTGGGCAGGCACCAGACTTCGTCCAGAGAGTTGGTATGCAGGGACTGGGTCCCCCCCAGAACCGCGGACAGGGCCTCTGTAGCGGTCCGGATGACGTTGTTGTAGGGCTGCTGGGCGGTCAGGGAGCAGCCCGCGGTCTGGGTGTGAAAGCGCATCCACCAGGAGCGTTCCTCTTTGGCCTTGTAGCGGTCCCGCATGACCCTGGCCCAGATTTTCCGGGCGGCGCGCATCTTGCAGATTTCTTCAAAAAAATCGATGTGGGCGTTGAAGAAAAAGGACAGCCTGGGGGCAAACTCGTCCGGATGCAGGCCCTTGCGCCGGACCACGTCCTCCACGTATTCCATGCCGTCCCGCAGGGTAAAGGCCAGTTCCTGCACCGCGGTGGAGCCGGCTTCCCGGATATGGTAGCCACTGATGCTCACCGTGTTCCACCTGGGCACGGATCTGGCCCCGAATTCAATGGTGTCGCTGATGAGTTTGACCGAGGGCTCCGGCGGGCACATGAAGGTCTTCTGGGCGATGAACTCCTTGAGCATGTCGTTCTGGATGGTGCCTCCGATTTGATCCAGGGCAACGCCCTTTTTCTCCGCGGCCGCGCAGTACATGGCCCAGAGCACCGTGGCCGGCGGATTGATGGTCATGGAAGTGGTCACTTCCCCCAGGGGGATTCGATCCACCAGAAGCAGGAAGTCCTCCAGGGTATCGATGGCCACCCCGCAGCGGCCGCATTCGCCAAGGGCCTTGGGACTGTCGGTATCAAGGCCCATGAGGGTCGGAAAATCGAAGGCCGTGCTCAGTCCGGTCTGCCCGTTCTGGAGGAGCATGTGCCAGCGCTGATTGGTATCCCGGGCCGTGCCCATGCCGGAAAACATGCGGTAGGTCCAGAAACGGCCCCGGTAGCCTGTGGGATGCAGCCCCCGGGTGTAGGGAAATTGCGAGGGAAAGCCGATATCCTTCTCGAAATCCAGGTCCTTGATGTCTTCAGGGCTGTACAGGCGCTTGATATCGTGATCCGAGACCGTGGAAAACCGCTCTTTGCGCTCGCCTTGCCTGGAGAGGATCTTTTTGACCTGATCTTCCCATTTTTTGCGCAGGCTGCTGCATTTTTCCAGTAACTCTTTTGCAAAATACATAGACTGCTCCTCTCCGGCTTGGTTTCAGATGGAACCGTGAACCGCAAAAACTTAAAAGTTCCAGGTTCACAGTTCAGAAAACAAAGAAATCCTTGCATAGACCAAATTTGTAATTCTCAATTTTTTTTTCTTCAAACCGTGAACCACAAAAACCCAAAAGTTCCAGGTTCACAGTTCACGGTTCACAGTTCAGAAAACAAAGAAGTCCTTGCATAGACCAAATTTGTAATTCTCAATTTCTTCCTCTTCAAACCGTGAACCGTGAACCTGGAACCGTTTCAACTCAGGAATAATCATAGACTCCCTTCCCGGTCTTCCGACCCAGCCTCCCGGCCTGGACATAGGACTTCAAGAGCGGGCTCGGCCGGTATTTGGGATCGCCATAGCCCTCGAGCAGTACATTGAGAATGGCCAGGACCGTATCCAGGCCGATGAGGTCGGCCAGGGCCAGGGGACCCATGGGGTGGTTCATGCCCAGCTTCATGATAGCGTCGATGCCTTCGGCCGAAGCCACGCCTTCGTACAGTTCCCAGAGGGCCTCATTGAGCATGACCATGAGCACCCGATTGGATACAAAGCCGGGCACGTCTTTGCATTCAACAGCGGTTTTGCCCATTTTTTCGACTGTTTCCAGGATGGCGGCCGTGACCTCGGGAGCGGTTTCCAGGCCGTTGATGACCTCCACCAGCTTCATGACCGGTACCGGATTCATGAAATGCATGCCGATGACCCGGTCCGGCCGCTTGGTACAGGCTGCGATGCGGGTGATGGGCAAGGAGGAGGTATTGCTGGCCAGGATAGCCTGCTTGGGGGCCAAACGGTCGAGTTCTTCAAAGACCCTGGCCTTGATCTCCATGTTCTCCACCACGGCCTCGATCACCAACTGGCACCCTGCTGCAGGATCCAGTTCAACGGCTGCTGTGATCCTCTCCAGGATGGCCTGCTTCTCAGCCTCGGAAATCCGTTCCTTGGCGACAGATCGAGACAGATTCTTCTCGATTCCACCCAGGCCTTTGTCCACCAATTCTAAGGAGACGTCGTTGAGAAATACTTTGTACCCGGACTGGGCCGCCACTTGGGCGATACCCCCGCCCATCTGTCCCGCGCCGATGACCATGATGGTTTGAATGTCCATTTCCACTCCCTATAAATCAAGGGCAGACACAAGGCCTGCCATTTTTCGGCAGTGAGAAGGTCGTCCTGGGCAATAAAAGCTGCAATTTCAGTGAGTCGCTCAAGAGCCAATGGTGACCATATAAGTTTCATTTCCGGATACTTTCCAATACCTTTTCTTGAGCTTCTCCATGCTCGACACCCATTCCGTTCTCCAATTGGGCGAGAGATGTTTGAACATCTTCGAGTAATTCAATTTTTTCCAACAAAGCTTCATATTCCCTGACATCCAATAAAACAGCCACTCCTTTGCCATGCTGAGTAATGACCAGAGGGCGTTTGGTTTCATGAACCTGTTTTAAAAAAGACGCCGCACTGGATCTGAATTCAGACATCGGACGAATATCCTGATCGACAAACAGTCTTCGCATAGACACCTCCTCATACAGACTTTATTGCGTACAAAATAACGTACAACATTCAGTCTGTCAAACAGGATAAGGTATTCCCTCATCAAATAATGACCTAATCCAATCTGCGCCTTTACGGCCCAGCTTGGATCAGCATGGCATCGCCCTGGGCCAGGCCGGAACAGATGCCGCAGACCCCGAGGCCCCCGCCCCGGCGGCGGAGCTCATAGGCCAGGGTCATCAGAATCCGGGCCCCGGTGGCCCCGATGGGATGGCCGTAAGCAATAGCACTGCCGTTGACGTTGACCTTGTCCCGCATCTCCTGTTCGCTCATCCCCAGAATCCGCCGGCCGCTGATCAGGGCCACCGCGGCAAAGGCCTCGTTGATCTCCACCAGGTCTACATCCTTAATTTTCAGATTATTCTGCTTCAGGACCTTGTCGATGGCCAGGCCCGGAACCGTGGCAATGTCCTTGGTGGGCTGGGATACCTCGGCATAGTCCAGGATTGTGAACAAGGGCTTGAGGCCGGAGGCTTCCGCCTGCTCCCGGCTCATGAGCAGGCAGACGTCCCCGCCGTCATTGACCCCGGGCGCGTTGCCCGCGGTCACCGATCCGGGCTCTCCGGTGACCGTACTTGTGTGCCCGAAGACCGGCGGCAGCTTGGCCAGGCCTTCGGCCGTGGTTTCCGGCCTGGGCTGCTCGTCCCGGCTCAAGGCTTCAACGGACTTCCCCTTCCTGATTTCCACCGGGAAGATCTCATCATCCAGCCTGCCGCTTTCCATGGCCGCGGCCGCCCGCTGCTGGGAATGCAGGGCCCAGGCGTCGTTGTCTTCCCGGCTGAAACCGAACTCGTCGCTGGTTTCCGATCCGTGCAGGGCCATGTGCCGCTGATAAAAGGGGTCCCACAAACCGTCATAGACCATCAGATCGAGCATCTCCGCCGTAGGCAGTCCCATTTTTTTACCGTCCCGCATCTCGGGCAGGGCATAGGGACAGTTGGACATGGACTCCTGCCCCCCGGCGATAACGGTCTCCGCCCGGCCCAGCTGAATCATCTGGGCCCCCAGATCCACGGTTTTGATCCCGGAGGAACAGACCTTGTTCACGGTGATCGAAGGCACGGTCTCGGGCAGGCCGGCCAGGACAGCCGCCTGGCGCCCCGGAATCTGCCCGCAGCCCGCCGGAACGACATGACCCATGATTACATAATCCACATCTTCCGGCCTGAGATGCTCCTGAACCCGGCGCAGGACCTCCTTGATGGCCAGGGCCCCGAGCTGGGGCGCGTCATACTGCTTCAAGCCGCCCATGAATCGTCCGTAGGGCGTGCGGCAGGCCTGGACGCAGACCACGTCGCGATGTTTGCGGTATTGATTTTCCAAGCTCCGCCCCTGGCCGGAAAAAGCAGCTTCCCGCCCCCCAAAATCAGCCGGCTTGGCCTCTTGGTACACATCCGCCCTGGCCCTTTCCAATTTCTGCAGCACATCCGACATCAGGCAATCCTCTTTTACTGATCGAACTTAGCTTAGACAGCAATAGCGCCCTGGATTGTTCCGTCAACAATCAAGATTCACGCACAACTCGGGCGCACAGCTCTCCGAGTTCGCCCAGATTGCGGCAGACCCGGATGCCGCCCGCTTCCATGGCCTCGATTTTCCCCTGGGCGGTTCCGCTTTTACCGCTGACAATGGCCCCGGCATGCCCCATCCGCCGGCCGGGAGGCGCGGTCAGACCGGCGATAAAACCAATCACCGGCTTGCTGACCCGCTCTTTGACAAAAGCCGCCGCATTTTCTTCGGCATCCCCCCCGATTTCGCCGACCATGACGATCCCCTCGGTCTGGGAATCGTCTTCAAAGGCTTGGAGACAGTCGATAAAATCTGTTCCGATCACCGGATCGCCGCCGATCCCCAGACAGGTGGTCTGCCCCAGTCCCTGCCCGGTCAATTGATGCACAACTTCATAGGTCAGGGTACCGGACCGGGAAACCACTCCGAACGGACCGCCGGACTTATGGATCGCGCCGGGCATGATTCCCACTTTGGCCGTCCCCGGGGAAATGATTCCGGGGCAATTGGGTCCGATGAGCCGGGTCTGCCGGCCGGTCAGATAATTCTTGACCTTGAGCATATCCAGAACCGGAATGCCTTCGGTTATGGCCACCACCACCTCGATTCCGGCATCGCCCGCTTCCAGGATCGCATCCGCGGCAAAAGGCGGCGGCACAAAGATCAGGCTGCAGTTGGCCCCCTGACGCTCCACGGCCTCCTGGACCGTATCGAAAACCGGGATCCCGTCCATATCCCGGCCGCCCTTGCCGGGTGTAGCGCCGGCCACAACCCGGGTTCCGTATTCCACACACTGCCGGGTATGGAACCGGCCTTCCCGTCCGGTAATGCCCTGGACCACCACTCGCGTGTCTTTATTCACAAATATACTCATATGCAATTCTCACTTCTTCACTGTCTTCACATCTTCAGTCCCTGCATCCCGGTCCTCAAGCCACAATTTCGGCCACCTGGGCCGCAGCGTCCTTCAAATCTTCGGCCGTGCGCAGATCCAGACCGGATTCCGCCAGGATCCGGCGGCCCTGTTCGACATTGGTCCCCTCCATACGTACCACCACCGGAACCTTCAGGCCCAGGGCGGACGCGGCCTGCACCACGCCCTGGGCCAGGACGTCGCAACGCAGAATACCCCCGAAAATATTGATTAAAATGCCTTTGACATTGGTGTCGCCCAGGATGATACGAAACCCGTTCTCCACCATCTCGGCACTGGCCCCCCCGCCCACGTCGAGGAAATTGGCCGGTTCGGCCCCGGCCTGCTTGATGAGATCCATGGTGGCCATGGCCAGACCGGCCCCGTTGACCATGTTGCCGACATTGCCGTCCATCTTGATATAGTTCAGCCCGTACTTGGAGGCTTCGACCTCCAGAGGGTCCTCTTCGTCCAAATCCCGGAAGGCAGCCAGATCCTTGTGGCGGAACAAGCCGTTGCCGTCGAAATTAATCTTGGCATCCAGGGCCAGCACCCGCCGGTCCCGGGTCAGAACCAGAGGATTGATTTCCGCCAGTGAGCAGTCATAGTCCACAAACAGCCGGTATAAAGCGGCCACAAGCTGCATGCATTCCTTTCCGGCTTCAGCAGGGAGATTCAAGCCAAAGGCAATCCGCCGGCAATGAAAGGGCTGGATGCCCAGTAATGGATTGACCCCGACCCTGACGATTTTCTCGGGGGTTGCTTCAGCCACCTCCTCGATATCCATGCCCCCGGCCTCGCTGGCTATGATCACGATGCCGGCTGTATTCCGATCCAAAATCAAGCTCAGATACAGCTCCTTCTCGATGTCCAGACCCTGCTCCACCAGGACTTTTTTCACTTCCTGGCCGCCGGCCCCGGTCTGGGGCGTGACCAGCCGCATGCCGAGCATGGCTTCAGTCAGGGAAGCGAGCTCCTCTTGCGAATGGGCCAATTTGACGCCGCCGCCCTTGCCCCGGCCGCCGGCATGGATCTGGGCCTTGACCACCACAGGGAAGGTCCCGATTTTATCGGCAGCGGCCCGGGCCTCCTCCGGATTGCGGGCCACAAATCCCTTCGGAACCGGAACCTCATATTTGGCAAACAGCTCCTTGGCCTGATATTCGTGAATTTTCATAGCTTTTCCGCCTTTTTATCCGTCTTTGGTGCAAAATTCAGTCAAGACCCCGTTGGTTGATTTGGGGTGCAGAAAGGCGATCCGTTTCCCGCCCGCGCCGGTTACCGGCTCGGTATTGATCAGCTTGCAGCCCGCTTCCTGAGCCTTTTTGAGCTGCGCTTCGATATCGTCGGTGTAATAGGCCACGTGATGGATTCCTTCCCCGTTTTTTTCCAAAAACTTGGCAAGGGGACTGTCTTCCGAGGTCGGCTCCAAGAGCTCAATATGGGTCTGGCCCACCTCAAAAAAAGCGGTTCGCACTTTCTGGGATTCGATTTCTTCTATCTGCTCGCAGGTAAGTCCCATGACCTGCTCATAATGGGCAATGGCCGCCTCCAGCGACTTGACCGCAATCCCCAGGTGATCAATTTTTTGCAGCATAATCTTTATACCTCAAATGCTTTCTGTTAGGCAGAATCACAGCTTCTGTTCTTTGTCTGCCTGATATTTCAAGGATCCATTTCCGGGTTTATTTCGAAATTTGAAATTCGAAATTGGAAATTGGAAATTGGCAAGAAAAGAATGCAGAAAAACAGAGTGTTTTATAAAGCCTCATCAAATTTCCAATTTCAAATATCAAATTTCTTTCACAAACTGCTTCGGAGCAACACATTTTCTTGTTTTCTGTGACAGAGATGAACCGATAAGACACTAAAAGCCTTGATATACCAATTCGCCGGCAAAAACCTCCGAAGAGCTCAACACGAACCGGTCTCCTCCAGAGGTCCGTCCTTGTTTGGACCCTTGTGCGAATTGGTATTGGTATCACATCGGAATATTGCCGTGTTTCTTGGGAGACCTGACCTCCCGCTTGGTCCGCAGGATCTCCAGGGCGGCAATCAGCCGGGGCCTTGTCTGCCTGGGAACGATGACCGCATCGATGTAGCCCCTGTTGGCTGCCCGGTAGGGATTGGAGAACAGCTCGTCGTATTCCTCGATCTTTTCCCTGCGCTTGGCCTCGGGATCATCCGCTTCTTTGATTTCCTTGCGGTGGATGACGCTTGCCGCCCCGCCGGCGCCCATGACCGCGATCTCCCCGGTGGGCCAGGACAGGGCGACATCCGCTCCAAGATCCCGGGAACACATGGCCAGATAGGACCCTCCGTAAGACTTTCGGGTCACCAGGAGCAGCTTGGGAACCGTGGCTTCGGAATAACACCAGAGCAGCTTGGCCCCGTGCCGGATGATCCCGCCCCATTCCTGCTGGGTTCCGGGGAGATAGCCCGGAACATCGGCAATGGTCAGCAGGGGGATGTTGAAGGCATCGCAGAATCGGATGAAGCGGGTGGCCTTATCCGAGGCATTGATATCCAGACACCCGGCATAGACCATGGGCTGATTGGCGATGATCCCGATGGACTGGCCGTTCAGGCGGGCGAAGCCCACCAGAATGTTTTTGGCATACTCGGCATGGGCTTCAAAGAAGAGGCCCTGGTCCACGATGGAGGCGATCACTTTTTTCATATCATAGGCCCGATTGGGGCTGTCCGGTATGAGCGCATCCAGTTCCGGGGACTCCCGAACCGGGCTGTCCCCGACGGCCTCCAGAGGCGGGTCCTCCAGATTGTTCGCGGGCAGATAGGACAGCAACTCCTTGATCTGCTGGATGGTCTCCCCGTCGTCCTCACAGGCAAAATGGGCCACCCCGCTCTTCTGGGTGTGGGCCGAGGCCCCGCCCAGATCCTCAAAGCTCACCTCTTCACCGGTCACGGATTTGATGACTTCCGGACCGGTAATAAACATGTAGCTGCTCTTTTTGACCATGAAGACAAAATCGGTCATGGCCGGCGAATACACCGCCCCGCCTGCCGTGGGCCCCATGATGGCCGAAATCTGCGGAATCACGCCCGAGGCGTTGGAATTGCGGAAAAAGATCTGGCCGTATCCGGACAGGGCGTCCACTCCCTCCTGAATTCTGGCTCCCCCGGAATCATTGATGCCCACGATGGGCACCCCGGATTTCAAGGCCAGGTCCATGATCTTGCAGATCTTTTTGGCGTGCATCTCCCCCAGGCTGCCGGCCCGGGCCGTAAAGTCCTGGGAATAGGCGCACACGGACCGGCCGTCAACCAGGCCGTAGCCGGTGATCACACCTTCAGAGGGGATATCCACGCTTTCCATGCCGAAGTTGACGCAGCGGTGCTTGACGAACATATCGGTTTCCTGGAAGGTGCCCGGGTCGAAGAGCCGGTCCAGACGCTCCCGGGCAGTGAGCCGGCCCTTTCCTTTGTGCTTGGCCACGGCCTTTTCCCCGCCCATCTCCAGCATTGCTGCTTCTTTTTCCTGAAGTTCCTGAATTTTTTCCTGCGTGCTCATAGTGTGCTATCCTTGATTGCTAGTCCCGATGCTCTCCAAAGACGCCCCGCAGCACATCGCAGATCTCCCCGATGGTGGCGTATTCATGCACAGCATCCACGATTGCCGGCATGAGATTCGCCTCCCCCCTGGCCTGCTCCTGCAATAGGTTGAGCGCCTCCTGCACCTTTGCATTATTCCGATTTTCCTTGACCCGCTTGACCCGCTCCTGCTGAGCCCGTTCCACTTCCGGATCGATCCGCAGGATGGGGACCTTGACCTCCTCTTGGCTCTGATACTCATTGTTACCCACAACGATGCGTTCCTTGCTCTCCACCTTTTTCTGATACGCATAGGAGGCGTCTTCGATGGAACGCTGGATGAAGCCCTGCTCAATGGCCGGGACCACTCCGCCCAGATCCTCGACTTTTTGCAGGAGCGCTTCCGCCTCCTGTTCGATCCGATCCGTCAAATCCTCCACAATATACGACCCGGCCAGGATATCGATGCTGTTGGCCACCCCGGACTCATGGGCGATGATCTGCTGGGTGCGCAGCGCCGTACGCACGGAGTCTTCCGTGGGCAGGGCCAGGGCCTCGTCCTTGGAGTTGGTATGCAGGGACTGGGTGCCGCCCAGAATCGCAGCCAGGGCCTGCAGGGTCACCCGGACCACGTTGTTGTCGATCTGCTGGGCGGTGAGAGTGTGCCCGGCGGTCTGGGTGTGGAAGCGGAGCATCCAGCTCTTGGGATTTTTGGCTCCAAAGCGGTCTTTCATCAATTTGGCCCACATCCGCCTGGCCGCCCGGAATTTGGCCACTTCTTCCACAATATCCGTGGTGGAGGCGAAAAAGAAGGACAGGCGCAGCCCGAACACGTCGATGTCCATGCCCGCATCCAGGGCGGCCTGGACATAGGCGCAGCCGTTGGCCATGGTGAAGGCCACTTCCTGCACCGCGGTGCAGCCGGCCTCCCGCATATGATAGCCGGAGATGGAGATGGTATTGAAATTCGGCGTGTTCCCGGCGCACCATTCAAAGACATTGGTCACCAGGCGTAAACTCGGCTTGGGCGGGAAAATATAGGTCCCCCGGGCCACATACTCCTTGAGCACTTCATTCTGAATGGTCCCCGTGATCTTTTCCTTGGGGACCCCCTGCTTCTCGCCCACAGCCACATACATGGCCAGGAGAATGGCGGCCGGGGCGTTGATGGTCATGGAGGTGGACACTTTCTCCAGAGGAATCTGGTCAAAGAGGATCTCCATGTCCGCCAGGGAGTCGATGGCCACTCCGACTTTGCCCACTTCGCCCTTGCTCATGGAATGATCCGAGTCATAGCCGATCTGGGTGGGCAGATCAAAAGCCACGGACAATCCGGTCTGGCCCTGCTCCAAGAGATAGCGGTAGCGCGTGTTCGTCTCCTTGGCTGTGGAAAAACCGGCATACTGACGCATGGTCCAGAGCCGGGAACGGTACATGGTGGGCTGCACCCCCCGGGTGAAAGGGAACTGCCCCGGAAAGCCGAGCTTTTCCAGATATTCCTCGTCTATGGTCTCCGGCAGGCCGAGACGCTCCAGTTCCAGCTCTCCAACCGTCTTGAAGGGGTCTTTACGTTCCGGAAACCGGCTCAAGGCCTTGTTCAATACCGTGTCTTCCCATTCCTTGAGCTTTGGATGCTTGGTCATACGCCCCCCGCCTCGAATTTTGGATTTTGGATTTTAAATTTTCGATTTTGGATTTGCAAGCAGAAGACAGGACCCCTTGCACATGGTGAATCGCTCTCATTTCGATTCCTTGATATCCTGCTCGTTAAGGAGTCCTTCCACGATTTTCCTGGCCTTGACCCTGGGATCTCCGGCCAGGTCGGCCTGACTTTCCCGACTGGCCTCGCTCAGGACCGGCCGCAGCATTTCCAGAGCCCAATCCACGATTTCCCGATGCCGGGCCTCCCGGCGTCTGCGGCTGATTTCCCCGGAGGCCTGCTGTTCCTCAAAAATATTCAGCATGCCCGCCAAAAGCTCAGACACCCCCTTGTCTTCAGAGGCCACCGTCAGCATGACCTCCCGGCCCTTGGCTCTGGCCACTTCAGACAATTCCATAGCCAGGAGATCGGCCCCGGGCTTGTCCGCCTTGTTCACGACCATGATATCCGCGACTTCCAAAAGCCCCGCCTTCAGGGCCTGGATGTCGTCCCCCAGGCCTGGCGCAGACACCAGAGCGGTCACATCCGCCAGTCTGATGATGTCCATTTCCGACTGCCCCACGCCCACGGTCTCAATGACAATGGGATTGCAGCCGCCTGCGGCCATGATCCGAACGCCTGCCCCGGCTGAAGCGCACAAGCCCCCCAATCGGCCTCTGGTGGCCATGGAACGTACCAGCACCTCGCCATCCAGGGCGTGCTGCATCATGCGGATCCGATCCCCGTGAATCGCGCCTCCGGTGAGGGGCGAGGAGGGATCGATCGCAAGGACGCCGATCCGTTTCCCCTGGCCGCGGCAGGCCCCGACCAGCTTGTCCGTCAAGGTGGACTTGCCGGCCCCGGGAGGGCCGGTGATGCCCAGGACCACAGCCCGGTCGATCAGGGTCTGATCCAGGGAGGTCAGCAGCTGCTCCGCCTGTTCGTCCCCGTTTTCCACCAGGCTGATGCCCTTGGCGATGGCCCGGTTGCTTTTCCGGGCCACCCCGGCAATGATCTGCGTAATATCCATACGTCAGACTTCGTACTCCAGTTGTAACGTTTAGACTCAACACTTTAAAATAAATGTATATAATTTGCTTGACTTCAAAATTGGACAAAATATCGAAATACGAAGCACGAAATTCGAAACAAATTTTAAATAACAAAATTCAAAATTCAAAACATAAGAAAAGTAGAATAATAACAGTTTGCTTTTATTCTATATTTTTCTCAATCTTTGTTTTTGTCATTTGAGAATTTGAATTTCGTGCTTGTTTCGATATTCAAGTTTCGTGCTTCGAATTTATCACCAGCAGATATTTGTCCAAAATAAAACTCAAATTTTAACACTTGGTGAAGAGCTCTGGAGGTTGAGATGACAGTGCAATTTATGGCTATTTTAGACATGTTCG
>JAABTT010000067.1 GCA_011389765.1 Desulfohalobiaceae bacterium S24 | reverse complement strand
ATAGGCTTCCACCTGATTCCAGAAGCCCTCGTCGTCCCGGACCTTTTTGCAGTATGAACAGATGGGGATGATTCCCTTCAGGATTTTGACTTCCGCAAGAGCGCGCTGCAATTCGGAAAGCAGACGGTCTCTTTCCTCTTCCGCCTCTTTTTTATGGGTCACGTCGAGAATAACCCCGCTCCATATATCCTGTGAATCAAATGTTTCCGAACTCGGCATTGAGGTCAACTGAATCCATTTTTTGCGGCCGGATTTGGTAATGATGCGAACCTCGGACTGAAACATTTCCCGGGCCTGATTTGCGGCCTGATCTTTCTGTTTCAAACGCTCCAGATCTTCCGGGACCACCATGTTCCAGAGCAGATACGCATTGTCCATTATTGTCTCAGCCTCCAGTTCAAAAATTTTTTTGCATTGGGGGCTGATATAAATAAACCTGCTTCGGCTGTCCGGCCACCGCACGTAGTCATACAGGGCGCAGGGGATGGTGTTGACCAGTCTTTCATAACGCTTATGGTATTCATGCAGTACTTCTTCCGTCCGTTGGCGCTCCTGCAATTGCTTTTCCAATGCTTCAATTTTTTGAATCAACGGATTGTTTTTTGATTTTTCAAGCACATCATTCCCCTTGATTATTGATGTTCTAAAGTTTCCCGGATTTCATCACACAGCCAAGCGCACTAAACTAGTCTAATAGGAACGTATTTTACAAATGTCAATAGCGACAGGACAAACGGCAATAAGGACAGCTTGACTTTGGGGGAAACTTGTTCTAGAATTTATTAATATTGTAACAAGAAGAGGAACTGAGGCCGAAGATGTGTATTGTTGCTTTTTCCGAGGCTCGGAATGCCTACAGTGGTCAGAATTGGATCGGTATAACCGGGGCTGGAATACTGATATGCTGGGATGAAGAGGCAAAGAGCAGAGAGAAAAGGTGCTTCTTGTTCAATAAGCATGAAGTACCAGGCAATTTGATCACTTTCGGCCTGCAGGCCTGCACCCTGAGCGACCGTTTCGGAGGGTAAATGATGCGTCACATCGACTGGGATGAGTTTGAAGCCGTGGAACTGCGGGTCGGCACCGTGATTGATGTGCAGGACTTTCCCAATGCACGAAAGCCTGCTTACATCCTCACGGTGGATTTTGGAGAGGCCATCGGGACCAAAAAATCCAGTGCCCGGATCAAAGATCTTTACACCCGGGAAGAGCTGCTGGGACAACAGGTTCTCGGGGTGGTCAACTTTCCGGCCAAGCAGATCGGCCCGGTCCGCTCCGAATGCCTGATCACCGGATTTTACCGCCAGGACGACACCGTGGTGCTGGCTGTTCCGGAGCGGTCAGTGCCCAACGGCGCCAAGTTGAGTTGAATGTCTGGAGCTTTGTTGCGCCCCAACTTCTTTTGGTTTTTCCTTGCAGTTCTTCGCATTCCGCAATCCAAAATATCATTACCAGTATTGCAAGGCGTCTTTGAAGATTGCCCTGAGTTCCTCGGCCCCCACCGGCTTCGGGGCCAGTTTGATGACCCGGTGCTGGGGCAGGGTGCCCTCCACCAGATCGGGGATGTCCGCTTCGCTGTAGCCCACGGCGGACAGTCCATTGGGGATGTTCAAGCGCCGCATATAGCTGATCACCTGATCGGCCAGGACCTGACCGGCCTGATCCGGTCCGACCCCGCTGATATCCGCCCCCAGGGCTTGGGCGGCCTGAAGGTGTTTTTCCGGACAGGCCGGGGCGGTAAAGCGGAAGGCGGCCGGGGCGTTCAGGACCACGGCCATGCCGTGGGGGATCAGGGGATGATCCCCGGGATACCCCTGGGGATGATAGTCCTTGACCTTGCCGGAAACCGGATAAGACATGCCGTGAGGCAGGGTGACCCCGGCATTGCCGAAGCCGATCCCCGCGAAGGAGGCCGCCAGGAGCATCATGCCCCGGGCCTGCTCGTCCTCTGGATTTTCCACGGCCCGGACAAAGTTTTCCTTGAGAATGCGCATGGCCTGCAGAGCCCAGAGATCGCTGACCGGATTTGAGCCCTGATAGGCCGGACGCAGGATCGGTCGTTCCGGTCTGGGCCGCTGGTCAAAGGGCAGGGCGGTGAAGGACTCCACCGAATGGGTCAAAACGTCCAGTCCGGTGGATGCGGCGATGATCGGCGTCATGCTTCGGGTGTTCTCCGGATCGACGATGCCCAGGGTCGGTTTCAAGCGCCGGTGGGCGATCCCGGTCTTGGCATGCATCCTTTCCAGATCGAAAATGACCACCCCGGTGGTTTCACTTCCGGTTCCAGCCGTGGTGGGAATGGCGAACAGTGGTTTGAGTTCACCTGGAACGGGCAGGCCCTTGCCAATGGGCGGATTGACATAATCCAGGAAGTCTTCCGGGGGATAGCAGGAATAGAGGTTGGCCGCCTTGGCGGTGTCAATGACCGATCCGCCGCCAACGGCCACGAATCCGTCGAAATCCCCGGCCGTTGCAAAAGAAATGGCCTCCTGCAGCGAGGTGTCCGTGGGTTCCACACGCACCCGGTCGTACACAGCGGATTCGATTTTTTGTTCAGCCAATGATTCCAGAACGTTTTGGACGGTGGGCATCTGGCTCAGGTGGGCATCCGTGAGCACCATCGCCTTCTGCACCCCGAGTTCCCCTAAATCCATCCCCACTTCCCCGGTCGTCCCCTGCCCGAAGCGGATATTGGAACTGGCCATCTCAAACGCGGTATCGTATTGCATGTTGCCTCCAAAATTTATGAAAATGAATTGTTGTCGATGAGAAGTTCAGGCTATCCTGACAATTTTTCACAGCGCTTTTCATAAATTTTGCTGATTTTCTATGGAAATTACGATTGCTGCACGAATCCAGGGTCCATTCTGATCGGCCGCCCTGAATCTCAGTAACGGGTGTCCGGGTGGACCACGTTGATCATCGCGCCCTTGCCCCCGGTATAGACGTCCAGATTGTGCTCGATTATCTCCAGGGCACGGTTCATGTAGCTGGGGGATTTGCCGCAGACATGGGGGGTGATTATCATGTTTTCCAGATCCCAGAGGGGGCTGTCTTCGGGCAGTGGCTCGACGTCAAACACGTCGCTTACCGCGGCCCGGATTTTACCTGAGCGCAGGGCTTCGGCCAAATCGTCCTCGTTGACCGTCCGGCCCCGACCCATGTTTATAAAACAGGCCCCGGGATCCATCCGGTCGAACAGCTTCCTGTCTATCAGTTTTTCAGTGGCCTGTGTGGAGGGAAGCAGGTTTATCACATAGTCGCTTTTTTCAAACACTTCCCCGATGTCTTCGGGTCCGTATACCTCGTCTGCGTATTCCAAGGCTCCCGGGGTGCGCTTGACGCCCAGCACGCGCATGCCGAAGACAGACGCCTTTTTCGCTATTTCCCTGCCTATTTCGCCCAGCCCGACAATGCCCAGGGTTGACCCGTAAATCTCGCCCTGCTGAGGCGAGCTGTCCCACTTGCTCTTGAACCGGTTGCGCATTATGAAATGGAAGCTGCGGGCCAGCATGACCAGCACGGCAATTGCATATTCACTCATGTGGATGCTGTGAATCCCCCTGCCGTTTGTCAGGAGAATGCCCCGCTCAAATATCGCGTCCAGGGGCAGGTAATCTACGCCTGCGCTGATTACCTGGATCCATTCCAGGTTGGGCGACGCATCCACCATATCGCTGCTGCACTGGTAGAAAGTGATCAGGATCTGCGTCTCCGGCAGAATGGAAAACACTTCGTTTGCATCCGTGGCGTGCACAAACCTGAGTTCCGGATATTTCTCCCGGAGACGGTCCACGAATTTCACTGGAAAATCAAAATTGATAAGGGCTTGTTTCATTTTCTCCTCCGATTCAAAGCTTAACTTGAGAAATCTTCAGCCTGTTGGGCGCTAAAAAAACAGGCTCCTGCACGATTTTCACAAGAAACAGGCAAGCGGTGAACTCGCATTTTTTGGAGATTCGAATATAGGGGAAACAGGGCTGAGGGTCAAGGACAGACAGCCGCAGATATTGCGACAACTGCATAAAGGGGTTCAATCCCTGAGATCCTGGAAGGAGTGATTCCCGCCCTCTTTGTTGACAGACGAGGGGGATGCATCTATAGGAATTCGATATGGAAACCATTACCCGAGATCGTGATTGATCAGATACGAACACTAGATAAGTCCAGGCTTCTCAAAAAGCCGGGTATAATCGACTCAAGTACTCAATTCGAAATTGTTAAGGTATTACAACGGCTTTTTGCATTTTGAAGAATAAGGCCACATTCCATGTCCACTCTCCTCTATATCTCCATGATCGGCGAGTCCGATGTGTATACGCCCGGGGATTACACCGCCTTATGCCCCAGCGGCCTGGAAAAGGATTGGATTGTCTCCTGGCACAGCCCTCTGGCCGGGCGGTTCGGCTTGAACCTGACGGCCCGGGACATCTGCCGGGGAGACCCCCTGCCGGAGCCGGACGACCTCACGGCCGTCATCCTGGGCGGCACCATCCACCTCATCCTCGAAGACAGACCCTGGATCCATGCGCTCACCCGCTGGCTCCGGGCCTACCGAAAAACCGGAAAACCGCTGCTGGGAATCTGCGGCGGACACCAGCTCATTGCCGCTGCTTTTCTCCAGTGGCCCCTCAATAAGCACGAGCAAGGGATTTTCGCCGGAACCTATCCTGTCCACTTGACCGGAGCCGGGCAAGAACATCCTCTTTTCCGGAAGATCCCGGAAGAGCCGCGCTTTCATTTCGCCAACAACTACCAGGTCTTTCCCGGCGCGCAAACCGGAGCGTCCATCCTCGCCGTCCGGGAAGGCAGCCCGGTACTGGCCGCGGACTGGGGAGGCCGCTGGTTCAGCACCCAGTTTCACCCTGAATCCCGCCTGGAAACCTGGGAGTGTGTTTTTTGCAACGATCCGGACCAGGACACCCGGGCCTATTCAGATGAACACTGCGGAGAACAGCTCCTTGAAAACTATTTGAACATTGTGCAGCATCCAAACCTCTTTCCAGACAATCATGAAAGCACTCATTCTCAACGGCGCCAAAACGCGTGACATCGAGGTGGACCGTTTCCAGGAGGTCCTGCTTGAGGAGCTCAAAGGACTCCAATGGGATGCGGATGCGGTGCGTCTGCGCGAGCTCACGGTGACGCACTGTGTGGGCTGTTTCGAGTGCTGGATCAAAACACCGGGCATCTGCCGATTCAAGGATGCAGGACCCTGGATAGCCCAATCCTTTATTCAAAGCGATCTGGCAGTTTTTGTGACCCCGGTGACCTTCGGCGGCTATTCTTCGGAATTGAAAAAAGCCCTGGATCGCGCCATCTGCCTCATCAGCCCCCATTTCATAAAGATCAATGGCGAAGTCCATCACCAGGCTCGTTACCAGCGCTACCCCCGCCTGCTGGTTTTTGGCCTCCGGGAGCACCCTTGCGGGGAGAGTGACGCAATCTTTCGAAAACTGGTCGGCCGAAACGCCCTGAATCTGCACGCGCCTGCGCATCACGCGGCTCTTGTTCAGAGCAGCCTGGACCGCAACGGTTTTCAGCAGCGCATCCAGGCCTCCCTGAACACCTTGGAGGGATCCCCATGACCAGCCGCACAAAACTTCTTCTGCTCATCGGAAGCGCCAAGCTGCAGGGCAGCACCTCGGAATCGCTGGGAGGTTTTCTCCGGGACAGGCTTCAGGAACAGGGCTTCGAGCCCGAGACCCTCTTTTTGCATACAGCCCTCAAATCCGAAGAACACAAGGCCCGGATGCTGCGGTCCGTAAGGCATTCCGAGCTGGTGATCATGGCCTTTCCGCTCTATGTAGACACCCTGCCCGCTTTGCTCATCCGGGCCATGGAAGATGTGGCGGACTGTTTCAAAGGGGAGACGGCTTCGCAGAACCCCCGGCTGGTCTGCATAGTGAATTGCGGATTTCCTGAATCAAAACAGAACGACACCGCCCTGGCCATTTGCCGGCAGTTTACCCTGGAAACCGGCTTTGAATGGGCCGGCGGCCTCCAACTCGGAGCAGGAGAAGCCATCAGCGGCAGGCCGCTGTCTGCGGTCAAAGGCCTGGCCCGGAACGTTATCAAGTCCCTGCAACTCACGGCCGAGGCCCTTGTCGCGGGCCGCCCGGTGCCGCAGAAAGCCAAAGACCTTATGGCCAGGCCCCTGGTCCCCAAATGGATGTATTCCGTCTTCGGGGAAAGACGCTGGCGGCAGGACGCCAAAAGGCACGGCGCGCTTCACCATCTCGACGACCGGCCCTATGAGCCCGAATGAATGGCCGGGGGCCCGGTCTCATCCAGCCGGCATCCCGCGTATCATCGCCAGTGTTTCCCTGGAACAAGCTCAATGGGAAACCTGTGCAGAGCACCATCCACGGTGGCCAGCGGCATTTCATCAATTTTCGCCTGGGCTGCGAGCATTCGATCAAAAGGATCGCGATGCATGATCGGCCATTGACCTGCCAATTGTGCATGTTCAGGAGTGATAGACAGTGGTTCAAACCCGGCTCTCGCGATCCATCGAGGGACATCTCCAGCCACTTCACCGGCTTCAGGAAGCTTTCCCAATCGAAATTTGGTTGCAATTTCCCAAACAGAAGCAGCACTGACACAAACCTTGTGACGTCTCTTCCGCAGATGGTCTTTCAGGGCAGGAGGAAGTCGAGGATCATCAAAAAGCCACCAAAGGAACATATGCGTATCCAAAAGCATGGAACTCCCCCTATTCCCAGGCTTTCAGTTCTCTCTCGGGCAGAGGCTCAAAAAAAGCCTCGGTCACTCTTCCCTTTGCGATTCCAGGCACCCTCTCTGTATCCTCAGCCAAAGGGACCAATCTCGCATAAGGCTTCCCAGCCTTGCCGATGACAATCTCTTCGCCGGCATGGACCTGATCCAATAATTTGGAAAAATGGGTTTTCGCCTCATGCACATTCACAATTTTCATAGCCATCACCTCACTTAGCTTAGTCCATGCGCTTAGTCTATATCAAAGGCCTACGATGTCAAGGGCCGAGATATGTCAGACCTGCCAGCGGCAGGGCTGACATTTGAACCTTTCCTGAATCTCTGATAGGCCTTCCTGATTCAGATTTCTTCCAGACGAGGTCCTGTTCCTTATGCTCGCCATCGCTCTCTCCCTCGCCGCCTGTCTGGGCTGGGGGGTCTCCGACTTTCTCGGCGGACTCAAGAGCCGCCAGCTGCCGCCCCTGACGGTACTCATTGTCGCCAATATCTTCGGAACAGTGCTGATCGGGGCCATTGTCCTGCTGCGCGGGGAGGCCCTGCCGCTCCATCCCGATTTGTTGTGGGCCGTGGGCGGAGGCCTGTCCGGACTGCTGGCCATGCTCATGCTCTACCGGGGATTTGCTGTGGGCTCCATGTCCATCATCGCCCCCTTGAGCGCCTCCGGCATCATATTACCCGTCATCTGGGGCCTGTTCCAGGGCGAGGCCCTGGACTTCCTGAAATATCTGGGCATTGCCGCGGCCATCCTGGGCATCCTCTGCGCAGCCAGAGAAAAGGACCCCTTCAGTCACAAAAAACAGCTCACCCGCGGCCTGCACCTGGCCCTGGGCGCCGCGCTGGGCTTCGGCCTGTTTTTTATCTTCATGGACCGGGCCAGCGAAGTCGATCCCTATTGGGCCGCCTTGAGCATGCGCATCTCCTACGGGGTATTTCCCTTGTTCATGATCCCTTTTGCCCGGCCCTCATTCAAAGTGGATCCTTCCGATCTGCCGGGAATCGCCTTTGTAGGGACTGCCGACGCCCTGGCCGGATTTTCCTTTGCCCTGGCCACCACCGTCGGTCTGTTGAGCGTCGTGTCCGTGGTCGGCTCCCTGTATCCGGCGGTCACGGTCGTCCTGTCCACAACCCTGCTCCATGAACGGCAGCAGGCCGTCCAATACCTCGGGGTGGCCCTGGCTTTGGCTGGAGTGGTGCTTCTTTCAATCTGAAGCCGCCTCTGACGCGTCTCAGTTCTGCAATTTGGAAGCGCATCCTCTCCATCAAACCGGAAAGCAAAGCCCAAAAAAACCGCTTGACAGACATCTTCGGTTCGTTTAACGTTCGCATCAAGCATTATTTTTTCTTTATGCGTATTTTTCCCCGCGGAAGCCCTCGAAATATGCGTGCCGTTTATTTTTTTCAGGATGAAGCAGGCAGGCCGAAGCACCAGAGGTACGATGCCGGATCAACACTCCAAATACTACCTGCAATCCCTGGCCAAAGGCCTCAGGGTGTTGCAGATCATCGCCCAATCTCCGAGTTCCATCAGCATTTCCGAATTGACCTCGAAGCTTGAAACAAACAGTGCCACGATCACCCGCTGCTGCTACACCTTGGCTTCACTCGGCTACGTGACCAAGGACTCCCGGAAACGATGGCGCTTGACCCCCAAAGTCCTCGCCCTAGGCTATGCTGCTGTGAGCAGCCTTGGCTGGCGGCAAACTGCCCAGCACTATCTGGAAAAACTGTCTGATGAGACCGGAGAAACCACGAACCTTTCTGTTCTCGAGGGTTCAGAAATCATCTATATCTGCCGAGTCAATACGCGCCGGATTCTGCCCTATGACATAAGACTCGGTACCACACTTCCTGTTCACTGCACCTCAATGGGAAAGGCCCTGCTTGCCCACAGGCCCATGGAAAAAATTCTGGCGGTTTTAAAGACCTTCAACTTTGTCTCCCTGACGCATACGACGATCACTTCAAAAGACAATTTTCTCCAGGAATTGGATTCTGTCAGAAAAAAAGGATATGCCGTGAATGACGAAGAGTTGAGTGTAGGCCTTCGTTCAGTGGCCGCTCCGATCCTGGATTCGCAGGGATGGTCCATGGCCGCGATAAATCTCGCAGTCTCAACAGCTCGAATGGACCTGCAGCAATTGGAAGCACAGATAGCGCCCATGGTCATGCAGACGGCTCGGGAAGTGGAATCGGCCATGCTGTATTTAGGAAAGGGGGAACTCCATGAAACACGGGAAAATGACTGAAAAAAGGGGCCAGGATTGCAAAAACTGATCATCACGGCAGCCGTTACGGGTTCAATCCCCAAGAAGTCCAAAACGCCTCACGTACCGACAACGCCGCAGGAAATAGCCGACTGCGCCTTGCGCTGCGAAGAAGCCGGGGCCTCGATCCTGCACATCCATGTCCGGGACCAACAGGAAAAACCTTCGGATGATCCCGCACTCTTTGCCCAGGTCATGGACAAGCTCAAAGGCCGCACCAGGCTGATCCTGCAAGTTTCAACAGGGGGGCGGGCCGGAACAGACATGGAGAGCCGGACCAGACGCCTGCAAACTGACCCGGAAATGGCTTCTTTGACCACCGGCAGCGTCAACTTCCCCAATTCCGTTTATGCCAACCCCCCAGATCTGATTCAAGCCCTGGCCAAAGAAATGCTCCGTTTTCACATCAAGCCGGAGATGGAGGTATTTGACCTGGCGATGATTGAAAACGCTCTCAGGCTGGAACGAGAAGGCTTGACCCCGGCCCCACTGCATTTTAATTTTGTCATGGGGCTGCCCGGAGCCATGCCTGCAAAAGTGGAGCACCTGGTACACTGCCGGTCCTGCATTCCCTCGGACGCCACCTGGACAGTGAGCGGCATCGGCCCAGCCCAGCTGTCCATGGGGGTTCACGCTATATTGATGGGCGGGCACGTCCGGGTTGGCCTGGAAGATAATATCTATTTTAAAAAAGGTGAGCTGGCTACGAATGAAAGACTGGTGCAGCGGATGGTCCATGTTAGCCGAACCCTGGGCCGGGAGACGGCTTCTCCGGATGAGGCCAGAGACATTCTGGGGCTGGGGGAGAAAAACCGGACATGAGACGAACAGGACACGTTTTCCACAGAAAACTCTCAGGCGAGCTGCCCACCGCGGTATCCGGGCGGGAGTGCTTTGTCTTTTCCGAGGACGGACGGAGCTGGCTTGATGCATCCGGCGGGGCGGTTGTGGTCAACTTGGGTCATGGCCGGCCAGAAATCGCTGCGGCAGTCTCTTCGCAGCTGCAGGAGGGCTATTACTTTCACCCCACCATGTTCACCAATCCCACTGTGGAAAAACTAGCCGAGCGGCTTGCGGCTCATGCGCCCAAGGATATTTCAAGGTTTTATTTTATGAGCAGCGGCAGTGAAGCCGTGGAAACGGCCTTGAAATTGGCCCGCCAAATCCATGTATGCCGAGGCTCGCACTCCAAATATAAAGTCATCAGCCGCTGGAAATCCTATCACGGGCTGAGTATCGGCGCCCTGGCCGCCACCGGGCGGACAGCCTTCAGGACCCCTTTCGCTCCCATGCTTCCCCAGAGTGTGCACATACCACCGCCCTATTGCCTGCGCTGTCCCTGGAAACATACCCCGTCTTCCTGCAGCCTGGACTGTGCCGAGGCCCTGGACGAAGCAATTCTGTTGGAAGGGGCGGAGACGGTAAGCTGCTTTCTGGCGGAAACTGTCAGCGGGGCCACCCTGGCAGTTTATCCGCCGCCGCCCGGATACTGGCGGCGCATTCGGGAAATCTGCGACAGGCACGATATAGTGTTGATCCAGGATGAAATCATGTGCGGCATGGGTCGGACCGGGGCCTGGTTTGCTTCCGAACACTACGGGATGGAACCGGACCTGCTTTGCGTGGGCAAGGGGCTGGCTGGGGGAGCGATCCCGATCTCGGCCGTCGGCGTCAAAGAAGGACTCTATGAGACCGTAATCGAAAACGGCGGTTTTGTGCACGGCGGCACCTTCTCCCACCACCCGGTGGGAGCCGCAGCCGGTCTGGCAACTCTTGATATCCTGGAAAACGAACATCTGGTGGAACGAGTGGCTGAATTTGGACAGCTCCTGGGAACAACCCTGCAGGAACATCTGCAGGGCCTCCCCTGGATAGGAGATATCCGCGGTTTGGGATACATGTGGGGGGTGGAGCTTGTCGCCGACCAAAAAACCTTCCACCCATTTCTGCGCCAGGACAAAGTCACGGAGAGGATTTTTGAGAATCTTTTTGGTCGAGGTATTCTTCTCTATAAAGCCATTGGCCTCGGAACCGAATCCGGAGACGGTCTGGTGATCGCCCCGCCCTTTACAGCAGGAGAAGCTGAATTCCAAAAGATAGGGAGCGAACTTGCTCAAGCGATTCAGGATGTTCTTTCCTGAAGGATTGATTCGAAGACACTAAATGGGTACCTTGAATCCCCCACCAACCAGAAGGAGGACTGAATGGCCAAAGCCTTGACTCGAATGGGCGACGGAGAACTGATCGCCCGCTCTGATGCCGAACTCATGGATGATATATGGCAGGGGACCGAAGACATTGCCGAAATGGCCGGTATCGAGCCCTTGAACAAAGAGGAGGTCGGATACCTATTCGAGCTCTCCACCTCCAGCGCCAGGATGTTCGGTGTGGAAAAAAATTCGGAAGTGATCATGAGCTATGACGGACCCACCAGCGAAATCCGAAGACTGGGCATCAATTCGGGACGCCTGGACGCCCTCCAGATCTTTGAACGCTGCTTCGGCTCGGACACCGTGGAAATGTCCCATGTGGACTACAGTTATAAACCGGTGAAGCCCATCATCCAGGATGAGATTCCGATCCTGGAGCAGGCCCAGTTCCTGTTGATCATTCCCTTGTTGTACGGGGCCATGCCCAATCTTGGACTGTATACCCAGCCGGACGGCCCGGTCCCCAATCCGGCGGAGCTGATGCCCCTGGGTCAGATCAAAGAAGCCCGTCAGGCCTATGAGGAAACCATTGAATATGCAGTCGAGGACATGGTCTATATCGCCTCCGCTCTGTACGAAGCCGGGGCCGACGGAATCAACTTCGACACCGTCGGGGCTTCAGGAGATCCGGACTTCAAAGCGGCTCTGCTGGCCGCGGAAAAATTGAAAGCCAAATATCCGGACATCTGTATTGAAATGGGCATGGCCGGCGAATTCGTCCTGGGGATGCATGGGGAAATCGAGCATAAGGGCCGGCGACTGGCCGGCCTGTTCGCCCATGAGCAGCTCCAGTTGGCCCAGGAATGCGGGGTCACCATCTTCGGCCCGGTCATCAACACTGCCTCCAAAAAATCAGTCCCCTGGAACCTGGCCCGGGCCATCACCCTGACCAAGGCCTGTGTGCAACAGGCCCGGATTCCGGTTCACGGCAACATGGGCATGGGCGTCGGAGGACTCCCGGTTTGCGAAATTCTGCCCTCGGATACGGTCTCCATGGCTTCAAAAGCCATGGTGGAGTTGACCCGGCTGGACGGGTTGTAGGTAGGCACGGGTGATCCCTTAGGAATGGCCGTTCCTCATTCGATGTCTTCGGGCATGGGCGGGATACGGACTGCCGGAGATCTGGTAGCCCGTATGCAAATGACCCGGGGCATGAAAATCGACGAGGCCAAACGCTACGTAGCCGACAAACTCCATATTGCAGTGCCAGATTTGAGCAATGAGGTCCTGATGCGCGAGGTGCGCGAAGAGTATAAAATCGGGACCATCCAATCCCTGGCCGGTTTTCCCAAAGGCATTGAGGCCAAGCACAATATCTCCGATCTTCTGGGGCTTGCAATCAATTCAGTGAATGTATTCCAGAGCCGGACCAAAAGGGAGTGAATTACAGATTGACTCCCGAATCTTGGTAAGTGCACAATGGGAAAAAAAAATGCAGAGTCTTTTTCAATCCCTTCCGGAGCGGAGGGGGCGATGGATTGGGGACGGAGGCTTAAAATGAGTGAAATAAAACAGGCCCTTGAACTAAAAAATATCCACAAGCGCTTCGGTCACCTCGAAGTCCTGAAAGGGGTATCTTTCTCCGCCAACCAGGGGGAGATCGTATCCATGCTCGGCAGCAGCGGTTCAGGAAAAAGCACTCTGCTGCGCTGCATCAACCTTCTGGAAATCCCGGAAGAAGGCCAGGTCATCGTCTCCGGCGAGTTGATCCACATGCTCGACAAGGGAAAACATCGAAAACCTGCGGACATCAGGCAGGTCAACCGAATTCGAAGCGGTCTGGGGATGGTCTTTCAAGATTTCAACCTCTGGTCGAATATGACGGCTCTCCAGAATGTGATCGAGGCCCCGACCCATGTACTCAAGCTCTCCAAGGCCGAGGCCCGGAAGCGGGCTGACGTGCTCCTGGAAAAAGTGGGGATCTATGACAAGAGCAATTATTATCCCAGTCAGCTTTCCGGGGGACAGCAGCAGCGGGTGGCCATCGCCCGGGCCCTGGCCATGGAACCTCAAGTCCTGCTCTTTGACGAACCTACGTCCGCCCTGGACCCTGAGCTGGTAGGCGAAGTCCTGCGGGTCATCAGGACCCTGGCCGAAGAGAGGCGGACCATGCTCATCGTAACCCATGAGATCAGCTTCGCCAGGGAGATATCCGACCGGATCGTCTTTCTGGACAACGGGCAGATCGAACTGCAGGGAACGCCCCAGGAAGTCATCGACAATCCGCAATCAGAGCGCTGTCGAAAATTTTTGTCCATGGATGCCTGATGCATATCTCAAGAAAAGCAAAGTTTTATCATTCTGCCACTGACACCCGAAACCTCGTATGAAACTTGATTGTTCTTACTCCGTCACCCCGGCGTAGGCCGGGGTCCAGCTCTTACAATTTCAGTCTGGATTCCGGCCTACGCCGGAATGACGGAGGTGGTGAACCAATAGTTTCTTTATTGATCAAACTGGCCGGTCCGCCCTGCCAGCGGCCGGCGCTGACACCTGACGCCTGTGAAATGTCCAATTTTGAAGTCAAATCAATCAGTTTGAACAGTTAACTCTCATAATTGGTACTGGTGTACGAAGTCTGATATTGGCGTTGTAACTTCTTGATTTACTTGTATTCAGCAATATTAAATCTTCAATCTTAAATCTTCAATTCTATGGCATCCTTTTAACCTTTTAACTAAATCTATGAGGAGAATCGATCATGAAAAAAGCAGTTGTATTTCTCACCCTGGTTTTGTTTTTGGCAACAAGCGGTTTGGCTATGGGCGGCGATGTTCTGAAAATCGCCACCGAGGGAGCTTACCGGCCCTTTAACTATGTAAAGCCCGACGGATCCCTGTCCGGACTCGATGTGGAGATCGCCCGTGCCCTGGCAGCAGAAATGGGACTCGACAAGGACGATTACGAACTCGTGATCCAGGAGTGGGACGGCATGATCCCGGGGCTTCTGGCCAGAAAATTCGACGTCATTGTGGCCAGCATGTCCATTACGGATAAACGGAAAGAAGCCGTGGCCTTTACTGAACCCTACTACTACGAAACCGGAAGTTTTGTAGCGAAGGAAGGAGCGGATCTGGAGATTTCCAAACAAGGCCTGAAAGGCAAGACCGTGGGTGTGCAGACCGCCACCACCTGGGCCAGGTACCTTGAAGGCGTCTACGCGGACGTCGTCGACATCAAATTTTATGATTCCGTCCAAAACCATAACCTGGACTTGAAAGCCGGCCGGCTGGATGCGGTTTTGGCCACATCTTTCTATATGTCCAGCTGGCTGGAATCAGAAGAAGGCCAGGGGTGTGAAATTGTGGGCGAGCCTGTCAGCAACCCGAATTATATCGGGGAAGGTGTGGCCATTGCCCTGCGTAAAGGAGAGACAGAGCTGAAAGAAGACTTGAATGCGGCCCTGGATGCAATCATCGCCGACGGGACCCATAAAAAAATTGCCCGAAAATACTTCCCTGTGGATATCTATCCCTACGAAAAGTAAGCGGCCGGAGGCTTACCCGGTCGCTGGCTTCGGATAGCTGCTCGTAAAGCCCCGTTTTCGAACGGGGCTGAGCCCTGGGCCTGTTCAAAAATATTTTTGGCTTGAGCCTTAGCAACACCTACTTTTCGGCACGAATCGACAGGGAATATTCAGTATTCAATCTTCAATCTTAGAGCGCCCGGTCACTCAGGCAACAGAGCCTGACCGGCTTTGGGGTGGTGGACCAGATGCTTGACTTATACGGCTTTGGCGATCTTCTGCTCGCCGGGACCTGGATGACCATCAAGCTCATCCTTGCGATTTTGATCTTTGGCTTGATCGCCGGCATGATTGGAGCCGGGGCCAAACTGTCCAGGTTCAAAATTCTCAATTTCCTGGCTGAGGTTTTTACCTCCATTGTCCGCGGCATACCGGAGCTGATCCTGATTCTGGGCATCTATTTCGGAGGGACCGTGGTCATCAACAACCTGCTGACCTCCCTCGGCTACGGCGGATACCTGGAAATCAACCCTTTTGCGGCCGGGGTGGCGGCCCTGGGCATCGCCTATGGGGCTTACGCCACCGATGTCTTTCGGGTTTCCATCCAGTCCATACCCAAAGGCCAGATTGAGGCCGCCAGGTCCATGGGCATGCCCGGGACGCTCATTTTTCGACGCATCATCCTGCCCCAGGTATGGATCGTGGCTATCCCCGCCCTGGGCAACCTCTTTCTCGTATCTCAGAAAGACAGCGCTCTGGTCTCAGTCATCGGGCTCCAGGAAATCATGCGGGCCTCGGCCTTTGCCGTCCGGTATACTAAAAAACCCTTTACCATTTACATGGCCGCCGCCTTGATCTATCTCGGTCTGGCCGTGGTGACCACTGTCGGGATCCAGCTCTTTGAAAAACGGGCGGGCCGAGGGATGAGGAGGAGTTGAACATGGATTTTGCCCTCATGCTGAACAGCATCCCCGATCTGCTTCGGGGCAGTATTCTGACCTTTGAGCTGGTCGGACTGTCCATGCTTTTCGGAATGCTCATGGCCATGCCCCTGTCCCTGCTGCGTGTATCAAAGCGAATCTGGTGCCTTGCTCCGGCCTACGGCTATATCTTTTTTTTCAGGGGAACGCCCCTGCTGGTCCAAATCTTCCTTGTCTATTACGGCTTATCCCAGTTCGCCTGGATCAAGGAAAGCATCATGTGGCCGATATTGCGTGAACCCTACTGGTGCGCCATCATCGCCTTTACCCTCAATACCACGGCCTATACCGGGGAAATCCTCCGAGGGGCTATTCAAGCCATCCCCCATGGGCAGATTGAAGCGGCCCAGTCCGTGGGGATGTCCCGAATCATGCTCCTGAGGAGGATCATCGCCCCCCAGGCCCTGGTCATCGCTCTGCCCGGCTACTCCAATGAACTGATCCTGCTGCTGAAAGGCAGCGCCTTGGCCAGTACCATCACTTTATTAGAACTTACCGGAATAACGAGAAAAATAATTGCTGAAACCTATAAACCCTTTGAACTGTTCATCCTGGCCGCCTGTATGTATGTTGTGATCACCTTTATTCTGACCAGGATCTTCAATTGGGTTGAACACAGATTCACCGCTTATCGACGGCCTCCTGAGCTTATGGAGGACCAAGAGGGAATCCCCGACAACATTTAAAGGAGATTGTATGCGCCGGCCCACAGTACAAAAACAACTCCCCGGTCCCAGAGCGGCGGAGCTCATAGCCAGAGATCATCAGGTTCTCTCCAGATCTCTGCCCAGGGAGTACCCTCTGGTCGCGGTCAAAGGCGAGGGACTCTGGCTGACGGACCCCGACGGCAATGAATTTCTGGACTTTACCTCCGGAATCGCGGTCTGCAATACCGGACACTGCCACCCGGAAGTCACCCAGGCGGCCAAAGACCAGCTCGATCGCCTCCTGCACATGTGCAGCGCCGACTTTTACAACACCCCGATGGTGGAATTGGCGGAAAAGCTGGCGGCCGTGGCCCCAGGTCCCTCCTCCAAACGGATCTATTTCGGCAATTCCGGGGCCGAAGCAGTGGAGGCCGGTCTCAAGCTGGCCCGATATCACTCCGGGCGCAGAGAATTCATTGCCTTTCTGGGGGCCTTCCACGGACGGACCATGGGCGCCTTGTCCCTGACCGCCTCCAAAAACACCCAGAAAAAGAAATTCGGCCCTTTTGTCCCGGGTGTCCGGCATGTGCCCTATGCCCATTGTTATCGCTGCGCCTATAATCTCGAATACCCCGGCTGCGATCTTGAGTGTGTTCGATACATTGAGGAGGTCCTGTTCAAGCAGGTCCTGGTTCCGGAAGAGATCGCGGCCATTGTGGTTGAACCCATTCAGGGCGAAGGCGGCTATATCGTCCCTCCGGAGGGCTATCACCGGCGTCTGAAGGCTCTGGCGGAAAAGTACGGCATCCTGTACATGGTCGATGAGATCCAGACCGGTATGGGACGGACCGGCAAGATGTACGCCATCGAACATTTCGGGATCGAACCCGATCTTTTGACCACGGCCAAAGGCATTGCCTCGGGGCTCCCCTTAAGCGCCCTGGTGGCCAGGGATGAGATCATGAACTGGACCCCGGGAGCCCACGGCTCAACCTACGGAGGCAACCCGGTGGCCAGCGCCGCGGCCCTGGCCTCGATTCAGGTCATTGAACAGGGCCTGGTCGCCAATGCCGCCCGGATGGGACCGGTGTTGCGGCAAGGCCTGGAAACAATCCAACAGGCCTATGAAGCTGTCGGCGATATCCGGGGGCTCGGTCTCATGCAGGCCGTGGAACTGGTCAAGGACCGCCACGGCAAACAACCGGACAAGGCCCTGCGGAACACCATCCTGGCCCGTTGTTTTGAAAACGGACTGCTGCTGCTCAGCTGCGGGGAAAGCACTGTTCGATTCTGCCCGCCACTGCTGGCGGATTCTG
>JAABTT010000066.1 GCA_011389765.1 Desulfohalobiaceae bacterium S24 | reverse complement strand
GCCGGAATCCAGATTAAAAATGTAAGAGCTGGACCCCGGTCCCGGATCGGGGTCCGGGATGACGTTCCTGAGCCGGGGTGACGGAGAAAGAACAATGAAATTTCATACGAGGAAAGGCAAAATCCGCAAACTCGTATGAAACTTCAGAATTTTCCCTCGGGGTCGGAATCACCATCGGAATCGGTATCGAGAATTGATATGATGAGGATTAAGACTTCGATTCCGATATCGATAGCGATCAGGTATGGTTCATGACAAGGCCTGAGAGGCTTCCCGCAGCCGCTCCTGCAGGTAGGCGATCTCCCGGGGATCATAGGCCTCGAGATCAAAACAATACCCGTCTTCGCCCAGCAGTCCGCCTGGAATCAGGTCCCCTTTTTCCTCGGGGTCCCGGATCAAATCGGCGTAAAAACACACCGAAAGCCAGCGTTGTTCGGGATCATCATCAATGATATCCATCAGGGCGAGCAGTTTGTTCCCACCGGGACGGGATCTGACCCGGAAGGAATAGGACACCCCGGGCCTGGCCCTGAACTCAAAGTCCAGGCCCGGCATCGGCTCCAGGGCCTCGGTAAGTTCCAGAAAAGCCTGTTTGGGCTTGCCTTCAGTATCCGTCCAGTCATCTAAAAACTCCTGAAGTTCTTCCGGAAGCTGCATACACGGTCTCCTTTGTCAGTGATATCTGGACAACTGATTGATTGAATCCTTCAATCAGACCCTGTTTCCGCTCCGCCCAAAACAGCGTATTTGTTGATCTGGGCTCGATAGGTCCGGATACCGTCGGCGATGCCCTGGGCCATCAATTGCAAATAATTCTTTGATTGCAAATTCTTTCTGTCCTTGCTGTTGGTGATGTACCCGATTTCCATCAGCACCGACGGCATTTTCGCGCCCATCAGCACGTAAAACGGGGCCCTGCGCACCCCGTGATCCTTGAGGGAACAAAACGAACGTTCGGCATCCAGGACCTTTTTGAGCACAACACCGGCCAGGTTCCTGGACTCTTCTATCTTTGAATTGAGCATGAGATCGGTGAGAATAACTTGCAGGTCACTGATTTTTTTAGCTGAAACCGCATTTTCCCTAGCCGCCACCCGGACCGAATCTTTGGAACTGGTCACGTTCAGATAATAGACCTCAAGCCCGTTGACCCGGCTGTTCTCATGGGCGTTGACATGGAGGGAAATAAAAAGATCCGCCTTCTTTGAATTTGCCATGGCGGTACGCTCTTCCAGGGGGACAAAGCGATCGTCCGTCCGGGTATAGCGGACCTGAAAGCCCTTGTCTTCCAATAGCCTGCCGAGAATTTTCCCAAGGCGCAGATTGATATCTTTCTCATACAGCTTGCCATAGACAGCTCCGGGGTCCTTGCCCCCGTGACCCGGATCGATCATGATGGTTTGAATATCCAAACCGAGCTGCTCCACAAGGGTCCCGGAAAAAACATCGTCCGTGTCCCGGGTTTGAGCCTGTTTTCCCGACCGGCTCTCTGTTTCCGGAGCATAGACGTCGATCACGATTCGATAGGGATTGTTCAGGGAAAAGGTTCGATAGTCATCAATGTTCTGGATATCCAGAACCACTCGGGTCTGGTCGTTTTTGTACTGACCGGTTCTGACTTCTCGAAGAATACCGTCTTCAATGGCGATTTCCCCGGGAACCTCGCTTGACAGCCGAGTCTTTTGGACATCCACAACCAGCCGGTAAAAAGGCTTCTCTAAAGATGGATCCGGATTGAGAAGCATATGGGAATAGGCCTCTTCGCCATCCAGGTCGAGAACAACCCGGGTGTAATCGTCACTGCTCCAGTGGCGCACCTGGAGCAGCTCCCCCAACCCCTTGGAACCGGTCTGCGCTTTATCCGTCTGTTCCTTCGGCCCGATTTCCGCCTCGTCAATATTTTCCATGTTCGCCGAATCCAATTCTCGAAGCATTGCTTCGGCTGCTGCCGCCTGATCGCCCTTGGGATAGGTGTGCCGAATGGACAAGAGTGCCAGATAGGCCTTATCCGGATCATTCAGGTTCTCCAGATAGACTTTGGCTTGAAAAAGCTTGGCGTCGTCGGCCCAGCTGTGTTCAGGAAAACGCAGAGCTACCCGCTGGAAATAATCCACCGCCTTGAGGGAATCGCTTTTTAAAAAAGATCGCTTGCCCAGTTCCTGATAGGTCCTTCCCAGGTAATACAGGGACTTCGGCGCATAAGATCCCTGAGGAGAGTGTTTATAGGCCTGGAGAAAATGGTCCTTGGCCCGCAGCCACCAGGAGCGATACTGGGCCTTGTCCGGATCGTCCAGCAGGTCATGAAAAAGCTCCCACCCCGATTGGAAAGCCTGGGCAGGCGTATCAAGGGCCCAGAGAGGACGGCCCCAGAAGCTGAGCATGACAAAGAGGCCCAGGGTGAAATAAATTGTGTATCTCATGACATTCGATTCTCCGCCGGAGGCTGTCATTCCACGGTCACGCTCTTGGCCAGATTGCGGGGCTGATCCACATCCTTGCCCAGATAAACAGCCATTTCATAGGCGAACAACTGCAGGGCGGGAAGCATGAAAAAAGCGTCCAACACGCCCCAGGCCCGGGGTATTTCCCAGCGATCTTCCGCCCCCACGTCCAGAGCCGAACTGGTCAATCCAATGACCGGTCCGCCCCTGGCCTGAACCTCCTGAAGATTGGAACGCAGTTTTGGAAGCAGATCATTCTCGGTAATCAGGGCAAAGGTGGGAAGGTTGGCATCAATGAGCGCAATGGGGCCGTGTTTCATCTCCCCGGCCGCATAGCCTTCGGCGTGGATATAGGAAATTTCTTTCAGTTTCAAAGCCCCTTCCAGGGCCAGGGGATAATTGCTGCCCCGGCCCAGATAAAAGAAACTCCGGGCTGCACTGTAAGTCTGGGCCAAAAAGCCGGCGGTTTCCCGCAGAGCCGGCAGGGCCTTCTCCAGACGCTCCGGAAGCCCCTCCATTTCCTGCAGCGCCCGGGAAAGGGAAGCGCTTTTCAATCGGCCGCTTTCCTGCCCCCAATACAAAGCCAGGAGCACGAGGAGCACCATTTGACTGCACATGGCCTTGGTCGAGGCCACGCTGATCTCCGGCCCGGCCTGGGTGTAGAGAACAAGGTCCGACTCCCTGGCTACAGCGGACCCCAGGACATTGCAGATACCGAGAACCGGAACCCCCTTTTCCCGGGCAATGCGCAAACCCGCCAGGGTATCCGCGGTTTCTCCTGACTGGCTGATGACGATCACCAGATCTTCGGGCAATACAATGGGGTCCCGGTAGCGGAATTCAGAGGCGATATCCACCTGAACCGCCAGTCCCGACCATTGCTCCAGGATGTACTTGGCCCACAGCCCGGCATGAAAAGAGGTCCCGCAGGCCACAATATGCAGCCGGGCAGGGACCGCCAGGGTCTCCAACTCCTTGAGGACCACCCGGCCCCGGTCCCGGTCGACCCGGCCGGCCAGGCAGTCCCGGATCACCCCGGGCTGCTCCAGGATCTCCTTGATCATAAAGTGCTTATGTCCGGACTTCTGGGCCGACTGCACATCCCAGTCCACATGCTGCGGAGCCTTGTCCACCGGCTCCAGGGTATGACCGGAGTAGACCCGCCAGGAATCCGGCCGGATACAAACGAGCTCATGATCGTCGAGGAAGACCACCTCTCGGGTGGAGGCAAGAAAGGCCGGGATATCCGAAGCCACAAAATTTTCACCGGTCCCGACCCCTAATAACAGCGGGCTGGAATTTCGGGCCGCCCAGAGCTCGTCCGGATGATCCGCACTGATGACCGCCAGGGCATAGGCCCCTTCCACCTGTTGCAGGGTTCTGGAAATAGCCTCGGGCAAACCCAGTTCATCCCGCTTCATAAGATGACTGATGAGCTGCACCAGGACTTCGGTGTCTGTTTCCGATTGAAAAATCACCCCTTCCTGCTTAAGATCCTGTTTCAGACTTTGATAATTCTCAATGATCCCGTTGTGCACCAGGGCCAGGCGCCCGGTCTGGTCCTGGTGGGGGTGGGCGTTTTGTTCATTGGGCGCTCCATGGGTCGCCCAGCGGGTATGGCCCATTCCGGTGGTGGCCAGATAGGGATCGGACTTGGCAAGCTTTTGCTCCAGCATCTCCAGCTTTCCCTCGGCCCGGATGCTCAGCAGGGATCTGTTCTGGATAAACGCCACCCCGGAAGAATCATAGCCCCGATATTCCAAACGCTTCAGGCCTTCAATCACAATGGGCACAGCCGGCCTGTGCCCGGTATACCCGATAATACCGCACATACTGCGTCACCTCTTGTTTTTCATTTCTGAAAAGCCCTCTGCTTGCCCGAGCCCTCTTTTCGGATAAATGCCGGCCAGGCCCGCACAAAGCGATGCAAAGCCCGGGCTCTGTGACTCCTGGCATTTTTTTCCTGCTCCGACATCTCAGCCGCGGTCAGGCCGGTGGCCTGATCCACAAACAGGGGGTCGTAGCCGAAGCCGTTTGTCCCCCGGGGTTCACAGGCTATCCAGCCCTCCCAGGCCCCCTCGACCGTCAACTGCTCCCCGTTTGGAAGACAGGCGCTCAGCACACACCGAAACCTGCCGCTTCGGCGCTCTCTGGGCAGTTCACGCATTTCAGCAAGCAATTTGCTATTGTTGTCGGCATCCGTGGCCCCGGAACCGCTGAACCGGGCGGAATAGACCCCCGGCCTGCCCCCGAGCGCATCCACTTCCAGCCCGGAGTCGTCAGCCAGAGCGGGCAGGCCGGTTGATTGACAAACTGTGCTCGCTTTGTGTACAGCGTTCTCTGCAAAGGTGCGGCCTGTCTCTTCAATGGCTCCAATTTCGGGAAAGCTTTCCAGGCCGAGGACCTGACAGTCCGGGTCCGCGGTCTGGAGCAGCGTGTTCAGCTCTCTGAGCTTGCCTCTGTTTCGAGTGGCCAAAACGATCTTCATTTCGCGCCTCATACACAAAAAAAGACGTGGAGCAATGTCCTGATCCAATTGTATTTTCTACAAGGAAGACAGCTGCTCCCAAGGTTCCTGAATGCTCTTTACAAAAAAAGCCGGAGCAGTCTATCAAGCCCGTGCCCGACGCTGCCCTGCCTTGAATTCTACTAGCATTTAAAACAGAATTCAACAGCCCCTTTTTGTGCACAAAGATCAGCCTATGATACATTCGAAGCAGGAAATCACTTTAAATATTTTAAATTATTTTAGTGCATTAAGATTAAATATTTTCATGTCGGCACGAAATCCGGAATTATGAATATACAGCAGACAGGGCCCGGGAGTCTCAGGGTTTATACCGTGAGTCTGGGCTGCCCCAAAAACCGGGTTGACACCGAAAACATGCTGGGAGGTCTGGGTTCGGCCTATCGGCCGGCCTACAGCCCCCAATATGCGGACCTGGTCCTGGTCAACACCTGCGGCTTCATCCAGCCGGCTGTGGAAGAATCTCTGGAGACCATCCTCGAACTGGCCGAATCCCTCCGGGAGGCCGAGCCCAAACCGCTTCTGGTCGTGACCGGTTGCCTGCCGGCCCGCTACGGACACGAACTCCGAGAACAGCTCCCTGAAGTGGACCTCTGGCTCTCCTTCCAGGAGCAGGCCAGCTGGGGCCGGCGCATCGCAAGCCGTCTTAACGCAGGCAACAGCGACGCGGCAGCAGTATCACAGCGCACACCGGACATCTCGGAAAAGCCCAGGAGGCAGTTGAGCACCAGTCCGGGTACAGCCTACCTGAAAATCAACGAAGGCTGCCGCCATCACTGCAGTTTCTGTCTCATCCCCCGGCTCAGGGGACCTCTAATCTCCAGCCCAATCCAGAGCCTGATCCAGGAAGCCGGCGAGCTCCTGGATCAGGGGGTCCGGGAGATCTGTATCGTGGCCCAGGATGTGACTGACTACGGCCGGGACCTGGGCCTTGAAAACGGACTGCAAACCCTGCTGGAGCAGCTGGCCCCACTGCCCGGTCTGCAGTGGCTGCGCCTGATGTATCTCTATCCAGCCGGCCTGAGCCCGGAACTGCTGAGATTTCTCAAAGAACTCGGCCCGCCCTTCATCCCCTATTTTGACCTCCCCCTGCAGCACGCCCATCCGGATATCCTGAAACGCATGGGTCGACCCTTCCAGGTTGACCCGGAGGCAATCATCCGGCGGGTTCGCGGGTTCTTTCCTGAGGCCTGCCTGCGCTCCACCTTCATCACCGGTTTTCCGGGAGAAAGCGAGGAGCACTTTCAAACCCTGCTCCGCTTTGTGCGGACGCAGCGCCTCCACCATGTCGGCGTCTTTCCTTTTTCCCCGGAGCCGGGCACCCCGGCCGCCTCCTTCCGTCCCGCGGTACCCGAGGCTGTACGGGAAGCACGTCGGGAGCAGCTTTTAAAACTCCAGGCGTCAATCAGCGAAGAGATCCTTGCCGAGACCCTGGACCGGGAATTGGATGTCCTCATCGAGCGGTCCGATCCGGAATGGCCGACCCTTTTTCAGGGCCGGACCTGGTTCCAGGCCCCGGAAGTCGACGGAATCACCTATATCAGCTCCTTGAGGGCAGCTCCCGGGCAACTGGTCCGCAGCCGCATCGAGGAGTGCAGGACCTACGATCTTATCGCCCTGGACGAGTCGGAGCCCTAAAAAATTTTTAGCTTTATAAAATATTGCAATTTTTTTTTCAATCTGTTAGTGATGACCAAATTTATCGTATTGAGGGGGTATTGATTGAATGCAAGATTTAGAACAACATGAAAAAACACTGGAAGAAACAAGCGAAAACCAAGGATTTGACGAGACTGATTTTGAATCGGCCCTGGAACATTACTTGAGCAATGACTTCGGCAATGTTGAAGAAGGCAGCCTGATCAACGGCAGAATTGTCAAAATCGGACCGGAAAAAATTCTGGTCGACGTCAACTTCAAATCCGAAGGCCAGATTCCCACCGAAGAGCTCATGGATAAAGACGGCCGGGTTACGGTCCAGGAGGGCGATGCCCTCGACGTCTTTGTGACCCACAAGGGCGAAGGGCATATCCTGCTGTCGCATAAGCGCGCCAAGCGGATGAAGGTCCTTGATGAACTGGAAAAAATTCATCAGGAAGAAACAAATGTCAAAGGCACCATAACCGAACGGATCAAGGGAGGCTACACGGTTGATATCCAGGGCATAGAAGCCTTTCTGCCCGGATCCCATGTCGACCTCAGACCGGTTCCGGATATGGACGCCCTGGTGAATCAGGAATTCGAATTCCGCATCCTGAAGATCAATCGCAAACGCAGCAATGTGATCATTTCCAGGCGGATCATTCTTGAAGAAGAGCGGGTGCAGCAGCGGGAAGAACTGCTCAAGACCCTTGAAGAAGGGCAGACCGTGAGCGGCCGGGTCAAAAATATAACCGAATATGGGGTATTTGTTGATCTCGGAGGTCTGGACGGGCTTCTGCACATCACCGATATTTCCTGGAAGCGGATCAAACACCCCAAGGAAATGGTCCAACTGGACGACACCCTGGAACTCAAGGTCCTGAGCTATGATCAGGAAAAACAGAAAGTGTCCCTGGGCATGAAACAGCTGGTCCCCAATCCCTGGGAAAACATCCATGACCGGCATCCGGAAGGCGAAAAACTCAGGGGCAGAGTCACCAATATTGTCGACTACGGGGCCTTTGTGGAGCTTGAACCCGGAGTGGAAGGCCTGGTCCATATTTCCGAGATGTCCTGGACCCGCAAACTCCGCCACCCCTCGCAGATGGTCAGTATCGACGAGGAAGTCGAGGTGGTTGTTCTGAGCGTGGATGCCGAGAAAAAACGGATTTCTCTCGGAATGAAGCAGGTCAAACCCAATCCCTGGGACCTTGTTTTTGAAAAATATCCTGAAGGCACCGTATTGGAAGCTCCCGTTAAAAACATCACGGATTTCGGGATCTTCATCGGGATTGAAGAAGGCATTGACGGCCTGATCCATGTCTCCGACATCTCCTGGACCAAAAAGATCCACCACCCCGGAGAGAACTATACAGTCGGCGACCTTGTCCAGGCCAAAGTGCTCACTGTGGACCGGGAAAATGAAAAATTCACCCTGGGCATCAAACAGCTCAGCGAGGATCCCTGGCTGAAAATTCCGGCTGCCTATCCCGAAGGGAGCGTTGTGACCGGAAAAATCAGCAATATTACCGACTTCGGTCTTTTTGTCGAAGTCGAAGACGGTATCGAAGGTCTGGTCCATCTCTCGGAGTTGAGCCAGGAAAAGATCAAATCTCCGGGTGAACTCTTTGAAGAAGGCCAGGAGGTCACCGCCAAGGTCATCCGGGTCAGCGCAGACGACCGGCGCCTGGGACTGTCCATCAAGCAGCTCTTGGAAGACGAAAACCGGAAGCGCCAGGCCAAGGAAAAGAACAACGAGTATGCCGGCAACAGCCTGGGCGATATGATCAAGCAGAAACTGGAAGAAGATCAGCAGACCGAGTCCGGGGAAAAGGACTAGCTGCGATCAGGCACAGGACAGCAAAAAACAGCCGCACCCTTTATACCGGGTCGCGGCTGTTTTGACGGGAGGTTACACATGGAAACCGTCGCCGCCTTATTGAGCAGCATGAGCCACAGCTCGCTGCAGGGTTTTATCGGAGTCACCGGCATTCTGGGCTTTCTGGGCTGCATCCTCGCCGCGGCGATTTTTAGAATCAAAGAACAAATGGACCAGGACGAACATTGACAGGGTTCAATCCTCCAGTTTAGTGAGATCCAGCTCATCCAGAATCTGTTTTTCCCGTTCTTTCTGCTGTTGATCCGCGAGTTGTAATACAGGCGTATAGCCTTCCCTGAGAAACAGGGTATGGAAATAGCTGCCGTATTCGCCGGCATTGTACAGTTTGAAATTAAAGGCGGCAATCACCACTTCCAGTTCGATCCCGAGTGTCTCAATCACCGGCTGCAGTCCTTCCTGCATCTCCAGTCCCCAGCCGTATCCCTCTCCCTCATACAGGTCCAGGTCATTGGAGATATTGGGATCTCCCACATGACACACCAGAAAGACCTCATCCCCACTCAGGGGATCCCTGGGGGAATCCGAATGAACAAAGACTTCTATGACCCGCTCGTCCAACTCGGCAATCCGCTCCGCCAGGATCTGCAGCTTCTCAAAGCTCTTTTTCATGCCTTCCTCCTGCCGTTCACAATCCGTCGCTCGCCTTTTGTTCCCGGATCGCTATTTCCACGCTTTTCTCGATCTCTTCTTTGGATCCCAGGGACCCCATATCATACAGGCTGATCTGCATATTCAAAACCCGGTTGATAATCGGCTGATCCGGATTGAAGTAGCCCTTCCACCAGGACACCGCTTCAGCTGTCCGGCCCTGTTTGAGCAGGACCAAACCCAGGTAGAGCAGGGCAAAGGGATCGTTCTGTTTGTCCTGCAGGACCTGCCTGAATTGCGTTTCCGCTTCGCTCAAACGCTCTGTTTGCATCAGGCAAAAGCCGAAATTCTTTCTGGCCTGCACATGATCCGGACTCTTATGCAGCACCATCTGCAGGGCCTCGGCAGCCGCGCCGTAATCACCCGCGCGCATCTGCCCGTCTATCTCCTGAGCCTGCAGTCCAAACCCGGTTTTTTCCACAGAGGCATCCTGTGTTCGGAAGTTTCGCCCTAACCCAAACAAGATATCCCGACGGGAAAATTTTTTATTCTTGAAATACATCTTTGCTCCAAGCCTTGATTCGCATGGGCATTTTCCGCACCGCCCATCCTATGCTTCGGGAGGCTACCTTTTTTTTCCGAGCCTGACAAGAGGCCGGACTGTGTTTTCGCCGGACCGGCGCCGGCGCAGCAGATCAGGCCGCCGGCTCAATTTTCATTCTTTGAAATAATTACTTGAAATATCTTGAAAATATTTCTCTTTGACATTTTTTCCAATTCCCCGTAATGGATTTTTCTGATTTGTGTTTTTTTTCACAATCACAGCTGCTGCGCCACACTATCCAAGGGAGGAGCTTTTCTATGTCCAAACAGATCTTGCAAAAAATTCGCTTCCTGTGCCTGCTGACAGGAACCCTGTTTGTTGCAGCAACGCCGGCTTATGCCGCGACTGCATCAGCTGCAGCCGACGGGGGCGCGGGCTACCCCTGGTGGGTCTGGCCCCTGGTTCTCTTGTTTTTCTGCTTTATTCTGGGCATTGTCGCGGTCCTGGCCGGGGTGGGCGGCGGCGTGCTCTATGTGCCCCTGGTCAGCGCCTTTTTCCCGTTTCATCTGGACTTCGTCCGTGGGGCCGGACTCTTTGTGGCCCTGGCCGGGGCCCTGGCCGCCGGCCCGGGGCTCTTGAAGCGGAACCTGGCCAACCTCCGCCTGGCCCTGCCGGTGGCCCTGATCGCCTCCACCTGCGCCATTTTCGGGGCCTTCCTCGGCCTGGCCCTGCCGGTGCATATCGTCCAGATCTGTCTGGGAGCGGTTATCCTGTTCATCGCAGTCCTGCTGGCCGCCTCCAAAAACGTGGAACGGCCGACAGTCACCAAACAAGACGCCATCAGCGCCGCCTTCGGGATGTCCGGCGCCTATATGGAAGAAACCACCAATGAGGCAGTCCCCTGGAAAACCCATCGCACCCTGCTGGGGTTTTTCATGTTCATCATCATCGGGGTGGCCGCCGGCATGTTCGGCCTGGGAGCGGGCTGGGCCAACGTCCCGGTTCTCAATCTGCTCATGGGGGCCCCGCTTAAAATTTCCGTAGGCACCAGCAAATTCCTGCTCTCCATCACCGACACCTCAGCCGCCTGGATCTACTTGAATAAAGGCTGCGTTATCCCGCTCATCGCCATACCCTCGATTATCGGCTTGATGCTCGGTTCTTTTGTCGGGGTCAGAATTCTGGCCAAGGCCAAACCCAAAATCATTCGCTACATCGTCATCGGCGTCTTGATCTTTGCCGGGCTCAAAGCCCTGCTCAAGGGCCTCGGCCATTGATCTTCCCGGAAGCATGGCCACAGCACATACAACCGTACAAACTGTATAAACTGTACAAACCGTACAAACTGAATTAACTGTACAAACTGTACAAACTGAATCAACTGTACAAACCGTACAAACTGAATTAACCTTACAGACATGAGGTGATAGTATGACGGCAAATCAAAACACTGTCCAGGCTTCTCCTGAACAAATCACTTACGCGAATATCCTATCTTACGGCGCCTGGGGCGGAATCGCCCTGATGGTCATTACCTATCTCATCTATATCACCGGCCTCTTGACGCCCCATATACCACTGCACGAAGTCCCCAACTACTGGGGCATGTCCGCGGATCAGTATCTGCATGAGGCCGAAATCGGCCGCGGCTGGGGCTGGGCCCTTCTGCTGGGGAAAGGGGACTTTTTGAACTTTCTGGGCATCGCCTTTCTGGGCATATTAACCATTATCGGCTATCTCATGCTCATTTCCGCCTACATCAAAAAAAAGGACAAGGCCTACACCGTCATTGCCGTGCTCGAGGTCCTGGTCCTGACCCTGGCGGCTTCGGGATTTTTGGGCAGCGGCGGCCATTGATATTTTCGTGAGCCAGAGAGTGCCTCTTCATGTGTTCGCGAAGCGTGGTGTTCGAGAGCAACTTCCATGGCGAGTGCACTCTCTGGTTCGCAAAAATATTTACTTTTCTCTCCATCCTGATTATACTCACTGCATGCAGCATCAGCCCCTGAAGGACTACTACAGACTCCTTGAAATCTCCCCCCAGGCCTCGCCCGAGGAGATCAAGAAGGCCTACCGCCGCCTGGCCTTTGCCTATCACCCGGACCGCAATCCCGAAGACAGACCGCTGGCCGAAAACAAATTCAAGGAAATCACCGAAGCCTACGGCATCCTGATCGATCCCCAAAAAAGGACCCGCTACGATCAGATCCGAAGCCGGGGGGCTGATTTTCAGCAGTCCCGGGACCGGACACAGCAGGGCGCATTTTCCAGGGACCAGATCCTCAGAGACCTGTTCCAGAATCCCTATGCCAGGCATATTTTCAAAGACCTGGAGCAGGAATTTCGGCGTCAGGGATTCCGCTTTGACAGCAACTTCATCAAGCAGACCCTGTTTGGGGGAAAAGGCGTGTTTATCGGCGGGATCTTCTTCATCAGCCTGTTCGGGAGCCGGGGGCTCTCCAGACAGGGGGCCGGACACCTCCGGGCCGACACTCGAAAACAGATCTCCAAACCGGATCGCCCTCCCCTCTTGCGCCTGCTCGGGGAAAAGGCCGGCCTGCTTCCCGCAGGCGGAGAGCAGGCCAACACCTTGCAGCTCAGGCGGAAGGACCGACTGTATGAACTGCACATTACCCCGGCCCAGGCGGCCCGCGGCGACCGGATCCCCATGCAGATCAGCCCGAAGCACAAGCCGGAAAAACTCTGGGTCAGCATCCCGGCCGGCATTTGCTCCGGAACCAGGCTCAGACTGGCCGGCAAAGGAAAGCCGGGGCGGCTGGGCAGCCCCCCCGGCGATCTGTTCATCAAAGTGCTGGTTCAGGACTAAAATATGAATTTTTTGCAAGCGGTCCTTTGCTTGCAAAAAATTAATCGTCGAAATCGCCGGCCGGACCCTTGTCCGAGCTGATCACTTTGGCCCGCTCAATAATCTTCTCCCGGGTCCACTCCGCCGGATCTTCAATCCGGGTTGCGCTGCTCCCCGGATCATAAGAGCCTGAGCTCAGGATATCCTCATAGGCCAAAGGTGCCGTGTCCCGGGCATTGAAGACATTGACCAGCATATCGTAGACAAAGTCTTCCACCGCCTGGATCATCCGCTGCCGCACCTCTCGAGGCTGGCCCAGCAGCCTGTTCTCAAAGGGTTTGTTCAATTTCTTGTAATCGCCGGCGCTCCAGCCTTTTTCTTTGGCATAGGCCGTCATCTCCTCCCAGACTTCCCCGCTCACGCCCTGTCCTTTGACCTTGGAGAATTCGCCGTCTGCATTGAGAGTCGCATTGCCGTAATCATTGACTTCCACCCCCCAGGAAACCATCTGCAGGGCCGTGGCCACATTGGCTTTGGTGGTCCTGGTGCTGCTGGCAATGGCCCGCAGGCGGTCGCTGCTGTTGCCGGATGTTCCGTGCTGGGCCCCATTGACTTTGTAGGGTTCCAAGGCCTCGTGGATCTGCCGGGTAAGTTCCACCTGAATGCCCTGGCCGCTTTCCTCCAGGCCATGGGTCGAGCCGTTGTTCAGGGCGATAAAGTTGGGAAAAATGGAATGGGCGTTGAGACCCCGGACCAGAAACAGGGCCTCCTCCATAGTGGACAGGCCTGCTTTGCCCTTGATTTCCCCGACTTCGGTCTCCAGGCCGGCCCAGTCCGGCAGCAGGGGGTTCAAGTCCAGACTGGCCAGCAGGTTTTCATCATCCGGCAGATGGGAGGCATCAATGGCAATGGAGGTGATCCCGTGCTCGAACAGGGACGGAATCTCAATCTTGGCCGGTTCGATTTCGTCTTTGGCCTTGATGCCGTAATGATCGGCATGCACCGCCACAGGTATGCTGATGCCCAGTTCATTGCAGGCCGCGTCCACCTGCCTGGCGATATTCCAGAGACTGACGTCGCAGTAGGCCTTGACCCCGCCTTCGGAACGGGCGATTTCCAGGATAAGACAGGCGTTTGCCCGCTGGGCCCCCAGCAGGGCCCCTTTGAGCGCAAAACTGCTCCTGGCGTTGGCCGCCATGGCCACGGCCCGGCCCTTGGCAATCATGGCCCGGTCAATGTATTTGCTGCTGACGATCAAGGCCCGGGAATGGGGAAACAGTTTTTGAATATTCGGCGGCCGCCCAGTGGCTAAACATCGGGAAAAATCAGTTTCAGAGTTCGCTGCACTCGACATAAGGCCTCTCCTTTGGATAAAAATTGGAAAAACGTCTCTTGACTGCGGAGAAAAGGTGATTAAAAAAAGAAGAGCCGGACATGGGGCACCAGCCTCGACCAATTGACCTGCCTCCTGCCGGGGAAAGGCACCTGCAGCCTGTCCTGGATCAGGGTCGCCGCATAAATCTCGCGGCCTGAAACCTGTAAGCCTGCACAGGAGACACAGGAAATCCCTTTCGCTTTTCCCCGGTTTTACATATATACTGCTCCAACTTACCTTTTTCAGGATTCTGTCGTTGAAATCAAAGGACAGTCAGTCTTTGCTTCAAAAACCAAAATTGGATCAGTATACCAATAGTTGGCGTCAATTCAGACTTCGTACCCCAGCGCAACAATAATGATCTGTTTTTATTGTATTTTCTCAATTTTTTGTCATTTGAAAATTTGAATTTCGTGCTTGTTTCGAATTTCGAGTTTCGTGCTTCGAATTTACCATAGCACTATTCATAGTCCATCATAAGGGGGGATCTGTATATGCCGATTTACGAATTCTACTGTTCAGACTGCCATACCATCTACAGTTTTTTCTCCCCCCGGGTGAACACGGAAAAAATCCCAGCCTGCCCAAAATGCGGAAAACCCGACCTCTCCCGCCAGGTTTCCATCTTTGCCGTCTCCAAGGGACGCAGCGAAGATGAAACCGGCGATCTCCCGGACATTGACGAGTCCAAAATGGAGCGGGCCCTGCAGCTGATGGAACAGGAGGCCGGCCGGCTTGATGAGGACGACCCCAAACAGGCCGCCCGCCTGATGAAAAAACTCTGCGACTCGGCCGGCCTGGACATGGGATCCGGCATGGAAGAAGCCATGCGCCGGCTGGAAGCAGGAGAAGACCCGGATCAGATCGAGGCGGAACTGGGCGATGTCTTGGAAAACGAAGACCCTTTTTTCGCTTCCAAAAAAGGGGGCCTGTCCAGACTCAAAGCTCCGGTCAAGGATGATGCCATTTACGACTTGGAGTGATCCAGTCTTCTCCGCTGCGGGCGGAGCCGGCTTTACGCTGCCGGGCCCTGCATCCTTTTGCAGAGCTCAGCCACTCTTCGGCCCAGCTTCTTCCCGTTCTCCAGGGCCTCTGCATCAGGGGCGCCGGCGCAGGCCACCCCGTAATGCCCGGTGGCATCCAGGGGGTCGCCGGCGATCAGCATCCCGCAGATGAGCATGGCCTGGATGATAGAGAACATGGTGGTCTCTTTGCCCCCGGTGTGGTGGCCGGACGTGGCAAAAGCCGCTCCGATCTTGTCTTCCATTTTTTTACGGACACTTATCAAACCGTCAAAGACCGCCTTGAGCTCCGCTGCCATGGCCCCGAAATAGACCGGAGATCCGGCCACAATCCCGTCCGCGGCCACAAAGTCGTCTTTGCTCACTGTTGTGGTATCCCTCAGGACCGCTGTGGCGCCGGAAACGTCCTGAACGCCCTGGGCGATCGCCTCGGCCAGCTGTTTGGTATTGCCTGTCTTGGAGTAATAAAGTATCAGAACCTGCATAAGTCCTCCCTGTAGGATTTAAAATTGAAGATTGGATAAAGACATCTCAAATTCTATCCCAAGCATAGCCTGTTTTCAAGGTTGAATTTCCGGAAGAAGAAGGATAGTTTATCCACAAGAGCCCTGCCACTGGCGGAAGCCGCCGGTTTGATCAATGAAGAAACTGACCGTACAAACAAGATATACTGCTCCAACTTACCTTTTTCAGGATTCTGTCGTTGAAATCAAAGGACAATCAGTCTTTGTTTCAAAAACCAAAATTGGATCAGTATATTACAGGACAGAGAACCGGTCACAGGGTTCTCTTTCGCGACCTCGCTGGGAGGCTCGTAGGGTTTCTTAGGCTTGCTCGCCGGGGGAAACCGGACCGTGGCCTCAGCTTGCAACTCGAAGAAAGAGATCTATTTCCATTGAAGATAAGGCTGTCTGTCAAAGCACAAAACAAAGAGTCCGGAGGGGGCAAAGATCCCCCGTGAGCAAGCCTTAGAAAACCAAGAGCCGGAAGCGTTAAAGCGAAAGAGAGCTCTGTGTCCGGTTCGTGGTATCAGCTGAAGTTTCATACGAGCTTTGCCTCTGGCAAAGCTGACAAAGGGCATCCCTGTGCGCAACCCATTTTCCCCCGATCCGGCCCATCCCTTTCAACTGGTCAAGTTCCTGTCCTGGAGCTCCTTGATTTTGATCCTCGGCTCCAGCCTCTTTCTGACCTTCACCCTCGGCAATTATGCCAAGCAGGCGGTGCTCCAGAAAGACCGCGATTTCGCCAGGCTGCTGGCGGAAAACCTCAACCACCAGGTCTACCAGCGCTTCAGCCTGCCCACCGTGCTCAGTTTCGGCAAGATCAAGCTCCGGGACAAGTCCCAGTACGAACGTCTGGATCGGGTGGTTGACTCCACGATTCACGGCTTCAAGGTGTTGCGCTTGCGCATTTATGACCTGAACAACACCCTGGCCTATTCCCTCGAAGGCCAGGGGATCGGACGGGACGTTCCTGCTGTCAAGGCGCAGGAATACGCAGAATCGAGAAGCATCCACTTCAGAGTCATCAAAAAGAACGTCCCCTTCTGGTCCTTTTTTTCCTTCAATCTGCCCCAGGAAAGCTATGTCCTGGAAACCACCTATCCTTTGCGCACGGAACAGAGCCTGGCGCCTGAACACCAGGGCTGGGTCATGGGCATCCTCAGATTCACCCAGGACATCACCCGGGATTACGAGACCATCACCTATTTCCAGTTGATGATCGCGGTGGTGGTATTGATCTCATCCCTGATCCTCTTCATTCTCTTGTATTTCATCATCCGCAGGGCCGACCGCATGATCGCCGAGCGGATCAGGGAAAAAGAGCGCCTGGAGAACCGCCTGCATGAAAATGAAAAAATGGCCAGCATGGGCCGGATGCTGGCCGGCATTTCCCATGAAATCCGCAATCCCCTGGGGATCATCAAGAGCAGCGCCGAGCTGCTCCTGAAAAAGGCTGAATCCGCGCAGACCTTGGGCCCGGAACTGCCCAAGGCCATTTATGATGAATCCACCCGGCTCAGCAGCACGGTCAATGAATTTCTGGATTACGCCCGGCCCAAGCAGCCGGCCATCGCCGATGTCCGGCTCGATGCCATCCTCAGGGATATCACCGCCTTTCTCAAGCCGGAGTTTGAAAACAAAAACATCCGGCTCAGTTCAAACCTGCCCCCGGAGATTCGGATCAAAGGCGACTACGACCTGCTGTACAGGGCCCTGTACAACCTGTTGACCAACGCCATACAGGCCATCCGGGATTCCGGGACCATTGCCCTCACCTGGTCGTCCCAGGAGAACACCCTGTTCATCCAGGATTCCGGTCCCGGCTTTGACCTCTCCCAGAAAAACAAATATGTTGAACCCTTCTATACCACCAAAGATCAGGGCACCGGCCTCGGCCTGGCCATTGCCAGCAACATTATCAAGACCCACGGCGGCCGGATTGAATTCGCCAACGCCCCGGAAGGCGGGGGCCGGCTTGCCGTGCGCTTTCCTTGATTCAGGGATATGCTCATGCCCGAGCCTTCAGCTGCCAACACCCGGGAGCCGGCCTTCCTGCTGACCATTGATGTGGAAGACTGGTTCCAGGTGGAAAATTTCAAGCCCTTCATCCCTTCTGCCACCTGGCCGAGCCGGGAGTTGCGGGTCGAAGCCAACACCGACCGCCTGCTGCGACTTTTGGACGAGGCTCGTCCCGGGCCTGAGGCAGGCCTGTCCCGGGACGGCCCCCCGGTCAAGGCCACCTTTTTCATCCTGGGCTGGCTGGCTGAACGGCTGCCCGGGCTGGTGCGCCGCATAGCCGGGCAGGGGCATGAAATCGCCTCCCACGGCTACCGGCACGATCTCAATTATCAGCTGCCCGAGCAGGACCTGGACCAGGACCTGCAGACAAGCAAAAAACTCCTGGAAGACATCACAGGATCTCCGGTCCGGGGCTACCGGGCCCCGACCTTTTCCATCAACAACCGCATCCTCTCCCGGATCAAAGCCTGCGGCTATAGCTACGACTCCAGCTACAACAGCATCGGGCTATTCAAGCGAAGCGGGGCCTTGGATCTGCCCCGGCCCGGGGCCGGGTCCCTGGCTTTGCGGCTCAGCCGGAACTTCTATGAGCTTCCCATCAGCAATCTCCCCCTGGGGCGGACACATCTGCCCTGGG
>JAABTT010000065.1 GCA_011389765.1 Desulfohalobiaceae bacterium S24 | reverse complement strand
AGTTCACGGTTACAGAATGAAGAAAAGAACACGATGACCTCTCCCGGTTTGCTGAAATCCTCGAAATCGAAATCGTCATCGAAATCGGGGCAAGAGGTTAAGAGGGTTCACGGTTCACGGTTCACGGTTACAGAATGAAGAAAAGAACACGATGACCTCTCCCGGTTTGCTGAAATCCTCGAAATCGAAACCAGAGGTTGAAGGAACGTCGAACATCGAACTTTCAACGCCGAATGACGAATAAAAAACCGAGAAAAACGGACAAGAGGGTTCACGGACCAGAGGTTGAAGAGGTTTGTACAGTTTGTACAGTTTGTACGGTTAATCCCGAATCGAAATCGAAATCGTCATCGAAATCGAGTTTCATCTGAACTTGCGGCGAAGCCCGCTTTCCATACTAGGAGGAGGACATCATGCCCCCGAAAAAAACAGTTTTGATCACGGCCGGCGGAAGCGGAATGGGAGCGGAAGCAGCCATAACCCTGGCCCAACAGGACTATTCCGTGGCTATCCTGTCCTCTTCAGGCCGGGGCGAAGAATTGGCCAAAAAACTGGGCGGTATCGGATTCACCGGTTCCAATCAGGATCCCGAAGCTTTGAAGGCCTGCGTCGAAAAGGTCTACAACACGTATGGGAGAATCGACGCCGTGCTCAACAGCGCCGGACACGGTCCCAAGGGGGACATCCTGAAAATCAGCGACGAGGAATGGCATCAGGGCATGGAGGTTTATTTCCTGAATGTGGTGCGCGTCTGCCGTCTGGTGACCCCGATCATGGAACAGCAGGACGGCGGGGCCATCGTCAATATCTCAAGCTTCGCCACCTTTGAACCGGACCCCAATTTTCCGACCTCAGCCGCCTTTCGGTCCAGCCTGGCGGCCTTCACCAAACTGTTCTGCGATGCCTATGCCCCCAAAAATATCCGTATGAACAATATCCTGCCCGGTTTTATCGACAGTCTTCCGGAAAAAGAGGACTTCCGCAAGCGCATCCCCATGGGCCGGTATGGATCGGTCCAGGAGATCGCCGCCACTGCGGCCTTCCTTCTCTCTGATGACGCCGTTTATATCACCGGTCAAAACATCAGGGTTGACGGAGGCTTGACCCGATCGGTCTGAACCAAAAACGCAAGCAGGCCAGAGGACAGTGACAGTACTAAGCCATGAACAAAGACATTTACAAGGCCCTGAAAGACAGAATCCTCTTTATGGAATACCAGCCGGGACAGATCCTCAATGAAAATGTCCTGGCCAAAGAATTCCGGGTCAGCCGCACCCCGATGCGGGAGATCCTGTACCGGCTGGAATGGGAGCAGCTGGTCAGAATCCTGCCCCGGACCGGGACCATGATCACGGAAATTGAGTTCCAAAAAATGCTGAACAGCTACCAGACCAGAGTGGAAATCGAAGGCCTGGTCGGACGCATGGCGGCCGAACATATCAGCCCAAACCATCTCGAGGGCATCGCCGCGGTCCGGGAAGACTGCAGGAAGCTGGAGGCGGAGAAAGACCGCAAAGCCCTGGCCGATGTCGATTTCAGCTTTCGCAACATCTTGTATGAAGCGGCCGGCAATCCCATTCTCAAAGACATCTCCGAACTGCTCTACCAAATCACTTTCAGGATCTGGTATCTGACCATGGACAGAGGGGACTGGAAGGCTGAAGTCCGGTCTATGGCCAATGAAATCACTGAAACCATGCAGGCCCTGGAAAAAAACAAACCCGCCGCGACAGGTGATATCCGGCACAGGCACCTGCTTTCCCATATCGAACGTATCCAGGCTAAATTCTTCGGCAACCGCTCCGGTTAAACATCTTCCGGTTGAGGGACCACGACTCCTGACAGGTCAAATATATGGCTTGACATTTTTCAATACCTATTGTATACTACAAATAATCACAGCGAGTACTGTTCGGTATTTCATTAAAACGCCCTGCCTGGACCCACGGAGGAAGCATCATGACCGTTTATCGTGTAGCCCGTAAAAGCCAGAGCTGGCATGGCATTCCCATCGGCATACTCATCCTCAACGCCACCTATCCCTGCATACCCGGCAACGTCGGGAACGCCACCAGCTTCCCCTTCCCGGTCCGGTATAAAGAAATTTCCGAAGCCTCAATCGACGGCTTGATCAACCAAAGAGACCCGGCCTTGATCCAGCCTTTTGTCGACGGCGCCAGGGAACTGGAAGCCGAAGGCGTTAGGGGCATCGCCGGAGCCTGCGGGTTCATGGCACTTTTTCAACGGGAAATCGCAGACGCGGTTCACATCCCGGTTTGCATGTCCAGCCTCCTGCAGCTCCCCTTCATCCGTCAGATCCTTCCCCGAAACAAGAAAATCGGCATCCTCACAGCCAATGCCGGCGCCCTGACCGAGAGCCATTTTCAGGCCGTGGGCGTGCAGGACCAGAGCGGTCTGGTAATCCGGGGGCTGGAAAATTCTCAAGAGTTCCGGGAAGCCATCCTCGAGGAAAAGGGGACACTGGATTCCGAGCGTATGGAGCGGGAAGTAGTCCAGGCGGCCAAGGAAATGAAGTCCTCCAATCACGATCTTGGCGCCCTGGTCCTCGAATGCAGCGACCTCCCGCCTTTTGCCCATGCCGTGCAGGAGACGGTTTCGCTGCCGGTCTTTGATTTCAATACCATGATCAAGCACCTTCAGACAGCCGTGGTCCAGCATCCCTATCACGGCTACCTGTAAATTTTTCGCATTCGGCCCGGGAGACCAGGGCCGAAGGCAGAAAAATTTACTGTTTCAAAGGGTACGTAACTACCCAGAAATAATTTATAATATACGATAAAACTTTAACACCAATTTTAAATCCAGCGACTGCCGGGTTGATCAATGAAGAAACTTAGGAGACACCTTATGGATACCATTGTGCTTATCAAACAGGTCCCGGATACCGAGTCGGCCATTGAAGTCGATGCGCAGGCCGCACGCATTGTCGAGGACAACCTGAACTGGGTTCTCAATCCCTATGACGAGATCGCCGTGGAAGAGGCCCTGCGGATCAAAGAGTCCTTGGGCGGCACAGTCACCCTGCTCTGCGCCGGTCCGAAACGATCCCAGGACGCCCTGCGCTCCGGACTGGCCATGGGGGCCGACCAGGCGATCCTGATCACGGATCCGGACCTGGACGGCTGCGATACCCGGGGTCTGGCCCAGGTCCTGGCGGCCTGCATCAAGACCCTGGAGTACGGATTGATCCTCTGCGGGCAGCGGGCGGTTGACGACGACCTGCAGCTCACCGGCGCCTCTGTAGCGCATGAACTGGACATTCCCTACATCTCGGATGTGACGCATCAGGAAATTGAGGATCAGACCCTGCGCTGCCGGCAGAGCACCGACCGGGCTCATATGAAAATAAAATCTCCGCTGCCGGCGCTCATAGCGGTCCAGCGGGGCCTGAATGAACCGCGCTACATCTCGCTGCCGGGCATGATGAAGGCCAAAAAGAAGCCCATCGATACAAAGACCCTGTCCGATCTTGGCCTGGAGCCCTCCGCCCTGCCCCAGCCCAACATCAGGATCGAATCCCTAAAAGTCCCCTCGTCAAAGCGGGCGGGAGAGATGATTCCCGGAGAAAGCCCTGAAGAGCAGGCTGCCAATCTGGCAACCCGGCTCAGGGAAATGGATCTGCTTTAATCAGGGATGCTGCTTGTTGCAGGGAGGTTCACGGACAAGAGGTTAAGAGGGTTCACGGTTCACAGTTCACGGTTGGGGAAGTTTGTACGGTTTATACAGTTTATACAGTTTATACAGTTTGTACAGTTTGTACGGTTCACGGACCAGAGGTTGAAGAGGTTCACGGTTACAGAATGAAGAAAAGAACACGATGACCTCTCCCGGTTTGCTGAAATCCTCGAAATCGAAATCGTCATCGAAATCGAAGTCTTAATCCTCATCATACCAATTAACGATACCGATTTCGATAGCGATTTCGATAGCAAAACAACAATCAATTCTCGATACCGATTCCGATTGTGATTAAGACCGCGAGGAAAAATTCTGAAGTTTCATACGAGTGAAAGAAAGAACATATACTGATCCAATTTTGGTTTTTGAAACAAAGACTGGTTGTCCTTTGATTTCAACGACAGAATCCTGAAAAAGGTAAGTTGGAGCAGTATACAATATCAATGCCTTAAAATCTGAAACCTCGAATTGCAAATAATGCACAAGAAAGTGTCCAAAAATTTATTTAATTTCAGCTCACTGGAAAGAGCTCTGCACTTAAAAAAATATATCTGAAAATGCCCCTGGGCATTTTCAGCTAGGAGGAAATATGACACAATCCATACTCGTTCTTACTGAAGCGGACCGAGAGGGGCTGCGGAAAGTCAGCCGGGAAGCCATTGGGCTGGGCAAAAGCCTGGCCGATACCCAGGGCCTGGAGCTTGTGGCCCTGATCTTCAGCGACAGCCGGGAGCAGGCGGAACAGGCCCTGCAGTCCGGGGCCGGGCGCGCGGTCTGTCTTGCTTCGGGACAGGTGGAGACCAAAAGCGGCGAAACGCTTGCCGCTCTCGCCGCCCAGGCGCTCGAGATCTCTGATCCTGAACTGATCATTGCCGGCGCCTCCAGTCAGGGGCGGGAACTCTGCTCCAGGCTGGCTGCAAAACTAAGAGCGCCTCTGGCCCAGGACGTCATGAGCTGCACAATCCAGGATGGGGCCTGCCGGGTGACCCGGCCCATGTACGGCGGCCGGATTGTGGCCACCCTCAGCCTCTCGGGCGCTCCGAAGATCATCTCCATCCGGCCCAATGCCTTTGCCGAACCGCAACCTGCCGGCGCGTCCCAAGGGGAGATCACGACCCTGACTCCGGATTCCTGTTCAGATTGTAAACTCAAGCTCGTGGACACGGTTGTTCAGCAGGACCATCTCGATATCAGCGAAGCCGAGGTCATTGTTTCCGGAGGCTACGGCGCGGGAGAAGAAGGCTTTCCGGCCCTGGAAGCCCTGGCGGAAACGCTGCACGGCGCGGTCGGGGCCTCCCGTTCGGCCGTGGACGCCGGCTGGCGGCCTGTTCAGGATCAGGTCGGACAGACCGGCAAGGTGGTTTCGCCCAAGCTTTACCTGGCCTGCGGCATTTCCGGGGCTATCCAGCATGTCACCGGGATCGCCACGGCCAAGACCGTGGTGGCTGTGAATAAAGACCCCCAGGCTCCGATTTTCGCCAAGGCCGATCTCGGAGTTGTGGGGGATTTGCACCGGATCATCCCCCTGCTGACCCGAAATCTGGAGCATAAGGCTTAGCGAGCCGGGCGGCCGGGCCGGTTTGTTCAATGTTTAAAAATGGTTTCAAATTCTAATGTATCTTCCGAATATCTTCCTCTTCAAACCGTGAACCGTGAACCTGGAACTGTGAACCATATCCAACAAGGACTTCAACTGCATCGGAGCAACACATTTTCTTGTTTTCTATGACAGCGATGAACCGATACGGCACTAAGGTACTGTAAAGAGTTTTGAAATTATGCCTACTGAAAACATACAACGCGAAGAGATGCCGGTGGACGTGCTCTTTGTCGGAGCCGGACCGGCCTGCCTGGCCGGGGCCATCCGCTTGATGCAGATTGCAGCGGACCAAGGCCGGGAGCTTGAGGTGGCAGTCATAGAAAAAGGCATGGAAGTCGGGGCCCACGCCGTGAGCGGGGCCGTGTTCAAACCGGATCCTTTGTTCGCCCTTTTTCCGGAGGCCCTAAAGCAGGGCTGCCCCATCGAGGCCGAGGTCCGGGGGGACGGACTGTACTGGCTCGCCCCGAATCAGGCCCGCCGCCTGCCCTATGTCCCCCGTCAGCTGCGAAACAAGGGCCGGCTCATCGTGAGCCTGTCCAAACTGACCCGCTGGCTGGGAGAACAGGCTGAAGGACTCGGGGTGAATATCTTTCCCGGGTTCGCCGGAACCGAGGTTTTGTTTGCAGAGGACGGCCGGACCGTCACCGGGGTGCGCACCGACGACAAGGGTCTGGACAAGGACGGAAACCCCAAGGCCAATTTTGAACCGGGCATCGATTTGACCGCCCGGGTAACCGTGCTCGGAGAAGGCGCCGCCGGCAGTCTGTTCGAGCAGGTCAGTTCCCGCCTCGATCTCAAAAGGAACAGCCGGCCGGAACAGTTCGAAGCGGGCATCAAGGAAGTCATTCAGCTCCCGGAGGAAGCCTCTTTCAGCTCCCGACCCCTGAACGCCCTGCACTTCATGGGCTCCCCCCTGGGGATTTACGAGCCCGGCGGCGGCTTTGTCTATGAAATGAGCCAATCCCGTGTGGCCCTGGGTTTACTCCTCGGGCTGGGCTACCGCGATCCCGGCCTGGACCTCTATGACCTGTTGCTGCAGTTCAAGGCCCACCCCTTTATCCATGAACTTATCAAAGGGGGAAAAGTGGTGGAACAGGGCGCCAGGACCGTGAACACCGGAGGTTTGTACACCAGGCCCCGCCTCACGTCCGACGGCTTGATCTGTATCGGCAACATGGCCGGATTCCACAACACCCCAGCCCTGAAAGGCATTCATCTGGCCATGCACTCCGGTCTGCTTGCGGCGGAGACCATTGCCGAAGCCTTGAGCACATCCGACTGTTCACAAACAGCCTTGCAGTCTTTTGAACAGAAGGTAAAAAACAGCGAAATCCAGGCCGAGATGCAGGAAGGCCGCAACGTTCAGCAGGCCCTCAATCAAAAGGGACTCGGCAAATTTTTCCACCTGGGAGCCCAATATTGCACCAGGGGACGGGGGCTGATCGACCCGCTGCCGGGAAAACCCGACCACCGGACGCTACAGCCCCTCGTAAAAAAGCCGGCCGGATCAGGCCTCAGCATTCCTGAAGCGGAGCAGGAGCTGTTCGTGGACAAATCGACCGGGGTCTACCTTTCCAAAACCACCCACCGCGAGGATGAGCCCTGTCATCTGGAGATCCATGACCCGTCCCTCTGCAACACTCAGTGTCTGGAAACCTATGGCTGCCCCTGTACCCGGTTCTGTCCCGGGGGTGTCTATGAACTGGAAGAGGACGGTTCAAACCGGCCCCGGATCAGGATCACTCCCTCCAATTGTCTGCACTGCAAGACTTGCGTTATTAAAGATCCCTATGCAAACATCACCTGGCACTGCCCTGAAGGCGGTGACGGACCGAAATACAAAGCTGTTTAAAGCGGGCCTCGTTCGCAACCCAAAGGTTCCAGGTTCACTTTGAAATTAGAAATTCGAAATTCGAAATTGGCAAGAAAAGAATGCAGAAATGCAGAGTGTTCTCTAAAGCCTTATCAATACTTATATGTCAGCCCTGGCGCTGGCCGCAGACGTCCAGTTTGATCGAAAAAGAAACAAGTCACATCCTCCGTCATTCCGGCGCAGGCCGGAATCCAGACTAAAAAAGCTGGACCCCGGCCTACGCCGGGGTGACGGAGAAAGAAAAATCAAGTTTCATACGAGCCCTGCCGGCGGCAGGGCTGACAAAGGAGTCTGTATGTCCGAGCAGAAGCACTACGACGTGATCATCATCGGCGGTGGCGTCATGGGATCCTCCCTGGCCTATTCCCTGACCAAAGCGGAGGATTCCCTCAAGGTGGCGGTCGTGGAACGCGATCCCAGCTATGAAAAAGCATCCACCACCCTGTCCATGGTCAATTTCAGAATCCAGTTCAGTCTCAAGCAGAACGTGCTGATTTCACAATACACCTCTGAAATCTTCAATCGTTTTGAAGAGGAGATGCAGGTCGGGGATTCCCGGCCCAATATCGCTCTGTGCAGGGAGGGCAACCTTTTCCTGGTGGACGAGGCTTCCCGTCCGGAAGCTGAAAAAAATCTGAAAATGCAGCAGGAACTGGGCTGTGATGTGACCTGGCTGGACCCGGACGGCATCAAGGACCGCTATCCCCTGTATGATGCGGATCAGTACGCCGGGGGCACTTTTGGACCGCAAGACGGACATTTCGACGCCTATGCCGTGCTCATGGCCTACAAAGCCAAGGCTGCGGCCCAAGGGGCGACATTTATTGCCGACGAGGTCACGGCCCTGAAAACAAGCGGCAAGCAGGCCACCGGGGTACAGCTGGCCTCCGGCGGCATTTTGCAGGCCGGATCCGTGGTCAACTGCGCCGGGGCCTGGGCCTCCCGGGTCGCGGCTACGGCCGGGGTCGAACTGCCCATCGATCCGGTGAAGCGCCAGGTTTTTGCCCTGGACCCCCAAGTCAAACCCGAAGGTCCCTTGCCCTTGACCATTATCGGCTCCGGGCTCTATTTCCGAACCGAAACCGGCGGCCTCCTGCTGGTGGGAAAATCCAAGGACGACGACCCGGTAGGGTTCGATTTCACCTGGGACCGGAAACGCTTCCTGGAGGAGCTGTGGATGGAACTGGCCGAGTTTGTGCCGGCCTTTGAATCCCTGAAGCTGGTCCGGGGCTGGGCCGGTCTCTATGCGGTCAATCAGATGGACGGCAACGCCCTTCTCGGGGAGTGGCCGGAACTCAAGGGGTTCTATCTGGTCAACGGCTTTTCAGGACACGGCCTGCAGCAGGCTCCGGCCGTGGGCCGCTATATCAGCGAGCTCATTCTGAACAAGCCCCATGCCATGGATCTGTCCGTCTTCGATCCGATCCGGATCCTGGAAAACAAGCCTCTGAGCGAAGGCGGGCTGGTCTAGAGATTTTGGATTGAAGAGATTAGGAAGAAATCCCGGTCGGAATCGCTATCGCTATCGGAATCGAAGTCTTCATTTTCAGCAGATCAATTTTCGATAGCGATTTCGATTTCGATAGCGAAGAAACCACTAATGAAGGCTTCACATGCAATTCAATTCCTGGATCACGAGCATCGACACCCATACCATGGGCGAGCCCACCCGGGTGGTTAGCGCCGGGCTCGGGCCCATCCCCGGCCGGGATATGGCCGCCAAAAAGAACTGGTTTATGGAAAACAAGGATCCTGTCCGGCGCACCCTGCTCTGGGAGCCCCGGGGGCACCGGGACATGTTCGGCGCGATCCTCACCGAGCCCACCACGCCCGGCGCCGACATCGGGGTCTTGTTCATGGACGGCGGCGGCTATCTGGACATGTGCGGCCACGGCTCCATCGGGGTTGTCACCGCGGTACTGGAGTCCGGAATCATTGCCCTTCCCGGTGCCCCGGACCCATTCGAAACAAAAATCGCTTTCGATACCCCGGCCGGACTGATCGAGGCCAAAACCCAAATCCGGGACGGTCGGTGCCAATGGGTGACCATTCGCAATCAACCCGCCTTCTGGCATTCCGATATGCGTGTTCCTGTTCAGGGGCGGGAGGTCTCCGTGGATGTGGTCTACGGCGGCAATTACTTCGGACTGGTGAATGCCGCCGACCTGGGTCTGGATCTCGTACCTGAAAATCTGCCGGCCTTGACCGGCACAGCCCTCGCGCTTCGCGAAACCCTCAACAGCAGACTCCGGCTCAAGCATCCCGGAACCATGGCCGAATCGGAAGTTGCGCTCATTGAATTCTATGCCGAGCAGGACCCCCCGAAAAACGTGGTGATCTTCGGCTCAGGACAAATCGACCGCTCCCCCTGCGGTACCGGGACCTGCGCCAAAATGGCCCTCTTGCACCACAAGGGGAAACTGCCACCGGGCCGGCCCTACACCCAGCAGAGCATCCTGGAGACTGAATTTTACGGGACCATAGTCGAAACCACCCAGGTGGATTCCCGGCCGGCCATTGTCCCGGAAATCACCGGGCAGGCTTTTATCACCGGTTTTCATCAGTTCGTCATCGACCCGGAGGATCCGTTTCCCCATGGCTTTCAACTCTAGACTCAATTTCAGAAAAAAATCCTTGACAAAAAGGAAAAAACCATCTATTGGTCTAACCATTATAATGCTTCGCTTTGTCCGTATATCTGGTTGAATTTTTTACAAACATTACTTTGAGTTGGCGCTTTTAAGGAGGTGATGCTGCGTCCAGGAAATCACTGTCGAGGACCGGAATCTGTATCACACGCACCTTTTTTGCAAGGAGACAGAAATGAAAATTCGAAGCATGTTTACACGGAGCCTGATGTTGGCGCTGCTCGGCGCTTTTTTGCTCGCTAGCGCTTCCCCGGCGCTTTCAAAAACCTATAAATGGCAGCCCTCATCCTGGCTGCCTTCAGGCATCACCTGGGACACCATCGGCTATATCTCCGACTATGTGGAGCGGATGTCCGACGGCCGCCTGCAGATGAAACCCAGCGCTCCCGGCGCCATCGTTCCGGTGGCGGAACAGCTGGACGCCGTAAGCATGGGCGTGATGCAGGCCACTTTTATCTGGCCGGGCTATTTCCCGGGCCAGATTCCGGTCGCCTTTACCCACGGAGACTGCATGGCCGCTCCAAAGACCATCGCCGAGCTGCGCTATCTCTATGAAGAATACGAAGACGGACGGATCATGGAGCTTTTGCGGCAGGAATACGCCAAACACGGGGTGCATCTTGTGGGCAATCTCTATTGGACCCTGGACAACCTGATGATCTCCAAAGAACCCATCAACGGGATCGAAGACCTCGACGGCTTGAAATTCAGGTCCTCAGAGCTCATCGCCCTGCAGCTGGCCGAACTGGGCGCCGGGACCATCTGGACCCCGGGTGACGAAATCTACACCATGCTCTCCACCGGCGGTGTGGACGCCATCACCTTTTCCCATGCAGCGGACATGGTGGACATGGGCTTCCATGAAGTCACCAAATACTGGGTGAAATATCCCACAGTGGTCGGCCCGGCCGCCGACGCCTTTATCGTGAACATGGATACCTGGAAATCCCTGCCGGACGACCTCAAAGCCATCCTGGAAGCCGCCTGTGAAGTCGGAACCGCCAGAAACAAGTTCGAGGCTGAATTGACCATCCAAGACGCCTGGGACTTCGTGGAGAAGGAGGGCATTGAAATCGTGAAGTGGTCCGAGGAAGACGCCAAAAAACTGGCCGAGACCGCCCGGGAAGTGGTCCCGGATAAATATCTCGAGAACGAAGCCTTTCGTGAAATTTACCAGATAACCGAGCAATGGGCCGTTGAGCAGGGCTATTGGGATGCGGAATAATCCCTGACTGCACACCAGTCCTGTGGAGTCGTCTCCGATTCTGTCGGGGACGTCTCCGCAAGCCGACCTGATTGCTCCTGAAAGGGGGATTAGAATGAAACGTGTCCTGGCTGCAATCGATTTTCTCAGCGAGTGGAGCGGAAAGCTGGTCAGTGTCCTGGTCTTTTTGCTCACCTTCCTGCTGCTGTATGATGTTATCATGCGCTTTGCCTTCAATTCTCCAACCATCTGGTGCCACGAACTGGCCCTGCACTTCTTCGGGGCCTATGCCGTGCTCGCCGGACCCTATGTCCTGCTGCATCACGGGCATGTCAAGATCGACATTGTCTACAACCATTTTTCTAAGCGGGGCAGAGCCATTATTGACTCCTTCACCTACCTGCTTTTTTTCCTGTTTATCGGCATACTGTTCTGGTATGGGTACGTCATCGCTGCGCGGGCGGTGGAGCTGCAGCAAACGGTCTCCCCTTCCCCCTGGGCTTCGCCCTTGTGGCCGGTGAAACTGACCATTCCTCTGGCTGCCCTGCTCATGCTCCTGCAGGGCCTGGCCCACTACATCCGGACTCTTAAACTCGCTATAACCGGGAAGGAATTATCATGACAGAATGGCTTCCTATCTTGACGCTGGTCGGCGGCCTGGCCTTCGGTCTCATCACCGGGTTTCCCATGGCCTTCACCCTGGCCAGCAGCTCAATCATCACCACCCTGATCTTCATTGGCCCCCACACGCTGCCCTACGTCGCCACCAATGTCTTCGGCATGATGTCCAGCATGGTTCTGATCGCCATGCCCCTGTTCATCTTCATGGCCTGCGTGCTGGAAAGATCCAACGTCGCGGAAGAGCTTTACGAGTTCATGTACCAGCTGCTCGGACCGATCCGGGGCGGATTGTCCATGGGAACGGTTCTGATCTGCGCCATTATAGCCGCCATGTCCGGGGTGAGCACCACCGCGGTGGTCACCATGGGCATTATCGCTCTGCCCATCATGCTCAAGCAGGGCTACCACAAGAGCATCGCCATCGGTCCCATCCTGGCCGGCGGGGCCCTGGGACTGCTCATCCCCCCCAGCATCTCCCTGATTGTCTATGGGATGGTGGCCCGGGTCTCCATCGGCCGGCTCTTTGCCGGGGGCATCGTTCCCGGGCTCATCCTTGTGGTCCTGTTCCTGGGCTACATCGGCATACGGAGCTTTCTGCAGCCTCAATACGCCCCGGCCCTGTCCAGGGAAAACAGAGTGTCCTGGATCGACCTGATCCGTCTGTCCAAAGGCCTGATTCTGCCCATCGCCATTATTACGGCGGTGCTGGGCACCATCTTCGCGGGTATCGCCTCCCCCACCGAGGCCGCCGCCGTCGGCGCCTTCGGCGCCCTGTTCAGCGCCGCGGTGCACGGCAAATTGACCTGGTCTCTGCTCAGAGACGCCGGGGTCCGGGCCATGGCCATCAACGGCATGATCATGTGGATCCTCTTCGGAGCCGGATGTTTTACCAGCATCTTTTTCCGTACCGGAGGCCAGGGCCTCATCTCCGATCTTCTATTGGGCATGGGCACCAGCCCGTTCTTGATCTTCTTCTTTATCCTGGCCACCCTGATCATCCTGGGCTTCTTCCTGGATGAAATCACCCAGGTCATGATCACCGTGCCGGTTTTCCTGCCCATCGTGGTGGAGCTGGGCTATGATCCGGTCTGGTTCGGGGTGCTGTTCATGACCCAGGTCCAGATGGATTATCTGACCCCGCCCTTTGGCTTCACCCTGTTTTACATGAAGGGGGTGGCCCCGCCCGAGGTCAGCATGGGCGATATTTACCGCTCCATTGCCCCCTTTATTCTGATGCAGCTGGCCGTGGTCATCTTCATCCTTGTGTTTCCGGATGTGGTCATGTGGCTCCCTGACCTGCTCTTCTAATCATAGATTTAAGCCCTGCCAGAGGCAGGGCTTAAATCTATGATTTCTCACTGTGGAGAGTTAAAAATGACAGAACAGATGCTCTATTTGACCCGAGAAGACGTGGAAGCGGCCGACGTCACCATGCGGGAAATCATCCAGGCCCTGGACGAGACCTTCAAGGAAAAAGGGGAAGGCCGCTATGAAATGCCCCCCAAACCGGGCATCCACCCGGGCAAGGACGCCTTTTTGCACGCAATGCCCGCGTATGTGCCCCATCTCCAAGCGGCCGGCATGAAGTGGGTTTCCGGAAATCCCAACAATCAGCCAAAGGGCCTGCCCTACGTCTTTGGCCTGTTGATCCTCAATGATCCGGAAACCGGCATCCCCCTATCCGTGATGGACGCCACCTGGATCACCGCAAAACGAACCGGGGCGGCTACGGCCGTGGCCGCCAAATACCTGGCCAGACCGGACAGCTCGAGTCTGGGGATCATCGCCTGCGGGGTCCAGGGGCGGAGCCATCTGGAGGCCTTTGCCTGTCTCTTTGCCTTGAAAAAGGTCAAGGCCTATGACCAGCATCCCGAAGCGGCCGAGCGATACGCCAAGGAGATGTCCGAGGCCCTCCAACTGGAGATTGAAGTGGTTTCTACCCCGCAGGAGGCGGTCCGGGACATGGACATGGTGGTGACCAGCGGACCGATCCTCAAGGACCCCAGCCCGACCATCCAGCCCGGCTGGCTGGCCCCGGGGGCCTTTGCCGGTCCCGTGGACTTTGATTCCTACTGGACGGGCCCGGCCCTCGCGGAAATGGACAAACTGGCCACCGACGATATCGATCAGATGGAATATTATCGGCAGATCGGCTATTTCAAAGAGACTCCCAGGGCCTATGCCGACCTCGGGGAGATCGCCTCCGGGAAAAAGCCTGGACGGGAAAGCGAAACAGAGAGGATCATCAGCCTGAATCTTGGGGTGGCCCTGGCCGATATGGCCACGGCCAGTCTGATCTATCACCAAGCCAAGGCCATGGGCCTCGGCCGGATGCTGCCCTTATGAAGGTGGTACTGTTCCCGTCGCTCGCAGGCGGCTGACTCAAGACAGCAGTTCCTCAAACACCTTGTAACTTGTCTCCACAAGGCCCATCCGGGTATAGCTCGCCTGGGCCGTGCGGTTCTCTTGCTCGACATAGAGCCGGCAGCCGCAGACCCGGTCCGTGTTGTCCGCCCGATCCCGCACGGTCTGATACAAGGCCCGGAACACGCCGCAACGCCGGGAGTCCTTCTTGACATAAACACTCTGAATCCACCAGAATTCCCCGTTCCTCCAGTCGCTCCACTCCCGGGTCACCATCAGGCAGCCCACAATCTCCTCTGCGATTTCAGCCACCAGATAGAAGCCGCGTCCGGCCTCTGTGAACACAGCCTGCACTCCGGAGGCCACAACGGCCGGATCGAGTTCCTGGTTCTCGGTTTCCATGGCCATACGCCGGTTGAAATCCGTCAGGACAGAAACATCTTTTCCCCGGGCCTCGCGGATTCGTATCTCCTCGTGCATCATGAGTGGATTCTCCTTCTGCTATGGATTGCGAAAAAGTGCGTCTTGATATATGTATTAAGTGACTAAAGTGACTAAGAAGTGCCTAAAGTTTTAAGTGCCTAAGAAGTGCCTAAAGTGCCTAAAGTTACAAATGCGGCCGGGGAGGGATATCCAGGAAGCCGTCACACCAGCCTGCGCGAAATCACCCGGTCCCAATTCCGGCTGAAGACCCGACTCGGACCCTCATAGGCATCCAGTTCCGCTCGGATGCGAAAATCCGTTGCATTGGAGGTCAGCAGGGTTCGGGTCACCGTGCGCACCTCCCAGTCTCCCCGGACAAACTTCCGTTCCCAGAGAGTCTCACCGGCCAGGGAATCGTAATCATTGGCCCGGTAGGTATAGGTCTCCAAAGTCCGTGAACTGATCTCCAGATCGATGTCCTCGTAACGGGTGGTGCCGGTGTCCAGGACGACCTCAAGCTTGGAGACGTCGCGTCCCAGGTCACGGACCACCCGCCAGGTCTCTTCTCCTGGTTTGAGCAGCCTGATTGCCGCGGCTTCGGCTCCTTCGGGCTCTTCAAAAGGTCGCAGTGCCGCGTCCTCGTTTCTAAGCGGCCGGACCGGCAGAAAGAAGAGGCTGTTTCCGGTAAAGATTCTCAGTTGGACCGGTTGTGGAGGCGGCCAGGCCAGAGGCCAGTAGCTTGTGGACAGGGAGAGCCGCAGCCGATGACCTTTGGGGAATCGCTGGGCCACTCCATTAAGCTGCACCGATACCCGGTAGCGTCGATCCGGCTCCAGAGGCTTCGGAAACTCATGATCCTCCCTGTGTGTCAGGTTAAGAAGACCGTAGGTCACCCGGGTAGCCTGGTCATCCGGGGCCACATCCGAGAGCCGAACCGCCACCTGAGCTACCGGCTGATTGGAACTCAGCTCCAGTTCAACCCTCGGTGCTCCAAAGATTTCCAGATCATCCTCCAAAAACTGACTTTCAAAGACCAGAGCACCCCCGTCCTCCTGCCTTTGGTCATGGGGGAGATCCGGCGGGGCCTGGTAGCTGCACCATTTTCCGGCAAAAAGGCCAACACTCAATGGTGATTGGAGGGGAAGCGGCTGCTCTAAAACCTCCTCGGACATTGCGGCCAAACGGGCCTTGTCCAGGCGGAAGGTCCGCTCCCCTATGCTGGAACTGGGCCAGGAAGACTCGGCGATCCACCTGCCGGGCCGTTCCCGGTAGCTGGTTGTGGGCGGGACGCTGTCCTGCATCCAGGCCCGGATCATCGGTTCATTCTCGATACCGTTCTCGATCCCCTTGAGCCAGCGCTCCCACCAAAACCTGACCTCCTGCAGAAAACCGATGGCCGGTCCAGGCACACCCTCATGGGGATACTTGTGGCTCCAGGGCCCTAAGAGGCCCTTTCGAGGTACGCTGAGGTGGTCCATCAAACGGAAGACTGCATTTGAATAGCCGTCGGCCCATCCGCTGACCGCCAGGACCGGACAGGTGATGGCCCTGTAATCCTCGCAAATCGAACCGTGTTTCCAATAGGCGTCTCGGTGCGAATGCCGCATCCAGGTTTCCAGCCAGAGTCCACTCTGTTCAAGACGCTCCATCCACATTTCCCGCCATTTTTCACCAACCAGTGCCGGATCGGGTGGATGGGTGTTCTGATCGAACATGGTCGAGGCCCAGGACAGGTTGTCCCCCAACAGACAGCCGCCCATGTAATGGACGTCATCGGAATAGCGGTCATCGGTCGAGCAGATGGTCACGACGGCCTTGAGGGCTTTCGGCCGAAGAGCCGCTATCTGAAGTCCGTTGAAGCCGCCCCAGGAAATGCCGATCATGCCCACAGATCCGCAGCACCAGCTCTGTTCAGCCAGCCAGGCGATCACCTCGAGCCCGTCCTGGAGCTCCTGCTGCAGATATTCATCCCTGAGAATCCCTTCGGACTCGCCGCTGCCCCGCAGGTCGACCCGTACCGAGGCGTAACCGAAACCGGCCATGTATGGATGATGCTGTGCATCCCTGGCCATGGTCAGATCCCGCTTACGGTAAGGGATATACTCCAGAACCGCAGGAACCGGATCGGTACCGGCATCCTCTGGAAGCCAGATCCGGGCGGCCAGCCTGGTTCCATCGGACAAGGGGATCTCCACATGTTCCATCTCCCGCACTGTTCGCGGAAACCTCTCGCGTATCTTCATGGATTCGGATCCTCATCAGCACTCACTTTTTCCAGCGGCTCCACTTCAAAGCTCAGCAGCTCCTGACAGCGGATGTATTTGTCCAGTAGATCCTTCTGATCTTCGCCTCCGATGAATAAATAGCAGATGGCATAACTGTAACTGTCCTGCTCCAGAAGTTCCGAAAGCCGCATTCCCGGACTGACCTGGGGCCGGATGACCGTACCTGGCATCTTCTGTTGCACCCGTTCAATCTCCTCCTGGCTGGGGACCTTCTTCACGACGCCGTCCTCGAAAAAGCGCCAGAAGAACTTGGCCGCCCTTGGAAATTGTCCCTTCTGACAGGGAAAGGCAGGATCCCTGCCCAAAGCCACATCCACGGTCACCGCCTGATTGGAGGCCCCGTCCACCTTTGCAAACACGTCCGAATGGGACTGGGAGACCCGGGTGTTGATCTCTAAAAGCCAGATCCTGTCCTGTTCCCGGTTCCAGTAGTATTCGATATTAAAGGCAGAGTCGTCGAAGCCCATGGCCGGTATAACAGCTTCGGTGATCTGCTGCATCCGCTCCTGAATCCTATAGGGCAGGGTCGACGGATACTCATAGCGGAAAAAACTGACCCCATTTTCATAACGAATAGAGTCGACAATACCCATGGACTCCACCCGTCCGTTCTGTGCATAGCCTTCCTGGGTGCACTGCCGCCCCCCGATGATGCTCTCGGCCATACAGGCACCTCCTCCAACCTCGGCAATTTCCAAAGGAAGCTGCACCTGGCTCAACACATAATTGAAAGGATCACTGATCAAATTGATCTGGGCCCGGATCTGGGGTATGGCTGCCAGAAAATCCTCCTCTTTCTCGATGCGAAAACCGAGAAAAGATCCCGACGACTTAATGGGCTTGATCCAGAAGGGATAGGGCAGGTTGATCTTGGAAAGGGCCTGATCGTTAAAAGGATCAAAAGCCACAAACTCGGGGATATACTCCGGGATGACCTTCTGCTGCTCCACCCGGCTCCAGTATTTGTGCTCGCATTTCAGAAGGCTCTCCAGGCTTGGCGATTTGGTGCCGAACTCCTTGCAGATCAGGGGGAGCATGGTGCTGACCGGAAAATCCATATACCCGCAGACCGCATCCACAGGCTCACCCGTAGTCTCCTGAAAAAGCTTCAACTGCTCGCAGCTGCGCCGGACCATATCGGAGATGTCGAATTCATAAGTATCGAGCACCTCAGCAGAGTCGAGCAACCCATGAAAGACATACTCCGACGAGCGGGGCGTCCGCTCCAAAAGACCGCGATTGAAATCATTCAAGCCAACGACAAAGACATTCTTTTTCCTCATGTTATACTCCTTTGTATTCGGAAGCGCCTCCACCAGTTTCAAGATATGCAAAGCAAAATGCCTGCTCCTCTGCTTCAGTTGATCTCTATTCAGACGATTGATTGTATACTGCTCCAACTTAGCTTCTATTGAAATAGAGACCAGGAACCTTTGAATCAGCAGTCCTTGTCGGGAAAACCAAAATTGGAGCTGTAGCCCCAGCGGTCGAGGAAGCGCTTGACCACTCGGAAAACGCTCATTTCATCGTCGACAACCAGGATCTTCTCTGACATATTCCCTCCAAGCCTTTGCTGGAAAACTGTAAAAAATCAGGACAGAACTTACGGGTCAAGCTGCAAGGACCGTCTGATTTCTTCCTGAATTCTTGGCTTGATACAGGGCCGTGTCCGCCCGTTTGATACAATCTTCCAGGTTTTCGCCAGGCTCCAGCTGGCTGACGCCAAAGCTGGCAGTAATTTGATGTCTGTTTTCCAGAAAGTCCTC
>JAABTT010000064.1 GCA_011389765.1 Desulfohalobiaceae bacterium S24 | reverse complement strand
GCCGCTGCTGCTTCCGGCGATCATCGCCGGCGGCAGCGTGGTCTTTCTGGTGGCCTTTTCCGAATACTTTCTGGTCTTCCTGATCGGAGGCGGGAGCGTACCCTCCTTTACAGGCACCCTGTTTCCCCTGCTCAGCTCATCCAATCGGGCTCTGGCCTCCATCTTGACCCTGGTCTTCCTTTTCCTGCTCCATAGACAGATCTCCTTGAAAAGGTTTACACGTTTTGCTTCAGGGAATTTTTGCAAAACAACTGATTGTATTTTGTTGACAGTATCATATACCCTTCGCATAGGGATTGTTCAATAATAGCTATAATGTATCTAATTTGTAGCAAATTAAAGCTACCCAAAAAATACTTTGCTGTCAATACCTTTGGGTATATTTTGTTTTAGAGAAAATTATCACAAGCGGTAATATGAATTAATTCAAATAATTATATTTTATTTATCAAATAGCCCGAACAAAGCCTCGAGGTTTGCCGCCTTTTGCAAAGTTTCATTTTGACTTTCTCCCAGTAATTTCATACATTTCTTTTTCTGGCCCGGGCAGCTGGAATGGAGTGAGGTTTCAGGACTGGACCGGGCCGGCTGTTTGGCTTTAAAAAATCCTTTAGCATGCCAAGGACGGGTTATGGACGTTCTCAAGCTTGATTCCGGGTATGATGCAGCCTTTGTGGAGGCCGTGATGAACGAAAGCGGCCAGGATCCATTTGCGTGCTACCAGTGCGGCAACTGTACGGCCGGCTGTCCGTATACCTTTGTCTACGATCTGCCGGTGCATCAGATCATGCGTCTCCTTCAGGCGGGTCACAAAGGCAGGATACTGCAATCGCACTCCCTTTGGCTTTGCGCAACCTGTGAATCCTGCACCACGCGATGCCCGAACAATATCGACGTCGCGCGCATCATGGACGTCCTCAGGCATATGGCCGGGCGGGAAGGCATGATCACGGAAAAACAGGTCAAACAGTTCAATGACAGTTTTTTGGATTCAGTGAAGAAACACGGGCGTGTCTTTGAGTTCGGGACCCTGGTCAAGTACATCGCTCGTTCCGGCCGTTTCTGGAGCGATGCGGACTTGGGCCCCAAGGTCATGCGCAAAGGGAAAATCGCTCCCCGCCCCCATGACATCAAAGGCAAGGACGAAGTGGCCAGGATCTTTCACAGTGTACTTGGAGATGGAAAAAAATGAGTCCTGAATTGAGCTATGCCTACTATCCCGGGTGTTCCGGTCTTAGCACCTCCAAGGATTACGAGATATCGACCCGGGCCGTGTGCCGGGCCCTGGGGATCAAGCTCCAGGAAATCCCCGATTGGAGCTGTTGCGGTTCAACACCGGCCCACACTGTGGACCACGTCTTCTCCGCAGCCCTTTCCGCCCGAAATCTCAGCCTTGCGGAACAGATGGGGTCGGATACGGTGATTACCCCCTGTCCGAGCTGTTTGACCAATTTAAAAGTCGCGGCCCACCGCATGGAGCAGGAACCGGCCTTTCAGCAGGAGGTCAACCGTCATCTGCAGGAGCCCTGTGTTAATACGGTCCAGGTGAAGTCCGTGCTTCAGGCGCTCATTCAGGATCTTGGTCCGGAAGCTATTGCAAAGCAGGTGGAAAAGCCCTTGAGCGGGTTGAAAATCGCGCCTTATTACGGCTGCATCATGAATCGACCGCCGGAGGTCATGGATTTTGATGATCCGGAAAACCCTGTGGCCATGGATGAGATCCTGCGCGGACTCGGGGCCGAGGTCCTGCCCTATCCCTTGAAAGTGGAGTGTTGCGGGGCCTCGTATGGGGTGGCCAGGAAAGACGTGGTCATGCAGCTCTCCGGGAAGCTTCTGGATCTGGCCGATTCTCTGGGGGCGGATGCGATTGCTACGGCCTGCCCCTTGTGCCAGATGAATCTTGATCTGCGTCAGGATCAGATCAATGCAGCCCTGAAACGATCCTTCCGGCTGCCTGTTTTTTACTATACCCAGCTCATGGGTCTGGCTTTCGGACTGGAGGAAAAGGATCTGCTGCTGAATAAGCTCAATGTGCCGGCCGGTCCGGCCCTGGCGAAGATGCAGCAGGCGGCGGAGGCGGCTGCGGAACAGGATGCGCAAACGAAAGAGCAATGAAAGGCAGATGTTGGAAATTTGAAATTTGAAATTCAGAGCTCTTTACAGGACGCGTAAATTTGAAGGATTTTTTGGATATCGTGTGATATTTGTTGTCTCTTTTTGAGGGATCAGGTTTTGAGGTTTCAGGTGTCGAGTTTAACAGCTTAGTCGTATTATGTTTTTTTGTACGTTTTTGATTTTCGTATAATCAGCAATATTCTATATTCAATCTCATATCTTCAATTCTACAGAGATCCGGATGGCAGTCCGCTGCAGCCGGATAGGGGGATGAATGAAAATCGGAGTGTTTGTTTGCCATTGCGGCAGTAATATTGCGGGCACGGTGGATGTGGCCGGGGTGGCTCAAGCGGCAAAAAATTTTCCGGAAGTCGCGTTTGCGACCGACTTGTTGTACTCCTGCTCCGAGCCGGGGCAGGAGGCCATTGTCCAGGCGGTGCAGGAGCACGATCTGGACGGGGTGGTGGTCGCGGCCTGCACGCCTCGAATGCACGAACCCACCTTCAGGCGGGCGGTGGAACGGGCCGGCTTGAACCGCTACATGTTCGAGATGGCCAATATCCGGGAGCATTGTTCCTGGGTGGGCAAAGACAAGGACGCCAATACCAGAAAGGCCTCCGACCTGGTGCTGCAGGCCGTGGAAAAACTCCGCTTTGATCGTCCCCTTCAAGCCAAATCCTTTGATATCAATAAACGGGTCCTGGTCGTCGGAGGGGGCGTGGCCGGTATTCAGGCCGCCCTGGATTGCGCCGACGGCGGGCTGGAAGTCGTTCTGCTGGAGAAGACCTCCACGATCGGGGGCAAAATGGCCAAACTGGACAAGACCTTCCCTACGGTGGACTGCTCGTCCTGTATTTTGGGCCCCAAGATGGTAGATGTCTCCATGCATCCCAATATCACCCTCTATGCCTATGCAGAGCTGGAGTCCGTGGAAGGGTATGTGGGGAATTTTGAGGTGAGTGTCAAAAAAAAGGCCACCTATGTGGACTGGGACAAATGCACCGGCTGCGGTCTGTGCATGGAAAAATGTCCGAGCAAGAAGGCCTATGATGCCTTTAATGAGGGCATTGCCCCGACCCGGGCCATCAATATCCCTTTCCCCCAGGCCATCCCCAAGCGGGCGGTGATCGATCCGACCTACTGCCGGCAGTTTATCAAAGGGAAATGCGGGGTCTGCGCCAAAGTCTGCCCCACCGAGGCCATCGATTATGAAATGCAGGACAGCTTTGTCCAGGAGAAGGTGGGGGCGGTGATCACCGCTACCGGATACGACCTGTTCGATTATCGCAAATACGGAGAATACGGCGGCGGACGCTATCCCGATGTGATCACCTCCATGCAGTACGAACGGCTGCTCAATGCCTCCGGTCCCACAGGCGGTCATATCCAGCGGCCTTCAGACGGCAGGGAGCCGAAAAAGGTTGTTTTTATCCAGTGTGTCGGCTCCAGAGACAAGTCTGTGGATCGACCCTACTGTTCCGGATTCTGCTGCATGTATACCGCCAAGCAGACCATCCTGACCAAGGATCATATCCCGGATTCCCAGTCCTATGTGTTTTATATGGACATCAGGGCGCCCGGCAAGATGTACGATGAATTCACCAGACGGGCCATGGAGGAATACGGGGCCCAATATATTCGAGGCCGGGTCTCCCAGGTTTATCCCTACAAGGACAGTCTCATCGTCCGCGGTGTGGATACCCTGCTCGGCTCCCAGGTGGAAATAGAAGCCGACCTGGTGGTGCTGGCGGTTGGAGCCGAGGCCTCCCGGGGAGCATCGGAACTGGCGGAAAAACTGCGTATCTCCTACGATGCCTATGGCTTTTACATGGAGAGCCACCCCAAGCTGCGTCCGGTGGAGACCAACACCGCCGGAGTCTACCTGGCCGGCGCCTGTCAAGGGTCCAAAGACATCCCGGCCTCGGTGGGGCAGGGAAGCGCGGCCGCGGCCAAGGTTCTGGCTCTGTTTTCCAAAGATCAGCTGGAATCGGACCCCCAGGTGGCCCTGGTCAGCCAAGCAAGATGCGTCGGCTGCGGCAAATGCGTTCAGACCTGTCCTTTCGGGGCGATTCAGCTGGCGGAAGACCGGGCGGGCAATCCCAAGGCCGAAGTCATTGAAACGGTCTGTCAGGGCTGCGGCTTGTGCACCGTGACCTGCCCCCAGAGCGCGATTCAGCTCCAGCACTTTACTGATAATCAAATACTCGCGGAGGTCAATGCCTTATGTCAGCAGGCAATGGAAGAGAGCTTCGAATCGTAGGCTTTCTTTGTAACTGGTGCTCCTATGGCGGGGCGGATACGGCCGGGGTCTCCCGCTTGGGGCAGCCGACGGATTTGCGGATCATTCGCCTGCCCTGTACCGGTCGGATGGATCCGCTGTTCATGTTCAAAGCCCTGCTGTCAGGGGCCGACGGGGTTCTGGTCTCAGGCTGCCACCCCAGGGACTGCCACTATTCAGAGGGTAATTTTTACGCCCGGAGACGACTGGAACTGGCCAAGAGGCTGCTGCCCACCCTGGGCTTTGACTCCGGACGATTCGAATATACCTGGGTTTCGGCTTCGGAAGGGAAACGCTGGCAGCAGGTGGTGACTGCATTCACCGAACAGATTCATACTCTGGGGCCGGGTCCCAAATTTTCACATTAAGATGTGAAAATTTTCAAAATTTTTGGCCGGGAAAAAACAACGAATTGAGTTCAATAGTTTGAATGGAGTCATTGCCGTGAAATATGTAGCGGAGCTCAAGGCGAAAATCAGGGAGAAGCTGCCGGAGTTGGATGTGGTCATCGGCTGGAAGCAGGGATTTGATCCAGTGCATGCTTCTCCAGCTTTCATGACCACCCCGGAAGAAATCGAACAGCTGGTGGTCAATCCCTTGTGTGTACAGAATCTGGCGACCTACCTTCCCGGACTGAAAGGGAAGAAGGTGGGCATTGTGGCCCGGGAATGCGATACCCGTTCTATTGGCGAACTGCTCCAGGAATCCCTGATCGAGCGCGAGGAACTTACGGTTTTTTCCGTGAAGTGTCCCGGAGCCGTCGATCTGGTCAAACTCAGGCAGCAGGTTGGCGACCTTGGCCGGGTTCGTTCCATATCCTTTGACGGTCCCAGAGTGACCGTGGAGACCCCTGATGAGTCTTCGTCCCTGGATCTTGGAGAGCTTCTGCCCGGAAAATGCCGGGTAATGGCCTATGATGAACCGGTGCTCGCGGATTTTCGTTTTGTAGACCCGGACCAGGACACCGTCTGCCGGGAGGAAGCCGATACCGACCTGGTGGCCCTGGAGCAGATGGACCTCGATGAGCGCTTTGCGTACTGGCGCGGGCATCTGGATCGCTGCATCCGCTGTTATGCCTGCCGCAATGTCTGTCCCATGTGCGTCTGCCAGGATCAATGCATCGCCGATACCAGAGATCCGCATTGGCTCAGCGCGGAAACCGATGTTCGGCAGAAATGGATGTTTCAACTCATCCACGCCATGCATCTGGCCGGCCGCTGCACTGAGTGCGGTGAATGCGAACGGGCCTGCCCCATGGATATTCCGATATTGACCATCAGGCGCAAATTGAACAGAGAGATTCACGAACTTTTCGGGTACACCTCGGGTATGGATGTGGATGCGGTTCCGCCGCTTCTGACCTTTCAGCCCGAAGAGAAGTCTATTACAGAGAGAGAATGGTGATGGGTGATCTGAAATTTTGTCCCAAGGAAGGCCTTTCCCGCTGGGTGGAGGAGCTGAGCCGGGAGCATACCGTGCTCGTTCCTCAGCAGGCCGGGGATGCCGTGGAGTTTTTGCCGTTTGCCGAGGGCAGCGAGCTGTCCCTGGACAGGCAGCCCACGGCTCCTCCCAAAAAATCCGTTTTTCCCCAGACCGAAACCCTGATGCGCTTTGAGTACCAGAAAGATCCGGAACATCCCGACAGGCAAACACTGCAGATCAAGGAAACGCTGCCCGGGAAGGAGAAAACCGTGATTCTTGGTTGCCGGCCCTGCGGGGCCAGGGGCTTTTCCGTGTTCGATCCGGTCTTTGGCCAGGGCGAATACCTGGATCCCTACTATCAGGCCAGACGTGAACACACGGTTTTTGTCTCCCTGGCCTGCAGGCATCCGGAGAACACCTGTTTCTGCAACTGGGTTGGCGGCGGGCCGGCCGACAGCGCGGGTTCCGATGTGCTGATGTTGCCTGCAGGCGGCGGGTATGTACTCAGGCCGGTCACGGATCAGGGCCGGCAGATCGTGGAGGTTGGCGGCTTCGAGGATGCCAGTCCCGAGCAACAGACCGAAGCCGACAGGCTGGCCGAGGAGGCGGCGGAAAACTTGAGCCCGGCCCCTGAACTGGAAGAGGTGCCGGACAAGCTGTTCGAGCTTTTTGAAAATCTCGATTTCTGGGAATTAATGGCCGCCAAGTGCATCAGTTGCGGCGCCTGTACCTACCTTTGTCCCACCTGCTACTGCTTCAATATTTCCGACGAATACAGCGGCCTTCAGGGCAAACGGATTCGTACCTGGGACAACTGCATGTCCAATCTGTTCACCCACGAGGCCAGCGGACACAATCCCCGTCCCACCAAGGCCCAGCGTTTGCGCAACAGGGTCGGTCATAAATTCAGCTATTATCCCAAGCTGCACGAACAGGTCTTCGCCTGCTGCGGCTGCGGCCGCTGTATCAAGAGCTGCCCCATGTCGGTGGATATCCGGGAAATCGTTCTTTCCGCCAAGGAGTATGCCGATGAATAACCCCTATCTCCCTGAAATCGCCATAGTCAAGGAAATTATTCAGGAGACGCATAACATCAAAACCTTCCGTCTCGTGTTCAAAGATCCGGACAAGATGGAGCAATGTGTCTTTGAACCTGGCCAGGTGGGGCAGCTTTCGGTCTTTGGAACCGGGGAATCCACTTTTGTGATCAATTCGCCGCCGACTCAAAAGGAGTATTTGCAGTTCAGCGTGATGCGGGCCGGTGAAGTGACCACGAAACTGCACTCGCTGAAAGTCGGCGATCAGATCGGGGTTCGGGCGCCGCTGGGCAATTGTTTTCCCTATGAAGCCATGAAAGGCAAAGATATCATTATTGTCGGCGGCGGCATCGGAATGGCTCCTCTGCGCACCCTGCTCCTGTATCTGCTGGATAATCGGCAGGACTACGGGGAGATCAAGGTCATTTACGGGGCCAGGAGTCCCGAAGATCTCTGTTTTACCTATGAGTTTGAGCAGTGGCGTCAAAAAGGAGCGGATCTCGTGCTCACCGTGGACAAAGAATTTCCCGGCTGGACCGAACGGGTTGGATTTGTCCCGGCGGTCCTCGCGGAAGAGGCCCCCGCCCCCATGAATCGGGTGGCGATCACCTGCGGACCGCCGATCATGATCAAGTTCGTGCTCAAGGGACTCAAGGAACTGGATTTCGCTGACGAGCAGATCATCACCACCCTGGAAAAACGCATGAAATGCGGCATCGGACTCTGCGGTCGTTGCAATATCGGGACCAAGTACGTCTGCGTGGACGGTCCGGTTTTCACCCAGGCAGAGCTTAATGAACTGCCGGCAGAACTTTGAAATTGAAGAATGAAGAGTGAATATTGAAGATTGCTGAACAGGAAAAATTGCAATAGACTTGCATCCTCTAGGGTCACTTTTATGGTAAAGAAAACCCACAAGGTGCAGCAGAAAGATCGGGATTTCTGTAGGTAAGCATTATTCACTATTCGATATTCAATACAGAAGGGGGGCGCCATGAGTTCCAGGGACTATTTATCACCGTTTGCCGTCACCAATCGAGCCATTTGTGAAGGCGTGGATGAGCGGGAGGTCATCAATCTCATTACCCGATATCTCACTGAAACCTTGAATATTTCGGGTTGCTTCATCAAAATCAGAACCCCGGAGCAAGACGAGTTCATTCAGAAAAAGGAGTCCCTCGAGCTGGGACACGGGTCCCACCAGGTCAAATTTACCCAGGGATCCCGCCTGGAACTCTACTCCAGCTTCGGCCTGAGTGAAAGCTTTCTCTACTCCAAAGTCAGCAACGCCCCGACGAGTTTTTTGAATAAAATCCCCGAAGAAAACATCTATATCGAAGACATCTCTCAGTTGTCCGAAAAAGAGGATGATTGCCGGCTTTTAGAGTCGGAAGGCCTCCGTTCCTTTTTTATCTTCCCCGTGGACATCGATCAGGAGGATGTGGCCCTGGTGGCCCTTTTCGACAAGAAGAGGGGCGATTTGACCCGGGAGGACATCAAATTTGCCAAGGCCATCACCAGCCGGGGCATCGCCTTTTTGGTCATGACCCGGGACATGGAGCGGCTCATCGAACTGAAGCGCCGGTTTTTGATGAGTTTTCAGAAAATCAGTCAAGCCGTGAGCTCCTCGCTGAACGTGAACAAGGTTCTACAGCTGGCCGTGAACTCTATGCTCGAAGTTCTCGGAACCAAAGGGGCCCAGATCCGTCTTTTGAATACCAAAAACAACCTGCTGGAGCTGGCCGCCTCCAGCGGCCTGAGTGAACGCTTCCTTAGCATCGGACCGGTGTATTCCAAACGGGGGACTGATTCCGAACGCTCGGGAAAGGTGGTGGTCATCGACGATGTGAAAAGCGAGTCCAGGGTTCAGTATAAAGAGGAAATACTGGCCGAGTCCATCAATAAGATCGTAACGGCGCCCATGGCCATCAAGGGGAAAATTATCGGGGAACTGACCCTTTTCACCGGAGCGGGCCGGGCTTTTTCCGAGGAAGAGATCGAGTTCACCAAAGCCATTGCTCAGCAATGTGCCCTGGCCATTGACAACGCCAAGATTTACCAGCGAATCAAGAACGAATACCAGCACCTGCTTGAGGATTTTGGCTACGAGGGGAGCAGCTGAGTTTAATATGAGCGGCGCCTCTGGTCCGCGGAAGATCCGGTCTGACCGCTAGACCGGGAGACTATATTTGGGAAAGATGGAACCTGATATCAAAAAACTTTTTTTTCATGTCCTGGGCCGGGAGCGCTTTCAGGATTCGCCTGAAGAACGGGCTGTTTATTCCTATGATGCATCCAGGGCTCAATTTCTGCCGGATGCGGTCCTGTTCCCGGAGAGCGTGCAGGAAATAGCCGCCATTTTGAAGATTGCCCAGGAGCACAGGATCCGGGTGATTCCCCGTGGCGCAGGAAGCGGCATTACCGGAGGGGCTCTCCCGGTGCAGGGCGGACTGATCCTGGCCTTGAACGGCTTCGATCAGATTCTGGAAATCGATGAGGACAACCTGGTGGCTGTCGTGCAGCCGGGTGTGGTCACCAGTCGGCTTCAGGCGGCTGTCCGGGAAAAGGGACTTTTTTATCCGCCGGACCCGGCCAGCATGGAATTTTCAACTATAGGCGGTAATATCGCCGAGAATTCAGGGGGAATGAAGGCCGTTAAATACGGCGTGACCAAGGATTATGTCCTGGGCCTGGAGGTGGTGCTTCCCAGCGGGGAAATTATCAACACCGGATCCAAATGCGTCAAGGACGTGGTAGGCTATAACCTGACCCAGCTCTTTGTGGGTTCGGAGGGCACCCTGGGAGTGGTCACCAAAGCCCTGCTGCGCCTTTTGCCCCTGCCCGAAGCCACAAAAACCATGACCGCGGTTTTTGCGGATATGCAGGCCGCCAGCCGGACTGTTTCTCAAATTATCAAGGACAAGGTCATTCCGGCGGCCATTGAATTTCTGGATGCCAAGGCCCTGTGGTGTGTGGAGCATTATCTGCAGCTCGGGCTTCCTGAAGGAGCCGGGGCCTTTCTCCTGGTGGAAGTGGACGGGGATCCGGATCTTGTGGAGAAGGATATCGTTAAGGTCCGGGATATTTGCAAAGCGAATCAGGCCCTGAAAATCGAGATTGCAAGGACGTACGAGGAACAGGAGCGCCTCTGGCGGGCCAGGCGATCCGCCTCGGCCTCCATGGCCCATTACGGGGCCTACAAAAAAATCAATGAGGATATCGTGGTGCCCCGGGCGTCCATTCCGGAGTTTATTGCCAGGGTTGAGGATATTGCCGATCGTTTCGCCTGCCCGGTCATCAATTTCGGACACGCCGGGGACGGCAATATCCACATGAATGTCCTGGTGCCTGAGCCTGAGGACCTGGAGCGGGGACATCAGGCGGTGGAGGCTGTTTTCGACGTGACCGTGGAGTTGGGCGGCCGGATATCCGGGGAGCATGGTATTGGCTTGAGCAAGAGAGACTACATCGACAAGAATTTATCTCCCGAAGTTCAAGCAGTTATGAAACGGATCAAAGCGGGCTTCGATCCCGGAAATATATTGAATCCGGGCAAGATGTTCAAGCCGGAATGAGCCCGGGCTCATTCCGGCTTGAAATAAGCCGCTCCGCCACTATTGCAGAAGTTTAATCCCCTTTGAATTCAGAATTCGGGGCAGGAAGACGGAAAGAGGGGGAAAGAAGGGTGTCGTCTGATACAAAAAAAGCCGGGGCTTGACCCCGGCTTTTTTTTAGCAGCTGGAGCAGGAGGAGCAGCCTCCGCCGTCCATTTGCATGTTTGAAGAAATCTTGAAGCCGTATGGAGATCCATCCACGGTGATGGGAGCCGCGGTCTGGGCCAGGCTTTTATCTACCAAAAAGGTATACCCTTTGACTTCAAACAGATCGTCGGTTTCTTTTTGCTCATCCAGAGCAAGTCCTAAAGACGGACCGCCTCACCCGGGTGCCATATACACGCGGATAGGCTTGACTTCTTGCTGCGCAAAGTGCTGATCCAAAAGCTCTTTTGCGCCGTCAGTTAAATTCAGCATACAAAACCTCCTTCATTTGGTGTAAAATACTTATAATACCGCTTGCCGGCATTGTCAATTCGTGAAAACACAGGAACGATTTTTCAGCCGGCTGTGAGCCCCATGCTGTTCAAAAGTTCATGCATCCTGGACTTGTTCTGGGGGTTCATGGGAACAAGAGGCAGGCGAAATTCAAGATGGGTCTTGTAAATGAGGCTCAGGGCGGTTTTGACCGGGATGGGATTGGTTTCTAAAAACATGGCCCGGCAGAGAGGGGCCAGCTCAAAATGAAGCCTTCGGGCTTGATTCAGGTCGGATGCGGCACATGCGGCGCAAAGTGCAGATACCTTTTCGGGGAGGAGGTTGCTGAGCACAGAGACCACCCCGCTCCCCCCAAGGGCCATCATGGGGAGAATTACAAAATCGTCGCCAGCCAGAACAGAAAATTGCGGGCCGCAGTATTCGATCACTTCTGAAATCTGGTTTATATTTCCGCTGGCTTCCTTGACGCCAATGACTTCGGGGATTTCGTGATGCATTCTGGCCATGGTCTCAGGCAGGATATTGCAGCCGGTTCTGCCGGGCACATTGTAGACGATGAGCGGCAGGGAGCAGGCCTGACCCACGGCTTGGTAATGCGCGAAAACTCCGGCTTGGGTGGGTTTGTTATAATAAGGGCTGATGAGCAGGGCTCCGTCGGCCCCGGCTTGTTTGGCAAAGGCCGTCAGTTCGATGGCTTCCCTGGTATTGTTGGAACCGGTTCCGGCCAGGACCGGGACTCTGCCTCTGACTTGGTCCAGACAAATGCCGATGATCCGCTTGTGCTCTTCGTGACTCATGGTGGCGGATTCTCCGGTGGTGCCGCAGGGCACCAGGCCGTCGATCCCTCCCTGGATCTGACTTTCGATATGTTCCCGAAAGGATTCCTCCTGAATCTCATGATCCTGAAAAGGGGTGATCAAAGCGGTGAACGCGCCCTTGACTTGCATGGCTGCTCCCTTGGAATTGAAGATTTAGTCGGGATCTTTCCATGAAATATCAAGCTCCCGGGGATGGAATCGGCCGCTGTAAACCAACACGGCCCGGCCCTGGAGGAAGATATTCCCCTGTTCCAGGGTAATCGTCAGTTTTTCCCGTCCCTGCGTCAGGACCGGAACTGTTCGGCCGCAGTATCCGAGGGCATTGGCCACCACGGCAGCGGCAGCTGCCCCGGTTCCGCAGGCAAAAGTCTCCGCCTCCACGCCTCGTTCATAGGTTCGGATCTGCAGGGATTGATCATCCCGGATCTGGACCAGATTGACATTGGCTCCTGAAGGAGCGAAGCGTGCATGGAAACGGATAGTCGGGCCGAGCGCGGCAAGGTCGAGACTGCTTGGATCCGAACACAAAAAAATGACATGCGGCACGCCGGTATTGACGAAATGAACAGGAAGAGGCTGAGCAGTATCGAGGTTGAGGTCAATATTCAATTCGAGGTCTTTAGGGCTTGTCAGCTGAACTTTGACCTCTTTGCTTTCCGTATCGACTTCGGCCCGGACCGGACCGGCATCGGTGCCCAGGACGTTTCGGGCGGGGGCAAGACCTAATTCAAAGGCCAGTCTCGCGGCACAGCGCGACCCATTGCCGCACATTTCGGCCCTGGATCCGTCGGCGTTGAAAAAGTGCCAGCGATAATCCATGCTGGGGTCGTCAGCTGAGGACTCGAGGAAAATGAGACCGTCCGCTCCGACCCCGAAAGCTCTGGGGCAAAGTTTTTTGGCCCAGTCGGGCATCGCAGACACCTGGACTTGCAGTTCGTCATTGTTGAGCAGAATAAAGTCATTCCCGCTGCCCTGCATTTTGAAAAAAGGGATTGCCTGATGCATTACGGACTCTATTCAAAAATGGCCTTGATCTCGGGATCCGCCTCAAACCTTTCATCCAGGGCGATGGCCTCGATCTTGATCCTGTGCCGGGGTAGTCCCGCGGACCCCAGATCAAGGTTTTGCCAATCCGGAAGATAAACAGTGTTCACGACTTTCCCTTGGGTGTAGGGCCGAATCCAGAGGGTTTGATTGTTCCCGACATAGGTATGATTGACCGCCCCGCCGGGACCGCTTCCCAGGAAGAGATCGAAGAGGCCGGGATTTTTTTCAAGAAATGCCTGCTCCCTGGGTTTGCCCCAGGGACTGATGCCGATACACAGGTCGACTCTGGGCTTGAGGCCCGCGGCCTTCTCCTGGATATTACGCTCCAGGGCCTGTCGGGCGTTTTCATCGGCAGGTTTCGGCAAAAGCACAAAGCCGATTGTTTTGCTGTTCACGGTCTGCGTTGTGAGCACAGGTTCGGAGTCTACGACCGGCCAATTGTCCAGGGGGGTGCTTTGTATTTTTTGGGACATTTCAGGAAAGAGCACGCCCAAATCGTAATCCATGGCTGCATAGGCCCCGGCAAGTTGGGTGCACTGCGTCTGGGAAAGTTTCGAATTCCGAAGCCCCTGGAATTCATAAAAGCCGGCCAGTGTCATGACTTGGTTGCCGTCGGCAGCGGCCTGTTGCTGCAATTGGCTGAAGAGGGTGGCCCGCCGGGCCAGTCCGCCGAGTGACTTCCCGCCTCAGGTCGGGCAGGGCCTTATGGTCCCGAATGTATTGGCGGTGTAAATGATCTTCAGGCCGCCGCTGCCGGCGCGGACTAGGGATGTCTGGCTGCAGAAGGCCAGGATGATACAGCAAGAAAATATGACTCTGCAGAAAATCTTCATCATTGATTGATGTACTCCTTCAGCCCTTTCCCAACACGAAAAAAAGGCAGTTTTTTGGGTTTGACTTCAACAAGTTCCCCCGAGCTGGGATTTCGTCCTGTATACCCCTGGTACTCCTTGATTTTGAAGCTCCCAAAACCTCGAATCTCAACGCGTTTTCCAGCTTTTAAGGCCTCTTTGATGGAATCGAAAAAAGTGCTGACGATGACCGTGGCTTCTTCAATGGAAATGGAGAGTCTTTCAGCCAAGGTTTTAATAAGTTGGCTTTTATTCATAACATACTCCTTTCATTGTGTTTTTTTTAAAATAGTCTGAAAAGCTATCTTACCTCCCTGAATTCATTATATTGTTATAAAGGATATGCTTTTTGTCAAGAACTCATTTCAGCTTTTCCCTGCTCACCGTGTAAATAAAGCAGATAGTTGCGGATAAAGGTGTTCAGGTCGCCGTCAAGCACCTTCTCGACATTCCCGTCTTCGGTGCTGGTCCGGTGGTCTTTGATCAAGCGGTAGGGCTGCAGGGTGTAGGTCCGGATCTGGCTCCCCCAGGCGATGGCGCTTTTCTCGGCATATTTTGACTGCTTGTCTTCCTCTTGCCGTTTGACTTCTATTTCATAAAGCTTGGCCTTGAGGATTTTAAGGGCCATATCTTTATTCCTGTGCTGGGATTTTTCATTTTGGCATTGGACCGCGATGCCGGTCGGCAGATGGGTCAGCCGCACGGCCGAACTGGTTTTATTCACCGATTGTCCGCCCGGACCGCTGGAGCGGAAAACATCCACGCGGAGATCATCGTCTTTGACCTCTATCTGGATCTCCTGGCCGCAATCAGGGTAGACATCCACGGACGCAAAAGAGGTATGCCGCCTGCCCGAGGAATCAAAGGGGGAAATTCGGATCAAGCGGTGAATCCCCTGTTCGCCTTTGAGCAGTCCATAGGCGTACAGTCCTTCTATGCTCAGGGTGACGCTCTTCACCCCGGCTTCTTCCCCTGGCAGGTAGTCAAGCAGTTCAATCCCCATTTCATTGTCTTCCGCCCATCGGGTATACATGCGCAGCAGCATTTCCGACCAGTCCTGGGCTTCGGTGCCCCCGGCCCCGGGATGGATTTCAAGAATGGCACTCACTTTGTCCTCGGGACCGGAAAGCAGGGTTTTCAGTTCGATCTTCTGGAGTTTTTTTTCAAGGATTTTTAACTGATCAGCCAGGGCGCTCAGGAATTCATCACTCTGTTCCTCATCCGTCATTTCCAGCCAGTCCTCCAGACTTTTTTTGTCCTGATGCAGCTTGTTCAGCTCTTCAATCCAGTTGGATAAAGCGCTTTTTTCCCGCAGCTGCGGCGTAAAGCGCTCAGGTTCATTCCAGATTTCAGGATTGCTCAGAAATTGTTCGATTTCAGCAAGTCTGTTTTTCTTTTCATCCAGGTCAAAGACGCCTCCAGAGGGAGTTGAATTGTTCGAGAGCGTCCAGGGAGCGTTTTTTCACCTCGGCAAATTGCATCATCTTTTCCTGCATACAGACACCTCGTCTCGCTTGATATTGATAGACTCGTGGTCGTTCAGACTTTATTTTTTGCAACCGGGATATGTTTTCGGCTGCTCATGGCTTTTTGCATGAGAAGCAGCAGGAATAGGAGTAAAGCGGCCACTATCCCCGTGTTTTTGTATTGAAAATAAAACGTTTGCTCATTCAGGGCGCTCACCTCGCCGCTCGGGATGATTTGGGCCTTGAAGAGTTCGGAACGGGCCTGGAGAGTCCCTCTGGGGGTGATCACCGCGGAAATTCCGCTGTTCGTCGCGCGGATGATAAAACGCTGCTGTTCCACGGCCCGAAGCACCGCCTGGTGTAGGTGCTGTTCCGGGGCTGAAGTGCGGCCGAACCAGGCATCGTTGCTCAGATTGATCAGGACATTGCTCTGATCGGCAATGCGTTCATGAACGAGAGGTTCAAAAATGATCTCATAGCAAATCAAAACCCCCAAGGCAAGATTTTGGGTGCTGAGCGGCCGGGCCTGAGCGTCGGGGGAAAAATCCGAAACCCCTTGAACCAGTTTTTCCATAAAGGGAAACAAGCCGGCAAAGGGAACGTACTCCCCGAAAGGGACCAGATGCTGCTTGCCGTAGTGATCACTCATATTGCCCTGCCGGTCGAAGAGATAGGCCCGATTGTGAAGGGTATAGCCCCCGTCGGGGAGGCGTGTGTATCCCGGAGCGCCGCTGAGCAGGGCGATGTTGTTTCGTCGGCAGAAAACCTGAATTTGTTTGCTGAGTTCGCTTGTTTCCTGAAGATAAAAGGGCATGGCTGTTTCCGGCCAGAGGATGAGGTCCGGTCTCCGAGCTGAGAGGCCCTTGCGGCTTAAGTCAAGATAGGTCTTCAGGGTTGCCTGCTGATAATCGGGGTCCCATTTTCTGTTTTGATCGATGTTGCCTTGAATAATCAAGGCTCTGAAGCTGGAGTCGTGTGTCTCCGGCGTTTGGTGCAGGGTCCAGAGTCCAAATCCGAGGTTGGCGGCGAGCATCAGCAAAGCGGCCATCCAGGCTGTTTTTTTCCGAAAACCGGCCGTCAGCCAGACTGCGCAGAGTACGATCAGCCCGGTGAGACCGAGGGCGCCGATATATTGCAGGGATTGAATGGCAACCGGCCAGTGGCTGAAGGCCTGGGACAAGCCCAACCAGGGAAAACCGGACAAAGCGGTCCCGCGAAGCCATTCCAGCAGGATCCAGAGCAGAGAGCTGAAAAGCCCCAGGGAGAACCAGGAGAATTTTGGGGCGGCCCAGTGAACCCCCAGACTAAAGATCGCCGGATAAAGCCCTAAATAGGCGCCCAGTAAGAGAGGGCAGGGCAGGGCCCCGATCCAGGGCAGGCCACCGAAAAAACGGACGGGGACCACCACCCAGTACAGGCAGACCGAAAAGGTCAGGCTGCTGATCAGCCAGCCTTTTCGGAAGGCCTGCCCCGGAGTCCTGCTGTGAATGGCGGTGTGGACCAGCAGAATCGGAAAACAGAAAACCAGGACCGGAATCTGCAGCACGGGGTTGGCGAAGCCGAACCAGGTCAGGACGGGGCAGAGAACAAATAAAAGTCCTGACTGCCGGCGCCGGGGCAGCGGATGCGTCTGCTCCGGAGATGGGGTGCTTGCAAGGGCCACTGTGAAAAAAGTTATTTCTTTCGTGCTGCACGTTTGGAGGCCTTGATGGGATTGAGTTTGACCCCGCCCGACTTGTCAACACTGGCTTTGACATGGGTTGCAAAATTACAGGCGCCATGCCGCCATTTTCCAGCGGGCAAGGGGTAGCTCGTACAATACTCCTGATCTTGAACCGTGGCGATCCGTTCGCAGCCCTTACAGTTTTCTACGATGGGTTCCATAAGAAACCCGTTGAATTCCAATCCCTTATCAGTAACCTGTGCTTTCTCGGCAAAATTTCCATTGCTCATGTCTGTATTTCCTCCAAAAGTCTAATTTTTTTGTCACAAACTTAATAAACTACTTTTCATCTTTTTATTTTGTCAAGGGAAAAAAATGAAAAATTCTTCGGCCCCGGGAGAATTTTTTTCTAGCCTTGAAGAAAAAGTTATTGGTTTTCTATCGAAAGCCTATGTCTTAAAACTTGTAAATCCAAAATTCTCTATCACCGTTGAAGAGTCGTCGGCAACCCCAAACGGTCTTGACTTCAAGAAATTCCGTTTTATTTATATACACTGTTGAGCAATAAACCCTTTATATTTCGGATGAAGGATCTTTTTTCCAGTTCCGGCCTTTGCCGAGGAGTCTGAAGGCAGCACCAGTTTGTAAATTTTTGTCGAGGTTGTTTCTATGAGTTTAGAATATAAGGATTATTATGAAATTTTGGGTGTTTCCCGAGATGCTTCAAAAGAGGAAATTGGCAAGGCTTTTAAAAAGTTGGCCAGAAAATATCATCCTGATTTGAACAATAACAATCCTGAGGCTGAAAAGAAATTCAAGGAAGTCAATGAAGCCTATGAGGTTCTCAAAGACCCGGAGAAGCGGCAGCGCTACGATCAGCTTGGACCGGACTGGGAGCATGGACAGAATTTTGAACCGCCGCCGGGGTATGAAAACATGCGCTTTACATTTGGCGGGGGCGGACCCGGTCAAAGCGGCGGCGATTTCAGTGACTTCTTTTCCACCATCTTCGGGGATCTTTTCGGACAAAAAAGTGGCGGCGGATTCGGTTCCCGAGGTTTTGCCCAGGGATCAGGTTTTTCCCGGGGCGGCTTCTCCCAGAAAGGTGATGATGCCGAGACCACGATTTCTTTGACCCTGGAGGAAGCCTACACAGGCGGACATAAAACAATTTCACTTCAGGAGCGGGTGCCCGGCCCTGACGGCCGGCCGAAAATAACCAATAAGACCTTGGATGTGAATATCCCCCCCGGGGTGGCCAATGGCTCCAAGATCAGGCTTTCCGGGCAGGGAAATCCCGGTCCTGGCGGCGGTCCGGCCGGCGATTTATTCTTAAAGATTCAGCTCAAACCGCATCCCCTGTTTACGGTGGAAGAACGCAACATCCTTCTTGATCTTCCCGTTACCCCCTGGGAAGCCATGCTCGGGACTACGGTCAATGTCCCCACCCTGGAAGAAAGAGTGTCTTTGAAAATACCCTCCGGGACGTCCAGCGGAACCAAGCTGCGGCTGCGGGGGAAAGGACTTGGTCGCGGCGGCAAGAAGGGGGATCAGCTGGTCCGGGTCATGATCAAGGTTCCGAAAACATTGTCCGATGATGAACAGAGGGCCTGCGAACAGCTGGCACAGATTTCTTCGTTTCAGCCCAGGACGTTTTAGACTTATCGGTTCATCTCTGTCACAGAAAACAAGAAAATTTGTTGCTCCGAAGCAGTTGAAGTCCTTGTCGGATATGGTTCACGGTTCCAGGTTCACGGTTCACGGTTTGAAGAGGAAG
>JAABTT010000063.1 GCA_011389765.1 Desulfohalobiaceae bacterium S24 | reverse complement strand
ATTTGATCATTGTTTCCCTCCTTTTTTCTATAAATTATACAAACCCATCTTTGATATGGCAAGGCGAATTATTGGGTCGTGTGCCGCTGTCTTCAGATCTCGAACCGACCCTCATGGAATCAGTGGGAAGACACCGTTGTCTGTTTTTTTCAGATAGCTTTCTGTTTTTCACAGACAACTGATTTTTTTTATTAAATTACTTTGAATTCAGATAGTTAGACACAGTGGGCCTATCGGGCGTCTTTTCTGTGTCCACTTTTTCCGGATAAATCAGGTGATTTTTCCGACCCAAAAAATGCTAAACCATTGTTATTATTGTAACCAATTTATTGGCGCGGTTTTTGCTAAGAATTTTTAACCGGGATGGGGCACTAGACGAGAGCGCCTTGAATTGTGATTTGGGTTGATTTCAGCTTTCCCGCTTGTTTGAAAACAGTTTACGCAAGAATCGCCTGTATATTGCCTTATCCCGGTTCAAGACTTCCCGAATTAGCCCCGATGGCTTGAATAGGATTAACTCCGACCCGGAGCCAACATGAAGCTAGTCGAATTTACGGAAATTTCCGCAAATGAAAAAATTCATATCAATTTGATCGCCGGTATCGAATACGGTAAGCCTACTTGGGTTGCGCGCCTGAGAAGCCGAAAAGAATGGACATTATACAAGCGAGCGAGACATACTGCTGAAGAGAGAATACTCTTGAAAAAAGCCGGGTATCTTTGTTCAAGCGAGGACGTCTTCGCTTTCTTTCGAGGCAAGGAGCTCGTGCCCTACTGTTTGATCGCGGATTCAGGGGCTCAGGCCGAATCGTTACCATTTGAACGCTTCTCCTCTCTTCAGGTGCAAAGAAAATATTTTCGGGGACCTACCCGCTTGAAGGCTGAGTATCAAAATATTCGGACAGGGTCCTTCGGATATTGTATCGTTCAAAATATTTCAGTCTCGGGGGTGCAGTTCGTAACAGCTTCGACCAATGATCTCAAACTGTTAGATGAGGTTGCTGTCTCTATTATCCTGGACGTTCCGAACAGAAATCACATCATGAAGAAGGCAATAACCAGGCATGTTGAAGGCATCAATGTCGGGGCTGAGTTTGCAACAGCCGTGGAGCAGGATCGGGAGATCGTTTTTTATCCGGTTTGAGGTCCTGCTTCTGAACCTGGAATACACTTCAAAGCTGGCTTCGCCCGCAACCCAAAGGTTCCATATTCGACAAGGACTTCAACTGCTTCGGGGCAACACATTTTTTTGTTTTTTATGACAGAGATTAACTGATATGTCTAAAACTCATTCTTGTGTCCTATGGAGACATGTGCTAAGTTTTATTTCTTTTATTTTTTGCATAAAACATCAAGAGGATTCCTATGGTTGAAAAAAATGATCCTACAGACGAATTCGCCTCCTGGAAAGACGTGGCCTATTCCAACATGGTCCAGAACGAAGCCCTTCTCAGGCTGCTTATCCAAAAAGGGATTATCACCAAAGAAGAATTTGAAGAAGAATCAGAAACGGTCCATCAGATCATGCAAGATCAGATGGCCAAATAAAATTTTTTACGTTCTGTTATTTCTGCCGATCCTTATACGAAATTACATGATTGAAGCCGGGAAGTATGTGAAGGAGAATACGGCATGAGCACTGAAACAATGAGATTCGCTGTCGGCAAGCCCCTTGGGGTGATACCCCCGTTTGAGGGGTATATGCAGGTCTTCAATGGAGCCAGCTTCGATATTATTGCCTTTTTCTCGGGACTGACAAAAAGAGATATAAAGGACTGGCAGCAAGGCACAGCCAGGTATGGACTCTACGTTGAAAACGATATACCAATATTTCTCCTTGATCTTGGCAAAACCTGGAATTTGGATATCTATTTCAATATGCATCAGGAACAAGAGGAGCTCCGGAAGAAATTTTTCGAAGGCGATCCCGGACATACCGAAATCAGCTTGGTCCTGGTCTCGTGTCCTGAGGCTATCGTCCAGGGAATTCGGACCATTGAGATTGAAGCAAAGTTCATGATGGCCCTGAAAGAGGTCTGTTTTGATCAACTGTCGCAGTATTCAAACAAGGACGATTGTTTTCTGACTGCCGAGACGATTCTCCAGGACGTGGACAGCAAAGCGCTCAGGAAAAAGGCTGCGATGCATCGGCTTTGAAGATCGATATTTCCTCAGTGCGTAGAGCAGGAAATGCAGGGATCATAATTTCGCAGGGTCTGTTCAATGAGAATGCGCAGTTTCCCGGACTCCAGACCGGCATTGGCTTCGGCCACTTCGCGCAGGTCCTGCTCAATGGCCAGCTGGTTCTGGGAAGTCGGCGGAATAATATTGGCCCAGGTGATAGTGCCGTCCCTGTCCAGGCTGTAGCCGTGGTACAAAAGTCCCCTGGGCGCCTCAGTGCATCCATATCCCGTTCCTTCACGGGGGTCGAATGCAACACAGGGCTGCTCCGGCCGTTCATAGCCGTCGATAATACGCAGTGCCTCCTCGCACGCGTACAGGATCTCGATGGCCCGGATCAGGATGGACTTGAAGGGATTGGCCGTGCCCTGGTCGATTCCGGCTTCCCTGGCCGCCTCCCTGCACAGCGGGGTCAACTGGCTGCGGCAGAGATTGAACCTGGCCATGGGACCCAGCAGGTAGTTTTCCTCGCCGCGGAGCTCGCTCTGCAGGGCCGTGGAATGGGCGACCTGATGCTCCTTGACCCAGTGTTCAAAATCAGGAACCGCTATGCGCTCTCCGCCGGAGGAAAGGACCTGCCCGCGCAGAATGGGATATTCTTCGGGATGGCTCAGACTGACAAAGACATACTTGCGGCTGTATTCGGGAAAGGGAAAGCCTGCGATCCAGCGGACGGCCCTTTGCACGTCCTCCACCGCCCGGAGAAAATCTTCCCGCAGGTCTTGCATTTCCTTCTTCAGGGGAGTGCGGTAAAATCCGCCCACCCTGACGTTGACAGGATGGATCTCCCGCCCGCCGACACTGGCCAGCAGACGGTTGCCCAGCTTTTTCAACTGCAGCCCCAGCCTGACCATCTCCGGGTGGTCGCCGGCCATTTCGAAGCCGTCCTTGTATCCTAGAAAATCCGGTGCATGAAGCATAAACACGTGCAGGGCGTGACTCTCCATCCATTCTCCGCAGTACAGCAGCCTGCGCAGAGTCTGGAGGGGTTCGTCCACGCTCAGCCCCAGGGCCTGCTCCATGGCCTGAACACAGCTCATCTGATAGGCCACTGGACAAATGCCGCAGATCCGGGCCGTAAAATCCGGCGCATCAAAGTATCGACGGCCCAGCAGAAAGCCCTCGAAAAACCGGGGTGCTTCGTAAATATTGAATCTGGCCCTGGTCACCCGGCCTTTTGCGTCGAATTGTAATTGCAGACCGCCTTCGCCTTCAATCCGGCTCAGGGCGTTCACTTGAATCCTTCGGCTCATGCTTTATGCTCTCCAGACAAAATTCCAAGGCATAACAATTTATGTGACGAAAGGATTGCAGGACATCCTCCCGGCTCATACCCAGTTTCCCGCTGATCCAGGCACTCAGCGAGGCGGTGTTCGGGGTCTCCTTGGGACCGAAACAGCCGTAACAGCCCCGGTCGTGAGCAGGGCACAGGGCCCCGCATCCGGCATGGGTGACCGGTCCCAGACAGGGGATGCCTTTGGAGACCATCACGCAGACGATGCCCTTGCGCTTGCACTCCAGGCATACGCTTCCGCTGGGCAGGTCCGGTTTTTTAGCGTTCAGACAAGCGGTCAACACCTCCAGAATCTGCCTCTTATTCGGCGGGCAACCTCTTAGTTCCAGATCGGTTTTGACATGGGCCGAGACCGGGCTGGAAGCATCCAGGGAGGACAGATATTCCGGGTGTTCATACACGACCTGCTGATATTCGCCGGGCAGGGTATAATTGCGCAGGGCCTGTACCCCCCCGAAAACGGCGCAGGAGCCCACGGCCAGCAGGAATTTTGACTTTTCCCGGATGGCCGTGATCCGCTCGATGTCATGGGGCGTGGAGATAGAGCCTTCAATGATGGAGATATCATAGGGCCCTCGCTTCAGGCGGGAGCTTGCTTCCAGGAAATAGGAGATATCCACGGTCTCCGCGATTTCCAGCAACTCATCCTCCAAATCCAGCAGACTGAGCTGACAGCCGTCGCAGGAGGAAAACTTCCAGACCGCCAGCTTTGTTTTCTTCATCGCAGCCATGGCGCTTACAATTCTCTTTTGGCTAGGAGTTCTTTGACCCGGTCGTAGCTATAGACCGGTCCGTTTTTGCAGACAAAGGTCGGACCAAGCTGGCAATGTCCGCACAGTCCCAAACCGCACTTCATATTCCGCTCCAGGGTCAGATGGATCTCCCGGTCAGGTATGCCCAGCAGGTTCAGTTCCGAGATCATGGAGCGCATCATGGATTCCGAGCTGCAGATCATGGCCTTTGTCTGTGCAGGATCGCAGTCCATGCGGGCGATAAAATTGGTGACAATCCCCACATGCCCTTTCCAGTCCGGTCCGGCGCTGCCCACGGCCGGCTCCACCCGCAGGGCCCGGGACCAGGTCTCCAGCTCTTTTGTATACAGCAATCTGTCCGGGCTCCGCGCGCCGTAGAGAAGAATGACCTTCCCGTAGTCCCGGCGATGATTGAAGATGTGGAAAACTGCCGGACGCAGTGGGGCCAGTCCCAGTCCCCCGGTGACGAAGAGGATGTCCCTTTCCCTGCAAGCGTCCACGGGCCAGCTCGACCCGTAGGGGCCGCGTACACCCAGGACATCCCCGGGCCGGAGCCTGCACAGGGCCTTGCTCACCTTGCCCACGGCCCGGACCGTATGCACCAGGATATCCGGGCGCTCCGGATCACCGCTGATGGAAATAGGCACTTCCCCGTTCCCGAAGACATACAGCATATTGAATTGGCCCGGTAAAAAGGGAAATCCGGATTCTCCCGGGTCCAGCTCAAGGGTGAAGGTGCCCCTGGTCTCCTTTTCCACCTTGCTAACGGTCATGGGGACAAGGTCCATGGGGAAGGCTTTGTCTGCACAAGGGCCGGGTTTACTCATCGTCTTCAAAACTCTCCAGTTCCAGCAGAAGCTGCATTCTGGTCATATACAAGCGCTTGGACAGGACCTGGGAAAAGCGCATCATCAAAGCATAACCCAGGTCGTGATCCTCATCGCACTTCCCGCGCAGGCACTTGCCGTCCATACTCAAGGCCCTGGTCCTTTCCACGGCCCTGTAGTCGAAGAGCCATTTATAGGGGGGGATGAGCCAGTTGGAGCCGAAGACATCCCCGTCTGTCAAAGTCTGAATAACCACCGGCCCAATCCCGGTCGAATGGATCTCCACCCGCACCTTGCCCTTGCGGATCAGGTAGAATTCATCGGCCGGCTCGCCTTCCCTGTGTATCACCTGTTCCGGTTCGAAGCGGACATTTTTGGCGCATCCCACCAGCAGGGAAAGATACTTCTCGTCCAGGTCCTTAAAAAAATCATGTTCTGCCAGAAACGGCAATAAGTCATGCATTGCAACCCCTCTCATCTGATTGACGAATGGCCTGTATTTCCTCGGTTATATCGATGCCCACCGGGCACCAGGTGATGCACCGGCCGCAGCCCACGCATCCGGAGACCTTGAACTGATCGATCCAGGAGGCCAGTTTATGGGTGATCCACTGGCGGTAGCGGGAGCGGGAAGAGACCCGCACGCTTCCCCCGTGGATGTAGGAGTGATCGAGAAGGAAACAGGAATCCCAAGATCTGAAACGCTCCGCTTCCTTTCCGGACAGGCTGACCCGGTCGTACACGCTATGACAGAAGCAGGTCGGGCAGACCTGGGTGCAGTTGCCGCAGGTCAGACAGCGCCGGGCTACCTGGTCCCAGCGGGGATGTTCGTGATTGTCGTACAGGAGCTGCTTGATTCCCTTTTGGTCCATGGTTCGTCCCATGCGGGAAGCGGCCTCTTGCACCAGGTTTTCTGCCCGGATGATGTTCTGTTCCGGGGCCTCGGCCAGCCCGAGCCCGGCGATAACCGCCCGACCCTGTTCCGTGCCGGCCCGGACCAGAAAATAATGGAGCCCGTCGTCCAGAACCTCGGTCAGGGCCAGGTCATAATCTGAGGATGAGGAAATCCCCGGGCCCGTCCCCAGGGAGGCGCAAAAGCAGGTGGCCGCGGGCTGGGTGCACTCAATGGCCACGATCATGGCATTTTCCCTGCGCCGGGAGTACTCGGGATCTGCAAAAGGCCCCTGGATCAGGATGATGTCCTGGATTTGAATGGCGGCCAGGTCGCAGGGCCGCACCCCGAAAAAAACCACCTTTTCGCTTGAGGATTTTTCCGGAGTCACGGAAAAAGAGGATTCCGTTTTTTGCAGGGAAAGTAATCTGGAGCGTGGCGGGTAGAGCTCCTTTTTCCATGAGTCCTGCCCCACGGTGTAAGCGAAAAGGGACGGGTCGCGGCGCTGCCTGAGTCTGAAGAACCCCCCGTCCTGCTCAAATGTCCAGCCGGCAGGAAAATCTTGAGACGAGGCGATGTCCCGGTGCCCGAAGGTGTTTTCCGTGATTCTGGGACCGATGATCCGGCCGTGCTCCTGCAAGGCGGCCAATAAGCGATCCAGGTTTTCGCGCTCAATGATGAAATGCATATTATACTGATAAGTCTAAAAAGGCCGGCGTCTGTTTCTTGATTGCCATACCCTGCTTTCGGTTGTGGTGTTCAGCTTTTATTCTTACACACTCGGCGCCGTATTTCAACGCCTTGGGTCGTCCAGTTTTTATTCGTCGCTCTGTGCTCAACACACGGTTCAGCAGGGGGAAAAATTACCTTCCGAGTCCCCGCGTCTCCTGTTCTCAGTGCCTTTCGGACAACTCTGCCTCACAAGCCGGATATCCCGGCCTTAGTGGTCGCGACTGCCCCAGATCCAGAACGTGCAGGCCAGGGTAACGAGCATCAGGGTGGCTCCGGTAATGACAAAGCAGAGGTAGAAGCCGAGGCGGTCGATCATGAAGCCCATCAGCGGCGTCAGGACTCCGCCTCCCTCCATGGTCCCGAAATAGTAGATGCCCAGGATGCCTGACCGGTGGCGCGAAGAAGTCTGTCCCAGAATGTACGACTCGCTTACCGGCATGCGCACGTACATGATTATTCCCATGACGACGAGCAGGGCAAAAAAGCCCCAACCGTAAGGAACCAGGTTCAGCAGAAAGACGATCGGTCCGGCAGCAAGGCTTACCGCGACAATCATCGGCACCCTGCCGAGCCGGTCGGAGAGATACCCGGCCAAAGGGCCTACCCACAGTCCGGCGGAATAAATGAGCCCGATCAAAGCCCCTGCGGTTTCTTCATTGATCTGGTGCTCGTCGACCAGAAACAGAGGGATGAATGAAACCACGGACAGAAAGACGGCTCCGAGAAAGACGCTCATGATCAAAAAAAAGACCAGATGGGTGATGTTGGTCTCGGGTTCCTCCTCTTCTGTATCCGGAGCCGTATGCCCTCGTGGCTGAGGGTCCTTTGCGCCGCGGCGGCCCAGCAGCACATAGAAGGCAAAGCCGAACAAGGCCGTGGGGATGGCTAAACCGAGGAATGCTCCGCGCCAGCCCCATACGGAAGCAATGGCCGCGGCGATGATCGGGGCGATAAAGTAGCTGGCGCTGCCGCCGATCATGTGAAGTCCCAGGGCCTGCCCCCGCTTTTCCCTGGCGACCACGGAGGAAATGAGGGGTGGGGCGGCAGGATGATAGCCGCCTCCCAAAAATCCCATCAGGGCAAGGAAGATGGTCAGCATCAGGTGACCCTTTGAAATACCCACCAGGAACCCGGCCAGGGCAACGCCCGAGAGCCCTATGGCGAGCAAAATTCGTGGTCCGATTCTGTCGGATAACCAGCCGGCAGGCAGCTGGCCTAAACCGTAGGCTAAAGTGAAGGCTGAAACGGCCAGTCCGGCTTGGGTGTAGTTCAGGCCGAATTCATTCCGGATCATGGGCAGAAGAGGCACGGGGAGGGCCGTCAGCAGATGATGAAAAAAATGTCCCAGGACGAAGAGAAACAATAAACTTGTGATGGCTCGGAGTAGGGTCTGCATATTTCTCAGGTGGTTTTTTTCTGTATCTCTTCCCGCCTGACCTCCAGGGCAGCCAGTTCTTGCTTGAACTGGAGAAGGAAAGAGTCTTTGTCAATTCAAAACTTCTTCGAGAATCAGGACCACATCCCGAACGCAGCCGCTGCAGAAGGTCTCCAGAAGCCTTCCCTGCTTGAAGTGTCGCCGGCCTTCTTCCGTTGTCAGGTCGCAGCCATTTAGCAGTTCCCGGCAGATTAGCGTCCCGTGCAAATCCTCAAAACGATCCATCAGCAACCGAACCTTGGCGTAGGTCAGGTCGGTGGCCGAACTGTCCTCATATTCCCCTCTGCCGTATTTGGCCCCAATGACCAGAATGCCTCCGGCCAGGGCGCCGCAGACCTCCTGCTTGCAGGCCATGCCGGCTCCGAATCCGCAGGCAGTTTTCAGGGCAATGTCTCTGTCGATATTGAAATCCTCGCAAAACGATGAAAAAACTGACTGGGCACAGTTATACCCGCTCACAATCATGGTGACGGCTGACTCGCTTTTCAGGCCCATATTCGCTCCTTCCAGAAGGGCAGCAAGAGTAGAAAACTTTTGTACTTCAATTTATTAATTCATCATCTATACCTTTATGCAAATAACGGGCTGCTCAGGGGCGGCGCGCTTTTTGACTGCCCCTGGAGCAGCGAGGTTATGCCAACTCATTCATAATGGGACCACATGCGAATAACTTTGACCACTTTTACATCGTCTATGATTTGATACACTAAACGATGTTGTATATTTATGCGACGCGAACAGGCTTTCGTTAAGTCGCCTATAAGCTTTTCATAGGGAGGAGGTGACTGATAGGGATTTTTACGCAGAATTTCCAGCAACGTCTCGGCCTTTGACCGCAAATTCGCAGCTGATAATTTTTTTGCGTCATTTTGAGCCTGTTTGGTAAAAACGACTCGCCACATTACCACTCAATATCCTCAAAGCATTCTTCAATGGGAGTGGCCAAGCCTTTGCGAATTGATTCGCGCATCCCTGGGATATTCAGCAGGTACAGAGTTTCTTGGATGGAACGCCAATCATCCTCCGAAACTAGGACGGCGCTGCCGCGTTTACCCGTTATGACAATTGGCTCGTGGGATGACTCTGCCTCGTCAATCAGGCGATAAAGTTTCGATCTTGCTTCAGTTGCCGTTAATGTGGGCATATTTGACCTCGATAAATAATGTTTTATTTCCGAAATAAAAGGTACGATATAACGTACGTTTTGTCAAGTGATAAAATTTTGGCATAACGTTCAACTTCCTTGTACATCGGCGGAAATTCGGGCTGGTAATTCAGGTAACTCGGGACCGGATACCGGAGGCTTGCATCGAAGAATCAACTCTTTAGCCTGTCCCTCTGTGTAGTCCTTAGAGCGGGTTGGAGAGATGGTGTAGATGAGCATAGGAAAGAGGGCTCCGATAGGCAAGCCTAATTTGTCTGTCCCTACGGCTTTCTTTGATTTTCAATATCTCATTTCGGAGATGATATCTCTCGGCACCTTTGATGACATGTCTCCCTTTTGCTTTTGAAGCCCAGTAATGATTTCACTTTTCCAATGAATGCTTGGCTTCCTATGGCGATACTGCCATATGTGATCTGGAATAAAATGTCTCTTTGCTCTCGCCATAAGCATTTGGAAAAAAACAGTCTTTTTGCCCCAAAAAAACTCGAAATAGCCCAGTTTTAATGGCTAAAATACACAATTATTCTTGATATTTCGATGCGTTGGTGTGACCCATTCCCCATCTGAGCAGCAACCAGATGCCAAAAGGGGAAACATCCGTTACTTCAAGGTCCGAGATGTGAATCCTAATCAATTTTTTAGCCTGTCTGTCCACTCCTTACTGTATCGGTCCTTTGTTATCTTCTGTGTCCAGCAGAGACTTTTCGATGCTCGAGGCGATATCTTCTGCGGATAGATCAGCGTCAGCAGGTATTTTTGCATTGCTGATCGCCTCCTTGGCATGATTCATATAATGCTCCAGTACAGCTCGTTTTTCCGCCAATAGCTCGCGGTCCCGGCTCGTCCAGTAGTCGCCTTCGTCAGTAACCTCCAAGTTCGTCATGTACCTCTTCTTGAGAATATCCAGGATCTCAATGATGGAAATGTGAGCCTCGATGGGTCCGAACTGGGTTTTGCAGATTGTCAGGCGGTTGTCTTTTTCGAAATTCTGAACCCAGGTCGCCTGTGACATTATATCGGTCAAAATTCCAGACCGATCGAACAGCAGAGCCAGAGGTTCTACACCATATCCGACATCGATGATGATGCCTTTCAGTCCGAGAGTGCCTTCGATAGAGATGGTGGATGCTTCTTCGTCACGATTGAGCTCAACCCCTGAGTCTTGTTCAAAGTCATCATCGAGTATTTCATACGTCCATTCATTCTTTTCTGACAGTCCTTTCATTTCTGTAATCAATACAGGGAGATCATCCGTTGTATCGATTGATCCGCGGGCGAATATCGTCATTCCCATACAACAACACCAAGTTGAAATTGATTGTCGGCATCGTTCATATCCTTTAATTTTATTCCTCCCATTATACCCTTTCCACCCCACCTTGGCAAACAGCTCACACTCCCAGGCGCTTCATGGAATAGACCCCATCAATTCCGCCCACCGGCTTAAATTTTCGTTCATCTTTTGACTTGAGCAGATGCTTGAACTGGTCAAAGATCTCCCCCACAAATGCTTTTGATCCAATGATCCCTGCGTCTGTAAAGTATCTGGTCCGGTAGCGGAATCGATCTGTCCGACTTATTTTGTATCTTCGCTTTCTTTCTTTTTCAACGACCTTTTTGTCAATGACCGCACCCTTCCCGGCATCCGCCACCCCTGTTTCATAGACAAACTGTCTGTATTGGTGGATGATTTCTTGTGAATCATATTCATTCCACTCCCGCATCCCGAAATCCACGCACAGCAGATCATTCTTGTTCCCGGTCTGGACATGATAGCCCAGGGAACACCATTTGTAATCTTCAGGCCGCTTCACAATGCCTGCTCGGATAGGGCTGAGAAATAGAGGGACCAGGTTGCAGGGAACAGGTAGCAGTGAAGAGCAGAAGAAGATCGATTGAGATCCGAAAAAAATGAGATGCAGGGCTACTTACTTGTTGATTATAAATGGGGAAGGGTTGTTGATCATGCTGCCAAGCATATACCCGATTTCCTTGCACAGGGCTGTTAGTTCAGCATGTTGTTCATCTTTTATGTATTGACAGTTTTTAGAAAAATCAAAGAATGTATCTGTTTCGTTATTTTCGCTTTCCGAGCAGGAAGCCACGCTTCACGCAAATTCATACATACTGAACGAGATGATCGTCGAATCTGGTTGGTCAATGCGTATATTCAAAAAAAACCCCTTGCTCCATTCTTGAAGCCTCATCAAAAGCAGTTTGATTCATCAGTTCATACCTCCGCCAAATTAAGTACCAGTACCAGAGTTAACATAACATGCATTCTCTCTGGAAATTGACATTTATGTAAAGTGATCAGTTTTTTCTATGCTGATCCTTACTTTATCCTTTCAAGAAATCTTTGTAGTGGACACCCACGTTCACAAGCGCAAAGATTAATGCACTCACACTGAGAATGTCGGGATCGATAATAACTGCAATTGCTAATAATACGGCCGTTATGAGCGACAAGTAGTGTGCCCATGCACGAGTTTTGGTTTTCTTCGGTCCGGGTTCTTTATCCATGATAGATCTCCCTTTTGCTACCTGTATCACTCAACCCTCGAATTGCAAGTTCTTTCATTTTCATCATATCTCTCTTGAATTCAATCAACTTCTTACAAAAGGAGAGAGCTATGATGACGGATTATTACCAAAAATCCATGAAAGCCCTGCAACTTGCCGGAATGAGTGAACGTACCCAGGAATGCTACACCAGGTCAATTCGAAAGCTCGTCGAATTTTTTGACAAAACCCCTGACCGTATTTCAGAGCAGGAACTGGAGAATTACTTCCTGCACAGAAGAAATGTCGATCAGTGGACCCCAGGGACCCTGCGCATTGCCTATAGCGGTGTGAAATTCTTCTTCAACGGCGTGTCTCTATCCATACCCTGAGACATTCCTATGCCACCCAATTGTTGGAAGCCGGGGTCAACATACGGACCATCCAACGCTACCTGGACCATTCCCAGTTGATGACCACCATGGTCTATCTCCGTCTCTCACAGAAAGGGCAGGAGGAGGCCTATCAGCGGATTAACGATCTGATGATAGGTTTCTGAACCATGAGCAAACTCAAACGGATCTTTGAAGACTTTGGCCCAGAGTATATCCAGACCTATCCGAATCTCCCGAAGAATCATCAAAACTCAAAAAATCCTTGCTCCCGTCCTTTTGCTCCCTTCTTCAGCACTATTGTGAGAAGTCAACTCGCAACATAATGTCCTCCTATGCTCTCCTTTCCCCTGGTCCAGGGAGATCCATGCCTTTCGTCCGAGATCCTGACCGCATTCGTCGCAGGATGAATCCCGTGAGGATATGAAAACTTTCAACTCGGCTTTTTCAGTCATAACGGTCCTGGTACTCCTTTGAATACCATACCCCTGGTAGGAAATCTGAGTATGGGGTATTCTCCACAGTGTTCATATCATGTCGTGGATTGCGTAATCTCATAACCGATCGAGCGATAGCCGGTCAACCGCCGTTCATACATGCGTGAAAGCATGGGCACTTTCAGATCAGCGTAATCGTAAATGCAGACTTCCTTTTTCGTCGAGTGAATCCTGTGCAGTCGGCCGGCGTACTGGGCAATGGTCCCTTTCCAGGAAATCGGAAGGGTCAGGAACAGGGTATCCAGCCGGTGGTCATCAAATCCCTCGCCAAGATACCGGCCCGTGGCCAGGATTACTTTTTCCTGGTCATCAGAGACCTGCTCCAGGGCTTGCAGGGCAGCTTTTTGCTGCTTTTTGCCCATGCCACCCTGCATGACAATCACAGTGCGAATCTGTGTTTGGAGAAGATTCTGTAAAATTTTCAGATGTTTCTTCCGCTCCGTCAAAACCACTGGAAATTTTTTCTGTTCAATCGCCTTCAGGACATCGCTGACGATCATCTTGTTTCGTGTGGTATTGGTGATGAGTGATTCGTAGATTTCATGGATGGCAGAGTATCCTGTTGTTTCAATAGAGTGGGCCGTAAAGCCTGTCTTCCGAACAATGACCTTATGGGCAAAGGGTCTTTTGGCGGCCTGCTTTTTGTCGACAACCCGGTGCCGGATCGGTCCGCAGTTCATAAAGATAATCGGATGATGTCCGTCTTTGCGGAACACGGTCGCGGAGAGGCCGGTGATAAACCTGCACTTGCTCTGCCTGGCTGCGATTTCAAAGCTTCGGGCTGATATATGGTGGCATTCATCCACGATCAGCTGTCCGTACTCGGCCACGACATCATCGACAACTCCCTTTTTGCTGATGCTCTGGATCATCGCAATATCGATTGAGCCTGTAGGTTTTCGTTTTCCTCCGCCGATATGTCCGATTGACTTGTCATTCAAGTCCAGAAATTCATTCAGGCGAGCCATCCACTGCTCCAAAAGCTGTTTCCGGTGCACGAGGATGAGCGTGTTCACGGCCCGTTTGGCAATGAGATAGGCGGCAATCACGGTTTTCCCAAAGGCTGTAGAGGCGGAGAGGACTCCGGTATCGTGTGCAAGCATCGCATCAGCCGCCTGCTGTTGATCCGGATGCAAGATCCCTGTGAACGAAACATCTAAAGGCAAACCGGCAAACCGTTTGTCAACAATGGGAGTTTCAATCTTTAGGCTGTGCAGCAGGTCCATGACATCTTCCAGGCATCCTCGTGGCAGGCCGATGTGCTGGGGAAAATTTTCACAGCAGTGCATGATTCTGGATTTGCCATAGGTTGGAAAGCGCATGGCCTGCGCCTTGTAAAATTCAGGATTTTGGAAAGCTGCTAAACGGATCAAGCGATTCTTCAGGGCCGGGGTCAGGGAGTTCTTGTCTATATAAATCTGATTTCCGAGGATCAACTCCACTGAGTCCGGCAGAGGCCCTTTGATGGCAGGTTCGGGTTTCTTCCCGGAAGGGCTGATCAGCCAGGGGGTCGACTCTCCATCGTCTTCGGGACTTACAAAGCGAACTCCCAGGGTCCCGCCATAGGAGGGGGCTTTATCAAGAACGGATTGCACAGAGGGCAGGATCATCTTTTGGATTGAGGAGAGAAAGCCCCATTGATCCGGAAATCCCTTGAGATTCTGGTCAACGAAAACGCTGTTGTCATTTTTTCTGGCCCATTTTTGCAAGGGTAGGGCGATAAGGCTTCCAAAACCGCCTTTGGGGATCGTATCCTGGCTGGGGAAGAAGCGGTCATAGGAGCGAAAACTCATCTCCGGCCTGGTTTCCATGGTCTGGGTCAGCATGAAAGCGCCAAGCTGACGGGCTGTTTTGACAGGGAGTGGTTCTGAGAAGAAGACCCAGACATGGGCGCCGTTTCCGGAGCGGGATCTCTCCAGATAGGCTGGGACCTGAAAGCGTCCACAAGTCTCCACATAGGCTCTGGCATTGTCAGCCCAATGCTCTTTGTCAAAATCCACTGCGAGAAACCAGCAGGTTTCATCGCTGAGCAGAGGATAGACTCCGATGACGAAGTCCTTCTGAAGTCGATCGTCTGGATCGACTCCAAGGAGATGGTTTCGAATGACGGTGTCACTGACTGATTCGAAGTCGCGGTTATCGCAGGCTGCGCATTTGATTTTCGGCTTTCGGCAGATCGGCCTGATCCATTGGTTGCGGCAGACGGGCTGATATCCTTGCCGCCCGGTGCGCTTGCTTTCGAAGCGTTTGGGAAAGACATCCTCCCGGCCGCGGAACAGGGATCTGAAAAGGGCAATTTTCTGGTCTTGCGGTGAGTGGGCGGTTATCCCGGGAGACTCGATCTGGGTTGTTTGCAGGTCGGTTTGCTGAAGTGTTTCAAGGTGGGCGATCTTATTCTGTATCTCTTCCCGCCTGGCCTCCAGGGCAGCCAGTTCCTGCTTGAGCTGGAGAATGTGTTCAGCCGCAGGATCTTCCTTTTTTTTCATATCAGGCAATTCGAATGGATTATTTTATCATCAAGCCAGTTTCTTCCATATGACGGGCAAAAGAATCAACGCTTTTAACCTGGCGCTTTCTGTGGCGCGAGCTCGTGTCGGTGTCCGCCGTGCCAGCTCGTATCAACGCTTCAAAAACTTTGCCACCTCCCTGGCAAGAGCCTCTGGGGCCTCCAGGTGCGGACAATGGCCAACCTTATCGAAGATATGCATTTGGGAATCTGGAATACGTTCTTTGATGAAATCTGCAATGTGGTAGGGAAATATGCTGTCATGATTTCCCCACAGAATCAAGGTGGGCATTTTGATATGCGGACATAGAGCGTTTAAAGACAGTGCCTCAGGCGTTTTTTCCCTTTTCCTGATCAGATCCAAGTCAACGAGTTCATAGAAAATTTTATCATACCAGTCACGATTATCCATGGTGTCTTTGACCATGTATTCTTTGACGAAAAGAGGGAATTTCGGCTTGTTAAAAAAAACAATGTCACGTAACCTGTTAAAGTCTTTTTCTGACTCGACATGAAACAGATTTTTGCCTTCCAGTGCTTCATCATAGATTGATTCCCAGCCAGGCATGTAAAAACCGAAGCTGTCGATGAGTATAAGGGAAATGATCTTGTCAGGGAATCGTTCAGCCAGCATCGCACTGACGGCTCCGCCCAAAGAATTACCGGCAAGATGAAAGTTTTCAACAGGCAGATGTTCTATGAACTCTCCAAGCCAGTCAACGTAATGCTCGAGACTGTACTTAAGGTTGTAGTCTTTGGTGCTTTGCCCGAAGCCAGGCATGTCGGGAATAATGATGTCGAGGTTATTGCTGAGGGTCTTCGAAGTAAAGTAGAAATTTTCTTTTCTGTCAGAAAAACCATGAAGAAACAGTAGGGTATCCCTTTCGCCAGTTCCGATATGCACCCATTCAATGTTTATGGTTCCATGGTAGCGATGTGTTATTGCATTGAGTTTTTTCCCTGAATTTTTGTAATAGGTTTCAGCAAGAATTCTGCCTATTCCTGCTCTGACCTTGAAGGAGATGAGATCGAGAATCGTCATAGTGTTATCTCATTTTGCTTCAGGAAATCAACTCTTTAGCCTGTCCCTCTGTGTAGTCCCCTTTCCAATATGGAGGAAGGGTTCCGGGTCAGTAGTGGTATCGGCAGGAAATAATGGTGATGAACTCGTCATATACAGCGTAAAACAGTCGGTTGGTCTCATCTATCCGCCTGGACCAGAAACCGGAAAGATTCTCCTTGAGCACTTCCGGTTTGCCCAGACCTTCGAAAGGAGAGCGTTTTACATCGGTGATCAGTGTGTTGATACGTTTGAGTTTCTTTTTGTCCCGACCTTGCCAATACACATAATCCTTCCAGGCGACATCGGTCCAGGCCAGCCTTCTACTCATCAATGATATCCTGCTCAGTTACTCGGCCGGACTTGTACTGCTCGATGGATTCCGCCAAGTGAGCGGCATTGGTCGGCGATTTGAGTAAATGTACAGTTTCCATTAAGCTGTTGTAATACTCCATGGACATGACTACGGCGTCCTCGGCGTTGCGACGGGTGATGATGGTGCAATCCGCATCATTGACCACATTGTCGAGAACGGATTTCAAGGCATTCCGCGCCTCGGAAAAAGTAACAATCCGCATCTACGGCCTCGTTTCCTTTGTTGCAAGATGTACAAGTTATAGAACAAGTCTCTTCCAATGTCAAGCTGTCCTTTGTCTCTTCATCCCAATCTTTTCAAGGAATACACCCCATCAATGCCGCTAACAGGCTTGAATGTCCGTTCATCCTTCGACCCGAGCAGGTGCTTGATCTGGTCGAAGACCTCGGAAACGAACACCTTGGAACCAATGATTCCGGCATCTGTGAAATACCTGGTCCGGTAGCGGAAGCGATCCGACCGGCTGACCCTGTACCCGCGTCTTCGCTCCTTTTTGACAATCTTCGGATCAATCCCTCTCTTGACTGTTATGAAGCTTGATTTTGGCTTTCTCCGTCACCCCGGCGTAGGCCGGGGTCCAGCTCTTACATTTTCAGTCTGGATTCCGGCTTCCGCCTTCGCTCAGAGCTTCGGCTGACAAGCCGCCGGAATGACGGAGGAAGTGACTCAAAGTTACTTTTTCGATCAAACTGGACGTCTGCGGTCATAGGCAGGGCTGATTCCTGACCCCTGGTTCCTGATTCCTGACTTCTGTCCTCTGGCCGCTTCACAATCCCCGCCCGGATCGGGTTGAGAAATAGAAGGAACAGGTTGCATGGAACAACAAACTTTAAGCCTGTCCCCTATGCTTCTTGACCATCGCCGCCTGGTTTGTAATGATCGGAACCCTGTTGATCATGATGGGTTTGCGCTCACCCCGCGAACTATTTTATATGGGAATTGGTCGGCGGAAGAAACCAAGAAGAAAAAACATACGGGCCTTGATCATCGTTTCAATCAAATGATCATTATGTTGGGTTGAAATGTAGGGGCTGAATAAGGAGGGCGAATAAACCCTATGTCAACCGGGCAGACAAACGCCGATCAGACCCCACCCCTGCCAACCCGGTTCTCGCTGGCGGCGAACTACGATCCGGAACTGGTTCCGGAGCTTGCCGCGTATCCGGTCGATGAAGTTTACGGAAAGTTCCCCGCCGACGGTGTCAGCGGTGGTCGTCCCCGCTACCTGGCGACACCGCTTTCAAAAGCAGATCTGCGGCGTTACATTCGCCTTCTCGATGATCATGGCATTGCCTTCAATTACCTTTTAAACGGCGCCTGTTTCGGCAACCGCGAATGGACGCGCCCCTGGCAGAAACGGGTAACAAAACTGCTGAGCAGGCTGGGCAACTTGGGCGTGCGCCGGGTCACCGTATCCACCCCGTTTCTTCTGGAACTGGTCAAACGCCGTTTTCCCGAGTTCAAAGTAAGGGTCGGGATTTACGCCCAGGTGGACACGCCCCGGCGCGCCCGCTTCTGGGAGGATCTCGGGGCGGACGCCATCGTTCTGGAGAGCTTTTCGATCAACCGGAATTTCTCCCGCCTTGCGGCTATCCGTCAGGCCGTCCAATGCGATCTTGAACTGATCGCGAATCACGTCTGTCTCATGAATTGTCCGATGCAAACCTATCATCAGAACGGTTTTGCACATGCATCCGACGAGACAAGCACACTCTTTATCGATTACTGCTTTATGCGCTGTTCCCGGCAGAGGTTGACGGATCCGTCGCAATTCATCAAGTCGGCCTGGATTCGGCCGGAGGACCTCTCCGTGTATGAAGCGATGGGATACACGTCCTTCAAACTTCTGGAACGGGGGATTCCGTCGGCGGAACTGCTGCGGCGCGTCAAAGCATACAGCGAGCGGCGGTTCAACGGCAATCTGGCCGAACTGCTGCTGTCGTATGGCTTTAAAAATCCGGTTCACAAGGAATCGCACTGGACGCTGCGCCACTTCTGGAAGCCGCGGCAGGTGAACCCGCTGAGATTGAAACCGATGAATGACTTGGCGCGCCTGCAAGGCTGGCTCTCGCCGCTGCCGGAAAGTCCGATCCGGGTGGATGCGCAACAGATTCCGGAGAATTTCCTGGACGGTTTTCGGGACCGCGACTGCGCCGCCATGGACTGCCAGACTTGCGGCTATTGCGAGCGGATTGCCGCCCAGGCCGTTTCGATCTCGCCCGGGTACCGCACCGAGGTATTAAAAAAGTATGCGGACATGGACGATGCCATGGCGACTGGAGAGCTCTGGGGTGTCTGACGCACGCGCCACGGCGATGGAGCTTCTGGACCTGCCGGACTGTGATCCGGCGCTGGCCGCCGCCAGCTACCGGTTCATGGAGACGGTCAATTATCGCTTCGGCGGCATCCGGCTGGTCCGGCGTTTTCTGGCCGCCGAAACCGCGGGGCGCCATGCCGACGTCCCCTTGCGCATCCTCGACATCGGCTCGGGAAGCTGCGACATCCCGCTGGCGGTGATCCGGTGGGGACGCGCTTGTGGCATCCCCCTGCACTTCACCTGCCTGGAAATGGCCGGCCACGCAATTGAAATTGCGCGCGGGCGGCTCGCCAGGGCGGGCAATCCGCCGGTGAAACTGCTTCAGGAAGACGCCTTTACCCACCAACCCGTTGAACCGTATGATTTTGCCGTGACCTCCATGTGCTTCCATCATTTCAGCAATGCTCAGATCCTGATGCTGTTGCACAGAATCCGCGGTTTCGTGCGTAACAGCCTGCTGATCAACGATCTTCGTCGCTCGCAACTGGCGTCTCTGGCGGCAAGACTACTGCTGGTCGCCACCGGTGCGCCGGCAGGGGTCCGGCATGACGCCCTGCTCTCAATCCGGCGCGGCTTCAAAATCGATGAACTGAGAACCTTGTTGCGACAACTCGACGGCGTCACGGCTTCCGTGACGCCGGCCCGCTGGTTTCGGATCGCCGCCGTCATCCGGTTCAATTCAGAAGGAAATTTATGAAACCGATCATTCTCAGAGGGCTGGGCACAGCCACCCCGACACTGTATGCAACGCAGCAGGAGGCCTACGAATTCTTTTCCACGCACTTTACCCTAAAACCGGCCGAACGGGATCTGTATCGCCGCATTCTCCTGGACGGTAAAATCAAAGGCCGTTATCTGGGGATCGATGCGAAGGCCGATGTCCTTGAAACCGATCCCGACCGGCTGTTGGCGCGCTTTCTCAAGTTCGGTCGCGGCACAGCCGTTGCCGCCGCACGCCGCGCATTGGCGGAGGCCGGCGTGGAACCCGCCGGGATCGCAGGTCTGATCGTCAACACCTGCACCGGTTACCTCTGCCCCGGACTCTCCTCGTATATCGCGGAAGATCTGGGGCTCAACACATCGATTCGCTTCCTGGACTTGATGGGGATGGGGTGCGGCGCGGCGATTCCGAATCTCGAAGCCGCCGCCGGTATGCTGGCTCGAAGCGGGGAAGGTCCGGTTCTCAGCATTGCCGTGGAAATCTGTTCAGCCACCATTTTCCCCAGTCATGAGCCGGAGCTGGTGGTGAGCAATTCCATTTTCGGTGACGGCGCCGCCGCCGCCGTTCTGGACCAGGCCCGGGAGGATCGTCAGGATGGATTGGCGAAAATGGTGGACTTTGCGGCGGGTCTTTTTCCCCGGTACCGCGAAGATCTGCGTTACCGGACGGAAAGCGGCCGCCTGCGGAACCACATGAGCAGGCGGGTGCCGGTTATCGGCGCGCGCACCGCGATGGATGCGGCCTCCGGGCTTCTGGACAGGCACGGCCTCACCCGGAATGATATTGCCTGGTGGGCGGTCCATCCGGGAGGCACGGCGGTGCTGGCCCAAGTCGCCAAAAAACTGGAACTTGCCGGCGACGCCCTGAGCTTTTCGTACCGCATTTTCGAGAACTAC
>JAABTT010000062.1 GCA_011389765.1 Desulfohalobiaceae bacterium S24 | reverse complement strand
CAACCATTCGTGGTTTCGACCCTGGTGTCGGGAATGTGGCGGGGGAGGCTGTCTGGGATCTCCTTCGAGCCATTGCTCGATATTGAAGTAGTAGAACTGCTTTGTCCAGAGCATGCCGGCCAAGGCCTGGCGGTGAATCCTCTTTTCTTCCCCCGTGATACCTGGACGCTGAATCGCAGCATAGAAATCGTCCGCCTCCCGGAGGCGTTGCCCAAATACACGATCAAAGTTCTGGAATGGATCGGCGAGATGAGATTGAGTGAGTCTAAGTTGGTATGTTCTTTCTCCTCCTGCGGGTACCTCGCCCCGGTACCAAGCGGCCGCCTTGGTTCCTTCCAGGGCGAGGTTGACTGCCCCCTTTTCCTCGTTCACTACATGGCGGTGAAAAGCGTCCTTCACGTAGGGGCTGAGGTTCGGAGCGTTGAATAAGCGCTCAAAGTTGGTCTCGTTTTCAGTGAACAAGAGTTCAGGGGCTCCGTCTCCATAGAGGCAGTAGGCCCCCAGCTTTGGGTGTTCGGCAATCACCAAGGCTTGGCCCTCTTGGGCCTGGGCAGATCGCAGGATCGGTTTTTCAGGCACATCTCCCATGGGCCCAGACTGATATCCCCAACTCCAGGTGTTCCGGAACCAGACCGTGGGGAGCAAATGGCAACAAGCCGCCTCATGGCCGCGGTTTGTAATAGTGATCCGGATAAGGATGTCGTCCTGATCTGCTTTGGCATATTCCACAAGCACATCGAAGTACCGGTCTTCATCAAATATACCGGTGTCCAGCAACTCATATTCGAAGTCGTCAATCGTTCTGATTTCATTGACTTCTTTCAAAAGGGTGTAGGGAAAGGCGCCATGAGGATACTTGTAAAGCATCTTCATATAACTGTGCGTGGGTGTGCTGTCCAGGTAGAAATAGTATTCCTTGACATCCTCTCCATGGTTGCCTTCGGGGCCGGTTAGACCGAAAAGTCGTTCTTTCAGGATGGGATCCTGTCCATTCCAAAGAGCCGGGGCAAAGCACAGGTACTGATAGCGATCACTGATTCCTGCAAGGCCGTCTTCATTCCAGCGGTAAGTCTTGCTCCTGGCATGGTCGTGTGGAAAAAAGTCCCAGGCCATGCCCAATTCACTATAGTCTTCTCGCACCGTGCCCCAGGCCCGCTCACTCAGATAAGGACCCCATTTCTTCCAATTCTCCTTTCGCTCTCGGTGCGCCAGGAGCCTTTGATATTCTTGAGAGGCTTTTCGTTCGGTCTGATTCATCGGCAACCCTCATTTCCCCCTAATTCATCCCTTCCGGTTCAGGGAGGTGATCTCAGACACTCAAAGCGTTAGCGAGCAGGGGGGGGGCAAGGTTTTCCTTCAAGCTCATAGCGCTAGCTGAGTTGAAAATTCAGCCTTTGTTTTTTCTCTCGTTTTTTATGGGGATTGTCAAATAATGATATTCTAAACCTGGCACTTTATGCTCTGACCTCCACTCCTTTTCATCGACGGACTGCATCGCTATTCATTTTTTGATGATCAGGTCGAAATCTCCTCTCTTTTTAGTGAGATTGTCGACAACGTCCTTCTCCTGCTTTTTAAAAGTGATATTCGCACTTCCCGAAGGAAGATTGAGCTCTTTCAATTCAACTTCCTGCAGGCTTGGCGGAAGCATGGGTTGATTAAAATATATGGTTTTACCTTGACCGTCGACACATAAACCCAAACAGGCTTGCAGGATCTGATAAACACTCGCTGAAGCCCAGGCCTGCGGCAGGCAGGCCACTGGGTATCTGGTCGGACCTGTTTTGGGTATTCGCTCGAAACCACAGAACAGCTCAGGCAGTCTGTTTAGCTCCATGAAAAGGCTTGTGTCGAATAGACCACCGAGGATTCGAACCGCCTCTTTTTTGAAACCGTAACGGGCTAACCCGCTGGCAATGAGGGCGTTATCATGTGGCCACCCGGGCGTTCATGACATTGAAACAGATCGCGCGGCAGGCCATGATAGACAGTGCGGATCCAATTGATCCAGGGCAAAGGTTCGCGCTGGGAATATGAGATCGAGACCACCGGAATGTCACTGAATTCTTTGTACAATGCTTGGAGATCCGGGATGTCCAGACGGCCGTGCAGGGTCGTCAGTACCGTCAATTCTGGATGTCTGCGGATCAAGGGAAACGGCAGATAGTCGATATGAGAGTGGATGATGTCGAAGTCGTGTCCGAGCCGAAAGACCCTTTCCAGGAGCAGGATGTGATGAGCATAATTATCAATGCATTGCCGGTTCAGACGTAAAGAGTGACTGCAGATCGGGAGAAGTTTGGCCTTGGTCACAGAGTCACCGCTTGCGAAGAGGGTTACGTCATGACCGCGTTTAACGAGTTCCTCTGTCAGCCAGGAGACAACCCGTTCTGTACCTCCGTAATATCTCGGAGGAACACTTTCGTAAAGCGGGGCTACTTGAGCGATCTTCATTTAGCCTCTCCTTTGCAATGACAACGAACTTCCCGTTATTTTGTTGATGGGAGCCGATGAAATCCAGCAAATTCGAAGTGACTGTCAAAAGAAAAGACGCGCTTGATTTGTTCACGTCTCATCAAGACAAAGGAGATGCAATCGGTGAAACTGACCCGTTTATCAGAATATTTGCCAAAAATTTGTATCGCCTTCATCTCATCTTCATGTTCCGGCCTGAAGATCGTCAGTGATGGTGACGCATAGATGTTTTTGGCCCTTTGCACGGCAAAATCATACCCCGCCCACCGTCCGAGCAAAGTGAATGTCTCATCAAGCACAAAATTGCTGGTAAAGCAGTTCTCACCACTCGATACCAGTTCTTCCCAGAAAGAGAGGGCACTTCGGTGATACTGGTCATTGGCAAGATAACGGCCCAGAAAAGCTCCTGTGTCAATGAAGATCACCCTTTGCCTCCATATAAGTACTCATCATGGGAGGCGGAACCATTTTCAGGGGTCCGGCCTTGAAAAATCGCACTGTCTTGCATGAACGGGTCATCTTCATATTCGGGACCGGATTCTCGCTTGAGAGAATTTTTCAATGCCAGCCGGATATACTGACCCAAGGAGATCCTCATTTTTTTGGCTTGATTGACTGCCTGACTTTTTAATTCTGGCGGCAACATAATGGTGGTTCGATCCATACCTGTTCTCCTTTTGATATGTTTGCATAATAATGCTGACATAACATTTTGTCAAGCTCACTGGCTGTCATCGTCAGAACAGAGGGCAAATCAGGATTGCGCTATCCCAACCACTCGCTCTTCAATCAAATGGCTTGAGTGCCGATTTTTCAGACAGGAGGAACATCATGACCCCTGAATCCTGCGTTTGTGTCGATGGATTTTCATTTTGATCAGCCGGTGATAATGATCGGCGCTTCGGTGAGATCCATGAAATTTGTTTGTCGGATCGCCTTGACGATGAAATAATTCAGGTGGTATTTGATTCAAAAATGACTCATATTTGTCACTCTTTGCCCTTGGACGTTATCATGGATACTGACCAGAATGTGCTTCAGAAGCAATTTGATTCCATTTTTCATTTCACGAATTATGGTATTTGGATTTTAGACGATCAGGGGGTTGTTCTAAAAGTCAATGAAGCGGCTGAGAATCTCATCGGAATCACTGCAAATGAGGTTGTCGGCAAGAAAATCATGGAATTGGAACGAAAGGGAGTTATCGACAATGCACTAACACCACAGATTTTGTCGACCAAGAGCCCAGCAACAAGACTTATACACGTATTAAAGACCAAAAAGCAGATTCTGTCCACCGGAATCCCTGTTTTTGATAGCCATGGCGAAATAATCCGCGTAGTTGTGAACGAATATGACATTACGACCTTGAATTCATTGAAAGAGGAATTGGAGCAGCTGAAACATGTAGCACAAAAGTATCAGGATGAACTTTCAAACATCAACTTAGCAGACCTTCAGGCTCATGGCATTGTATCGGAAAGCATGGAAATGCGCCAAATGCTCAATGCGGCCTTAAAATTGGCCAGATTGGATGCCTCAAATATTCTGATTACGGGAGAATCAGGCACCGGGAAAGGACTGGTTGCACAATTTATTCATAATAATAGCAAAAGAAAGAACAATTTGAAAAATCTGTTTTGACTCGCGCATTGAAGCAACACAAGAACACAAGGATGATTGCCTACCACCTCAAGACGAGCCAATCAATGATAGCCAGGAAGTTGAAAAAGTATCATCTTTCGAATCGGTAACAGGGAAATCCAAGATACGTATCAAAGCGGGGATTTGAAGTGAAAGTTTTGAGTTATATTTGATTCAAATTAATCCATAAATATCAATATATTTTTATAATTTTTTCTGTTTTTTTTCAATTTAAGTCAAAATTGACTCAATTTCCCATGGTCCTGTCCGGGATTTCTTTATTATATGCCTGAATTTTAAAGAAAAAATACAATCAATTGTTTGGCCTGTTCTTTGCAAAAAGCTTTTCAGTACATCCCGGGAAGAAGGGAGATTTTTCATGGTCCCTTGATTCAGACCGTATTCCTATCTGTTCAAGGCTGCGCAACGATCTCACGTATTTTACAGCGCATAATAAGGAGGGAAACATGGCCGATTTGAATGCCATCAGCAACACCCTGATCAAAGGAGACGCCGGAAACTTGACCTCGCAGGTCAAGGCCGCCTTGGACGAAGGAACTGCCGCCAGTGAGATTCTGAACAAAGCCCTCATTCCCGGTATGGATGTGGTGGGCGAACGGATGGAGAATGGAGATATGTTTATCCCGGAGGTGCTCATGTCGGCCAAGGCCATGAGTGCGGCTTTGGGGATATTGAAGCCCTTGCTCACGGATGAGGAATCGAAGTCCGCGGGCAGGATCATCATCGGCACGGTCAAGGGGGATTTGCACGATATCGGCAAGAACCTGGTGGCCATGATGCTGGAGAGCGCCGGTTTCGAGGTGGTCAACCTGGGTGTTGACATCGCACCGGAAGCCTTTGTGGAAGCCGTCAAGGAGCACCAGCCGAACCTGATCGGCCTGTCCGCTCTGCTGACCACGACCATGACCCAGATGCAGAAGACCGTGGATGCCCTCAAGGAAAGCGGGCTGCGCGGTCAGGTCAAAATCCTTGTTGGCGGGGCTCCGGTCACGGAAAAGTTCGCCCAAGAGATCGGGGCCGACGGCTATGCCCCGGATGCCGGATCGGCTGGGAAACTTGCCAGGTCCCTTACATAAAGTGTTGGAGCGAGAAGGGGTGTCCACCTCAAACCCCCAAGTTCGATGCGCACTTTGAGCTTTCAGCTACTTTTTTGCATAAAGTCGGGTCATAAAGATATCTGATGCCCAAAACTTTGGCGTGGTGAATTATGCTTGCCCAAAATGTTGAGTTGCTGTCTGATGATCAGATACAAACTATCCATGAAGCATCCTTGGGTGTCTTACAAGAAGTGGGCATTCGAGTACTGAATGAGACCGCAAGAGAAATTTTTTGTCGTCATGGATGCCAGGTGAATACTCAAACTGGTAACGTTTGTTTCCCTCAGGAGTTGGTCGAAAAATGGCGCAAAATTTTTCCGTCTACATTTCGATTTTATGGGCGGGATCCTCGATATGACATCACCATTCCTGATGACGGTCCTGCAATTGCGACAACAGGTATTGCTCCGGATGTCCTGGATATTGAGAACGGTGAGAGACGTCGAGCCACTTCTGAGGACCTTTCGAGAATAGCGAATCTTGTGAATATGTTGCCTGGAATCGATCTTTTTTTTGTTTCTACATTGCTCAGCGATGTTCCAGAAGACCGTTATTCACTCAATAGCCTCTACATTTCGGCAAAAAAATGTCTAAAGCCTATCAGATGCGGTGTCAATACAGTTCAAAATTTCAAGGATATAATTGCCTTAGGGGAATGTATTGCCGGTGGCACAGAAGCTTTTCAGGAAAGACCTTTCTTCTATTTTGGCCATACTGCCTCGATTTCACCTCTGACCATCAACAATGAGTCAACTTCTATGGTTATCGAGGCTGTACGCCGAGGTCTTCCTTCCATGGCTGCGGTTGTCCCGAATAGTGGCTTGACGGCTCCCCTTACTTCGGCAGGAACCTTGGTCCTGGCCAATGCGGAATTTCTGGCCATTAATATACTGATTCAGATGGTCAAAGAGGCCACTCCTGTTATATATTATTCCTTACCCGCCACTTCAGATATGCGCAATGGGGCATTTTCATGCGGTGGCATTGAAAGTGGAATTCTGCAGATGGGTTGTGCACAGTTAGCTCGTTTTTACGGAGTGCCTTCCGGGGGCTACGCAGGTGCGACAAATGCAAAACTGTCTGATGCCCAGGCCGGATTTGAGAAGGGAATGTCTCCCATGGCCGCCATGCTTGGCGGCTTAAATATGGTCATGCTGGCTGGCTTGATTGATGCCTTGATGGTCTTCAGCTACCCGCAGTTGGTTATTGATAGTGAGATCGGGGAGATGATCAAACGTGTCTATAAAGGAATTTCATTAGACAACGATGAACTGGCATTAGACGTGATCAAAACAATTGGTCCGGGAGGATTATACATTGACTCTCAGCATACGCTGAGACATATGCGAACGGCCACGTATTTCCCAGATATCGCAAGTCGTCAATCATGGCAAAAATGGTGGGATACGGGCAAATATGACACCCAGGCAAGAGCGCTGAAAAGAGTGTGGAACATCTTGGCCGGCGATAATCCGGATGCCTTTTCTCCAGATGTTGATGCGAAGATTCGGGCAACCTTTTCAGATTCATTATACGTATCCGTGTAGTTGGGGTATCACGAAATGGTGTGTTGTGTATGTGAATAACTTCATCTTTTCACAATGAACAAGGGAGGTCCACATGTTTGAGCTCAGAGAACTGGAGGAACAGTTTCGCAGAGGCCAAATCAGTCGTCGGCAGTTTTTATCCCAAATTTCGGCCTTGGGTCTGGCCGCTATGATCACTCCAACCCTGCTTGCAGGTAAAGCCGGGGCTGCGGCGCCCAAGAAGGGGGGGCTTTTCACTCAGGCACTGACAGGCGGATCGACCACGGATTCGCTCGACCCGGGAACCTTGACCTCGAACTGGAACCAAAACATCAATTTTCAGGTCAGAAACAACTTGGTGGAAATCGATCACAACTTCAATCCTATACCTGAATTAGCCGAGAGTTGGGAGGCATCTCCCGATGCCAGGGTCTGGACTTTCAAGATCAGAAAGGGAGTCGAGTTCCACAATGGCAAGACTTTGGTAGCAGAAGACGTGGCATACTCCATCAACCACCACCGTGGCGAAAAATCCAAGTCGGCTGCCAAGCCTCTTGTCAAACCCATCGCGGATATCAGAACCGATGGCAATGACACCGTCATTTTTGAGCTGGAGAGCGGCAATGCCGATTTCCCCTTTATCCTAAGCGACTACCACCTGAGCATTGTCCCGGCGGGGACCAAGGGTGATCAGTGGGAAGAGGGCATGGGCACCGGCGGTTATGTCATGCAGAGCTGGGAACCCGGGGTACGCGCCTATACCAAGCGGAACCCGAATTATTGGAAAGAGGGGCGGGCTCATTTTAACGAGGTGGAGACCTTGAGCATTAATGACGTCAACGCCAGGACCAACGCCTTGAAAACCGGGCAGCTCGATTTCATGGATCGTTGTGAGTTGAAAACCGTTCATTTACTCCAGCGCATGCCTGGAATCGAAATTATGGAGGTTACCGGTACGACCCATTTCAGCATGCCCATGCTTGTGGACAGAAAACCATACAACGACAACAACGTACGTTTAGGCCTTAAGTATGCTCTCGATCGCCGGGAACTGGTAAACAAGATCTTGCTGGGTTTTGGCCAGTTGGGCAATGACCACCCGATATCTCCGGTGAATCGATTTTTTAACGAGAATCTCCCCCAGAGGGAGTATGATCCTGACAAGGCCAGGTTTTACATGAAAAAAGGCGGGGCCTTGGATTACACTTTCAAATTGAGCGCTGCGGATGCTGCCTTCCTGGGTGCGGTGGATGCTGCTGTTCTCTTCAAGGAACACGCGAAAAAGGCTGGCATCAACATCAAGGTCATCCAAGAACCGAATGACGGTTACTGGAGCAATGTGTGGATAAAAAAAGAGTGGTGCATGTGTTACTGGAGCGGTCGACCTACCGAGGACATGATGTTTTCAGTGGCCTATGCCTCCGGAGCCCCCTGGAACGATACCCATTGGGAGCATGAGCGCTTTAACCGTCTCCTTAAGGAGGCCAGGGCCGAACTGGACAAAGAGAAACGGGGGGCCATGTATGCTGAAATTCAGCGCATCGTCAATCTCCAGGGCGGTGTCGTCATTCCCATGTTTCCCAAGAACGTCGAAGCCGCCCAGGATACGATTCAGCATGGTCCGATTTCAGGCCATAAGGAAGCTGACGGAATGCGCAATGCCGAACGCTGGTGGTTTGCATCCTGAGGGGAAAGAGAGGAGATCACATGAATCAGGGAGAATCACTGACACAGGAGGAAGCATGAAACGGTATCCAAAAGCGGGGATTCAGCGCAGTTCGGGTTTCAGCCTGAACGTCATGACTGATGACGAGGTCAATGAGATCCACCTGGCCACCCTGGAGGTCCTCAAGGATGTCGGGGTCTATGTCCAGAGTGAAAAGGCCCGGGGCATATTTGCATCAGGCGGTTGTGTAGTCGATCAGGCCAGGCAAGTCGTGAAAATACCCCATTGGGTGGTTGAGGATGCCATCTCCTCAGCCCCGGCCAGCTTCCAGGCCTGCGGCCGGCATCCTGAAGACGATGTCATACTCGAAGACGGCCGGGTGACTTTCACCAATTTCGGTGAAGGCATTATGTTCGTGGACCCCTTTACGGGTGAGCATCGGGAAACGACCAAGGCAGATATCGAAAAGGCAGCCCTGGTCATCGACTCCCTGGATTGCATTTCGACCTATGAGCGGGCCATGTGCTCTCACGACAAACCGACTCCGGTTCAGGCCTTGCACAATGCCGAAGCCTCTCTGACAAACACGACCAAGCATCACTGGCTTGGACCAGTGGATCGCTATCAGTCAGAGAAGATAATTGAAATGTGTGCAGCCATTGTTGGAAGCAAAGAAAAGCTGAGGGAGCGGCCCATTCTGACCTTCGTGACCTGTCCTATCAGTCCTTTGAAGCTTCCTGAGGATCATTGCGATATCACCATGGCCGCCGCTGAAAACGGAATCGGAGTCAATTGCGTTGCCATGGCCATGTCCGGGGGCTCCGGCCCCATTCATCCCGCAGGGACTTTGGTGGTTCAAAACAGCGAAGTACTGTCCACCCTCGTCCTGAGTCAGCTGACCCGTAAGGGGTCTCCATTTGTTTTTTCCAGCTCAACCTGTCCATTGGATCTCAGACGGGCCACGGCTTCAGTGGGCTCACCTGAGACCGGGATGATCAGTGCCGCGGTAGCAAGATTAGCCAAGTACTATTCCCTTCCCTGTTTCGTTGCGGGTGGCTAGGGGGACAGCAAGCTCGTTGATGCCCAGTCCGGCCATGAAAAAACCATCACCGGTCTGTTGCCCGCTTTGGCAGGTGCCAATGTGGTCTACGGCTGTGGGATGCTGGAAATGGGCATCACCTTCGATCTGGCTCAACTGGTTTTGGACAATGAAATTGCCAGGATGATCCTGCACACCCTTCAGGGAGTAGCTGTAAACGACACCACCCTGGCCGTGGACATTATTAAGGAGATGGGCATCGGCAAGGATTATCTGGCCCATGAATCAACCTATGAATATATGCGGACCCAATCTCAAGCCCAGCTCATAGATCGGCAAATGCGAGCCAACTGGCAAGCCGACGGAGGGAAAGACATGTACGAGCGGGCCCATGCGAAAATGCTTGAAATACTCAAGACGCATACGCCAGTGCCGCTGCCGGAAAAAGTTCGCGAAGAGTTACGATCCATTGTTGAAGATGCGGAAAAGGAACTCCAAGTCTGAAACGATTGCCTTATTCATTTTGAGTCAAACTGAACCCCTGGGATATTCGTCTCAGGGGTTTTTTTGAGAAAAAATCCAGGCCGGATTCAGGCAATATTCAAAGCCACCACTGACAATGAGCCGATGATCAGGCCGAAGGAAAAGAAAACGATGATCGGCAGGATGAGGGTTTGAAGACGGAGGCCCTGTGCTGCGCCTTTTGAAGGGGCGGAACCGAGGTACAAGGCAAGAAGTGCCCCGCAAATTCCCGCACTTTTGAGAAGATTCAGGCTTTCCCCATAAAGGGGAATGGCCGCCAGAACAGGTATGGCAACAGACAGGCGGCTGGACAAAGAGGCAATGGCCACGCCGGCCCGCTGGGCAGTATTGGCCAGAAGGTAGAAGTTGCCGGCCAGCAGGAGGCCCTGCAGGAGAGCAAAGGGTATCCAGGGCCGGAGCAGCGGGAGAGATGAGATCCCAGGCCCTAAGGAAAAAAAAGTGCCCAGCAGGGTGCAGGCCAGATAGTTTAAGGAAACGGCCCAGGCGATGCTTACCTGCCAGCCCTGGAAGGCCTTAAACAGCAGGGGCAGACAGGAGGAGCAGAGGATGCTGAGGAAAAGGTAGAGCATAAAAAGTTTAAAATTACGCAGCGAGGAAGTCAAAGGCTAGGTTTTCCTTCAAGCACTATTAGCTGTAGCTGTCCGAAAAGGCAAGCCCTGGCTGCTTCTGAAATTTGTGCCTGAGAAAAATATCTCCCGCCGGCGCCCCGTTTTCAGTCATCTTGACAATTCGAAACGCTTTTGCTAGTGTTAGTATCCCGTATCACTGCTTTTCTACCAGAAGTTGCTGGGAATTTCGCTTGTGTCTCTGCCCGTAGTGAAACGTCTCGGAGAGCATCCGGAGGACGAGTTTTTTTTGAGAGTAACGTGTTGTATGTCACTTATAAATTTGAATAATTCTTGCCTTCGCAAAAAATGCTGCTCGATATACAGAATCTGAAAACCTATTTTCACACCTTCGAAGGCATTGCCAAAGCAGTTGATGATGTTTCCTTTTCTTTGGAACAAGGAGAAATTATCGGGATTGCCGGAGAATCCGGGTGTGGAAAGAGTGTGACCGCCCAATCCGTTCTTCGTTTGATACCTGAACCGCCGGGGAAGATTGTCGGCGGGAAAATCATTTTCGACGGGCAGGATCTGGTTGCACGCTCCACGAGCCAGGTCCGCTCCATATGCGGGAAGCGGATTTCCATGATTTTCCAGGAGCCCATGACCTCCTTGAATCCTGTCTATACCATCGGCCGGCAGATTGCCGAGATGTTCAGTCTGCATCAGAAGGCCGGCGCCCAGGAAGGCTGGGACCGGACTGTGGACATGCTGCGCAAGGTCCAAATCCCGGCCCCGGAAAAAAGGGCCAAGGAATACCCCCACCAGTTGTCCGGAGGCATGCGTCAACGGGCGATGATCGCCATGGCTCTGGCCTGTAATCCTGAAATTCTGATCGCTGATGAACCGACAACGGCTCTGGATGTTACGGTCCAGGCCGAAATCATCGATTTGATGCTCCGGCTGAAAAAGGATTTTCAGACGGCCATCGTGCTCATAACCCATGATTTGGGGGTTATCGCTGAAATCACCACGCGGGTGGTGGTGATGTATGCCGGAAAGATTGTCGAGCAGGCTGATACGGTTTCGATTTTTGAGAACCCTCGGCATCCCTACACCCAGGGATTGCTGCGCTCCATTCCCAGGCTGGGGCAGCGGGCCAGGCACGGGGCCAGACATCTGCAAGAGATTCAGGGAATGGTTCCCAGTCTGACCGACTTGCCCGCGGGATGCAGCTTCTTCCCCCGCTGCCCTGAAGCCATGTCGGTCTGCCAATTCAACCTCCCGGACTTGATTGAGACAGATCCCGGGCATACAGCCCGCTGCTGGCTGTATGGAGATCATGAGCAGGAGGCATGTGAGCGTGGGTGAACCCTTGTTGGCCGTCAGGGATATGAAAGTCCATTTCCCGATTCGAAAAGGCCTTTTTGCACAAACCGTGGGCTATGTCTATGCCGTGGACGGCATTTCATTCAGTCTGGAAAAAGGAGAGACCCTGGGTATTGTGGGAGAAAGCGGCTGCGGCAAAACCACTGCCGGAATGGCGACTCTCAGGCTCATCGATCCCACGGCCGGGTCAGTTGTCTTCAACGGCGAGGATATCACCGGGTTTAATCGTTCGCGACTCAGATCCATGCGCCGGGAAATGCAGCTCATTTTTCAGGATCCGTATTCATCTCTCAATCCCAGGATGACCGTCAATCAGATCCTGGAACATCCCCTCAAGATCCACGAGCGCTTCAGTTCAAGGCAGCGCAAGGAACGTATCGCTTATCTTTTGGATAAGGTGGGCTTATCTGCTGAGCAGGGCAGGAGGTATCCCCATGAATTTTCAGGAGGACAGCGGCAGCGTATCGGCATCGCCCGGGCATTAAGCCTGAACCCCAGCGTGATCATAGGAGACGAACCTGTCTCTGCTCTGGATGTGTCCATCCAGGCCCAGATCATCAATCTCCTGATATCACTGCAGGAGGAATTCGATCTGTCCTACATTATCATTGCGCATGATCTGGCCATGGTCGAATTTCTCTGCGATCATATTGCGGTCATGTATCTGGGCAAGATCGTGGAGTTTGCGTCGTATGAGCGCTTATATCTCAATCCCCTGCATCCGTATACCCAGGCCCTTCTCTCGGCAATCCCAGTGCCGGAACCACGACATACAAAACAGCGGATTTTTCTGGGAGGAGATGTCCCCAGCCCCATGCATCCTCCCGGCGGCTGCCATTTTCACCCCCGCTGTCCCCTGGCTGGGGAAGAGTGCCGCCGGCTTGAACCGAGCCCCAAGACGATTGAGTCCGGGCATGTGGTGGTCTGCCACCGTTATCAGTGAAGCGCTTTTGCAAAGCAGTGGCTGAACACAAATTTTTATTCAGCCTGCGAACGAGCCGCGCCGTAAGACCTGTCCGGGGGTTTTCCCTGTGAATTCGCCGTCTTGGACTATAATTTCCCCGTTCACAAGAACCGCTTGTATGCCCCGGGGCTTCCAGGCTTCCCCTTGGTAGTCCGCTCCGTCAATGATTGTATTCGGGTCGAAGACCACCAGATCCGCCCAATTGCCGGCCCGCAGCAGGCCCCGGTCCCGGATGCCGAGCTTCTGGGCCGGGAATGAGCTCATCTTCCGGATGGCTTCTTCCAAAGACAGGACCTGTTTCCGACTGACATATTCGCCGAGAATTTTGGGGTAGACGCCGTAATTTCTCGGATGCGGCTTGGCCTCCGGCTGCGCTGCAACCGCGCCTCCGTCTGTACCGAACATGGTGCTCGGATGTGTCATGACCCGGCAGAGATCTTCTTCGCAGACCCCGAAGGAAAAGATCCGCACATCAGCCTGATTTCTGAGCAGGAAATCAAAAAGCCATTCAAAGGGATCGGCGCGTTTTTCGGCGATGATTTCCTGCAGCGTTTTGCCCTGCACAGGCTTGTCTTCCTCGCAGAGAACCCGGGAGATCACGATTCGATCCCAACCCACCTGCTTGATGCCGTTTTCCCAGTCATCACGTTCCTGGATATATTGTTTAAGGAGCTTCCGGTCAGCAGGGGATTGAAGACGTTCCAGCAGAGCCTGAACGCCGCCCTCATGGGCCCAGGGGGGCAGGAAAGCGCTCAAATGGGTGCAGGCAGCCAAATAGGGATATTGATCACTGCTCACGTCCAGACCGGATTGCCTGGCCGCTTCAATGAGTTCAATGGTCTGGGCCACTTTCCCCCAGTTGTCCCGGCCGCAGGCCTTGTGATGAGAAATCTGGAGCTTGACCCCTGAGGCCCGGCAGACCGCGATCGCCTCCTCGTAGGCCTCGATTATGTTGCCGGTTTCAGAACGAACATGGCTGGCATAGATCCCGTCGAATTGCTGCACAATTTTGGCCAGTTCTATCATCTCTGCTGCTGTGCTGAACAGACCCGGCGGATAGATCAAACCGCTGGACAGGCCGAAAGCGCCTTGTTCCATGGCCTGGGATACAAGTCGCTTCATCTCGCTCAGTTCTTGCGCCTCTGGTTCCCGCTGGGCAAAGCCCATGACGGCGTTTCGAATGGTTCCCTGGCCGACAAGGGGGGCGATATTGGTGGGCAGGCCCTGTTTTTGAACCCTATTCCAGAACTCATCGAGACTGCTCCAATCCCAGCTCAGATCCTGGGAGGAGAGGCCCAGGTACTGCTTCAACTGCTCAAGGGTCCCTTGATTGACCGGGGCCGTGGACTGGCCGCAGTTGCCGGTGGCTTCCGTGGTCACTCCCTGCTGTATTTTATTCTGAGGATGCGGGCAGGCCAGGATTTCCAGATCCGCATGGGAGTGGATATCGATGAATCCGGGACAGACAATGCGTCCTTCAATATCCAGGTGCCGGCCGGCTTCGGCCTCGAATGCTCCGATTCGGGCGATGCGCCGGTCCTTAATGCCGATAGCGCCGTGAAACCAGGGATTGCCGGTGCCGTCGATTATTCTGGCATTGCTGAGCAGGATGTCGTACATGGTTGCTCCGGATCGATTTCCAAGAGTTTTCAGGTTTTCAGCCAGGGATCCAGGGCATCGCGGAGCCCTTCACCCACAAAGTTGAGACCGAAGATGCACAGGCTGATGGCAATGCCCGGAAAGGCGGCTATATGGGGATAGCTTCTGAGATAGGCCCTTCCTGCGCCGAGGATGCTGCCCCAGCTGGGATCCGGGGGTTGAATGCCCAAGCCCAGAAAGCCCAGGCTGGCTTCCAGCAGGATGGCTTCGGCCACATTGAAAGTGGCCAGGACGATGATCGGGGGAAAGGCATTGATCAAAACATATTTGAAGATAATCCCGCTGTCCCTGCCCCCCAGGGCCCTGGCTGCGGTGACGTAATCTTTTTCCCGTATGGACAGGACTTCGGATCGAATGACCCGGGCATATCTGGCCGAGAGCGGCAGGCCGATGGCAATGAGCAGGTAATTGATGTTTGAACCGAGTGTGGCCACGATCAGCATGGTCAGCAGGAGCATGGGAAAGGCCATCAAAGTATCGATAAAACGCATGATGAGCATGTCCGGGATCCGGCCGTAATATCCGCCGATGGTCCCCAGAAGAGAACCGAAAACCAGGGATATCCCGGTGGCCAGAAACCCCACCTTGAGATCCACGCGCGTTCCGTAAATCACGCGACTCAAGAGATCCCTGCCGATTTGATCCCGACCGAAGGGGTGGGCCCAGCTCGGACCTTCCCCAATAAATGCCGGATTGACTTCATAGGGATCATGAGGCGCCAGCTGGTTCTGGAAGACGGCCACAAAGATAATCAGCAGCAGGATCAGGGCTCCGACCAGGGCCAGCTTATGTCTGACAAATCTGCGCCAAACACTCACAAAGCATACTCCTTACTTAATCGTAATGGACACGGGGATCGATAAAGGTATAGGAAATGTCGGTGATCAAATTGACCACAACAATGATGATCGCGGCCACCAGAGTAATGGCCTGGACCACGAGATAGTCGCGTCTGAAAATCGATTCCACCAGAAGACGCCCGACCCCGGGCCAGGCGAAGACCATTTCAATGACCACGGTGCCGCTGAGGATATAGGCGAAACGATAGCCGATCAGGGTGACGATGGGGATGGCTGCATTTCGTATGACATGCTTCCGGATCACGTTTTTTTCCATGACCCCTTTGGAGCGCGCGGTCTTGACGTAATCCTGTTTTTGTTCTTCAAGCATTTTTGAACGGGTGAATCTGGTAAGGATGGCGGCGTTCATCGCCGCCAGGGAGATGCAGGGCAGAATATAGCTTTTCCAGCTCTGGATGCCGAAAGTCGGCAGCCAGCCCAGCCAGACCGAGAAGACGATGAGCAGCATCAGACCCAGCCAGAAATTGGGCAGGGACATCGCAAAAATGGCAAATCCAGAGGTAGCGTAGTCAAAAAAGGAGTATTGCCTGACCGCGGAGAAGATGCCGGCCGGAATGGCGATGATGATGGCCAGGACAAAGGCATAGAGATTCAAGAGGGCGGTATTCGGGACCCGGTGCAGGACCAGATCAATAACCGAGACTCCGTTATAGGCGATGGATTTGCCGAAATCCCCTTGAAAGGCGTTGCCGGCCCAAACGAGATACTGTTTGACGATGGGCTGGTCCAGCCCCCATTTGGCCCGGATTTTGTCCATCTGTTCAGCAGAGACGTCCCGCTGGCCAAGCAGGATCGTGACCGGGTCGCCCGGCGTGAGATGCATGGTGGTGAAAATGACGATGGACACCAGCCAGACCACTATGAGCGATTGAAACAGTCTTTTGATGATATACGATCTCATGAAGGTATGCGAATACCGGCATTCGGTTTAAGGTGCCTGAAAAGAGGGGACAGCAGATTGCAGGCAAAAGCCGCGGAGAAAACAGGCTCTCTCCGCGGCTCGATTTTCCGTCTTGCATCCGGATCGGGTTTGACCGTTGTTGATGCGAGGCTAATCCTTGGCAATCCAGTAATCTTTGATGTCATGGACCGGCTTGAAAGGCCAGGTGACTGTAGAAGGATCAGGAACCCCTTTGACCTCTTTGGCAATAAAGTGCACATTGTCCCAGAACTGGATATAGAGGAAAGGGACTTCCTCGGCAAAGATTTTTTGGGCTTGACTGTAGGCCTCATACCGTTTGTCCGGGTCGGTGGTTGTGATTCCCTTTTCCAGCAGTTTAGTCATCTCCGGATCGTCCCAGTTGATCCAGTTGTTGCTTCCTCCTGGAGTGAAGTATTCGCTTGAATCCGGATCAGTCTGTCTGGAGAAGGTCCAGTTCATCAGGGCCAGATCGTAATTCCACTCTCCTCTGGCCCCGCTGACCATTTTTTCCACCCAAACCCCCATTTCGCTATAATTGAGTTTCATTTCAATGCCCACTTGTTTGAGCATTTGGGAATCCATCTCCGCCTGACTGCCTCTGAGCTGGTCGCCCATGAGCAGTTCACAGGTAATCTCAAAACGTTCGCCGTCGGCGTTGACCAGGATGCCGTCCGGACCCGGGGTCCAGCCGGCTGCCGCCAAGAGCTGTTTCGCTTTTTCAGGGTCGTAGCTGTATTTCTTCACATCATCCTCGTACCAGGGCAGGGAAGGGGAGATATTGGTATGGGCCACTGCGGCGAGCCCCTTCATGAGATGATTCACTGTTGCTTCTCTGGACAGGGCGTACATCATGGCCTGTCGAACTCGCTTGTCCTGAAAAAATGGGTTGAGATGGTTCATGAGATAATGGTTAACGGCCAGTGATTGACCGCGGTAGACGTGGAACTTCTCGCTGTCTATGACCCTGAGGGTGTCTTCGGGTTTCAAGGGCCAGTCGCTGCTGTGGATATTCCCGGTTTCAAGGGAAATGGCGGTTGCGGACGGTTCAGGAATAGGGACCATCTTTAAATAATCGATGTAGGGGCGTCCCTGCCGGTAATCCGCAAAGGCCTCCAGGGTGACGTGATCTCCGGGAACCCACTCTTTGAATTTGTACGGCCCCGTGCCCATGGGGTGGAGGTTGTATTCTTCTGCGCTCATCTGTTCATGGTAATGCTTGGGCACGATGCGATGGTTGGCGATGGAGGTCATAAAGGGGGCATAGGTTTCTTTCGTTGTGATTTTGACGGTATAGTCGTCAATAATCTCGATTGACTCGATGCGGCTCATGTTGGATTTGGTTTCCGCACCGTTTTCCGGATCCATAGCCCATTCATAGGTGTATTTCACGTCTTCGGCCGTAAATTCTTCGCCGTCATGGAAGAGAACCCCTTTTTTGAGGTGAAAGATCCAGGACCGACCGGAAACTTCATATTTTTCAGCGAGAACCGGTTCCAGTTCATAGCTTGCATTCAAGCGGTACAGAGGTTCATGGATATTGAAGATGATATTCTGGTCCGAATTTCTGCCCGGGAAAAACGGATTGAGATAGGTGGCGTCGCCATGGGAAGCCAGAATGTAGGTTCCGCCGTACTTTGACTCATCCTCAGCCGCTTGAACCGTCCCCGGTCCGATGGAGAAGATGCACAGAACAAAACAGGCCAAGAAGATAGATTTCAAATTTTTCACGATTCTCTCCTTTTGATTTAAAGAAAGACTTTGGTTTAGTGAAAGGAAACGCTCAGGAGCAGGTGCAGCATGTCAAATCAAAGGCAGTGTGTCAAGTACGTGAAAAGTGGGTGAATCAGGATTTTACAGGGATGTTGACTTTTAAAGCAGATATGCTGAATGCTGAGGCGGCGTCAAAATATGGTTCATCCGACAAATGCGTACCTTGAAGAATGATCCCGCGCCCCTGTACTCACTATCAAAATTTCAATCTGGATCAGAAAAACGAGGAGGAGTGATCGTATGGACGGAAACATTCAAGCGCCCATCAGGATCAGAGCAGGTCAAACCAATCTGTATCTGTTCACAATTCAAGACGGATTGCTTTTGGTGGATGCCGGGACGAAGGGCAGTTTGAAGCGCTTGGAGCAGGGCCTCGCAAGCCACCGTTTCCATCTGGAGGATATCCGCCTGATTGTGATCACCCACACCCATTATGACCATGTGGGCGGACTCCGGGAGATTGTGGACCGTACCCGGGCCAGGGTGCTGGTTCACGCGGCCGAGTCGGATTTTTTATGCAGAGGCTTCACCCCGTTTCCCAGGGGGACCGGCCTGCTTTCCAAAGGGATTTCCCTGCTCGGTCGAAGCCTTTTGCGCAAAACAGGACGGTATGCTCCGGTCTTCCCTGATATCGTGATTGACAAGTCCCTGGATCTCGGTCCTTACGGTATTCAAGGACGCATTGTGCCTACGCCGGGACACACGGCAGGCTCTGTGTCCATCCTACTCGAGGATTTTGCTCTGGTAGGCGATACTTTGTTCCATGTCCCGCCCTGGCGGATATATCCGCCTTTTGCCGATGACGAGCCGGCTTTGGCCGCCAGCTGGCAGAAGCTCCTGGAAACTGATTGCCGGATCTTTTATCCGGCCCATGGTGCCCCCATTTCCAGGGAATTTTTTAATCGGAGGGCGAAGGGCGAAGGGCAAAGGGCGAAGGGCATAGGGCAGAGAGCAGAGGGCATAGAGCATAGAGCAGAGAGCAGAGGGCGGAAGGCAGAAAAAGGTTAAAAGGTTCATGGTTCACGCTTCACGGTTGAAGAAGCGGAGGGCGGAAGGCAGAGAGCAGAGAGCATAGGGCATAGAGCATAGGGCGGAAGGCAGAAAAAGGTTAATGGTTCACGGTTCACGGTTGAAGAAGCGGAGGGCGGAAGGCAGAGAGCAGAGGTCGGAAGTCGGGAAGAGGACTGACGATGCGGATGAATGATTGGATGGATTGTGAGCAGTGTCACCCGCCCGTCATTGCGAGTCGTATCCGACGAAGCAATAGCACACTTATAGTTTTTGAAACAATGACTGATTGTCCTTAGATTTCAACGACAGAATCCTGAAAAAGGTAAGTTGGAGCAGTATATTCAGCAATATTCAATCTTCAATATTCAATATTAAATCCTATTAGGAAGCATCGGGCATGGGCCTCACTGCCAGCGAAGAGGACAAACCGGACTTGACTTCGGCAATGGAGATCTCCTTACGGTGGAAAATGCCGGCGGCCAGGGCGGCTTCGGCCCTGGTCCGGGTGAAGACCTCCCGGAAGTGTTCCACGCTTCCTGCCCCGCTGGAGGCAATGACCGGGATGGAGACCGCCTGGCTGACAGCCGCGATGAGCTCGCAATCAAAGCCGGCCTTGGTTCCGTCCCGGTCGATGGAGTTGAGCAGGATCTCGCCGGCCCCGAGTTCTTCACTGACCACGGCCAGAGTCACTGCATCCAGGTCCCGTCCCTCCCGGCCTCCGCTGATGGTGCACTGGAACCAGCAGAAGGACTCTCCGTCGGGTCCGGGGAGTTTTGTGGGAAAGACCTGGTGCCTGGTGTCCCGGGGAGAGTGGACATACACCCGCCTGGGGTCCACCGAAATGACCACGGCCTGGTTCCCGTAGACTTCAGATATGTTTTCGATGGCGCTTTTTCCGGTTTTTTCTCCGGTTTTCAGCACCTGCTCTACAATCAGGACTGCGTCGCTGCCGATGGAGATTTTGTCCGCGCCGGAGCGGAAGTATTCCGCGGCCACTTCCAGGGCGCTGTAGGTTCGGCCCCGGCTGTCGGTGTAGTCCCGGATGCCGCCGCCGATGGTCAGAGGGACAAAGACATGAGTCGAAGTCTGTTTGAGCACCTCGAGCATGGGCGAATCTTTTAGGGGGAAATCCCGGAATCCGGTAATATTCAAAAATGCGATTTCATCGGCCCCCTGCTCATAGTAGCCTCCCGCCAGTTCCACGGGTTTGCCCAGATTGCGGACGGTCCCGTGTTCCCGCACATCGTACTGATCCCCTTTGGTGACCACGAGATCGCCCTGATCATTAGACCGGACGTCCAGGCAGGCTACAATGCGCTTGGCCAGACGGGTGGTCCGGGGGCAATGCTCAGGCTGATCCTGAATCCCGGCGTTCCGAAGAAAATTTTTGAGGATCTGCAGGCCGATGGGGCCGCTTTTTTCCGGATGAAATTGGGTGGCCATGAGCCGGCCCTGCTGGATTGCACTCACGAATTCCTGACCGTAGTCTGTTCTGGCCAGGACCACGGAGGCATCTTCGGGAACGACATGATAGGAGTGGACAAAATAGAGTTTTTCGTCTCCGTGCAAGGCGTTGAACAGCGGGGAAGGTTTTTGCAGTTTATACCCGTTCCAGCCGATATGCGGAACCGAAAGCCCGGTGGCAAAACGTTGCACCCGGCCCGGGATGATGCCCAGGCCGGGTATGTCCGGCGCTTCTTCGCTGAATTCAAACAGAGCCTGCAGTCCGATGCAGATGCCCAGAAACGGCCGGTCGGCTCGGAGGTAGGCTTGCAGGGGCTGGACAAATCCTTTGTCCTGCAGAATTCGCATCATGTTCCCAAAGGCTCCGACACCCGGGAAAATCGGTTTTTCAGCCTGGAGGATGTCCTCGCCGGAGCGGACAATGGAGACGGATTCTCCAAGCCGTTCAAGGGCATTGATGACCGAGCGGACATTGCCGGCGCCGTAGTCGAGAAGTGTGATCATGTGGGCATTCCGTTTATTGATTGTAAGTTCAGAGATCTTTCCAGTGATCAATATGAGTTATTTGTCTGACGCATTGATGTGAATTATCTGCATATCCAGGTTTCAGGTGTCGGGTGTCAGGGCCGGACTCTGGCCGCAGACGCCAAGTTTGATCGAAAAAGAAACTTTGAGTCACCTACTCCGTCATTCCGGCGGACTTGTCACGCCGAAGCTCTGAGCGAAGGCGGAAGCCGGAATCCAGACTGAAAAAGCTGGAACCCGGTCCCGGATCGGGGTCCGGGATGACGTTCCTTAGCCGGGGTGACCCCGGAGCTCAATCCGGGGCAGGCGGAGAAAGAAAAATCAAGT
>JAABTT010000061.1 GCA_011389765.1 Desulfohalobiaceae bacterium S24 | reverse complement strand
GAGGCCCGGTTCGGGATCGGAATCGCTATCGCTATCGGAATCGAAGTCTTAATCCTCATCATATCAATTCTCGATACCGATTCCGATGGTGATACCGATACCGAGGAAAAACTCTGAAGTTTCATACGAGAGGTCAGAGGTCAGCAAGAAAAAACCAGGAACCAAGCACCAAGAACCTTCAACTTTGAACTTTGAACTTTGAACCATGAACTGTGAACTCTCTTAACTCTCTGCCTCTTCCTGACCTCTGCTCTCTGATCTCTGACATCTGGTTTCAACCGTGAACCGTGAACCGTGAACCCTCTTAACCTCTTCCAAAGAAATGCCCTATTTCCCAATCTTTCTTGACCTGAGCGACAAGACCTGCCTGGTGGTGGGAGCCGGCGAAGTGGGCCGGCGCAAGATCTTCCGGCTCCTGGACTGCGGGGCCGGACAGGTGCTGATCGTCGATCCCGAGCCGCCCCGGGAGCTGCTGGATGAACTCGGCAGGCACCCCGGAGTCACTTTCGCCCGCCGCTGCTTCGAGCCGGAGGACATCCGGGACACATTCCTGGTAATTGCCGGCACCGGGGACCAGGAGACCAACACCCTGATCAGCCGGCTCTGTCAGGAAAAGGGGATTCCCTGCAACATCGTGGACCAGCCGGACAAATGCAGCTTTATCGTTCCGGCCCTGCTCAGCCGGGGGGATCTGAACATCGCGGTCTCCACCGGCGGCGCCAGCCCGGCTTTGGCCGGAAAAATCAAACAGGAGCTCGCCGGGGCCTATGGTCCGGAATACGAAACCTGGCTGGCCCTGCTCAAGCGCCTCCGGCCCCTGGTCCTGGCACTCGGGCTCGAACAATCCGAGAACAAGGTCATTTTCCAGTCCCTGACCGATGGGGAAATCCTGGAAGCCATCCGGGCCGGGGATTGGCAGGCCCTTGAGCAGGCCCTCTGCAGACGGCTGCCCGCTCCGATACAGGCCCAACTGGGAGCTCTCCTGCCATGAACTGGTATCAACTCCTCGATCTCAGCGCCGCCCTGCTCTATTTTTTGGGGGCTTTGTTTTTCCTGAGCTCCATCCCCGGGACCAGGCATTCTTTGAAACTGACCTCCCTGTTGAGCACGGCCGGCGGTTTTGCGATCCATTCCCTGAATCTGGGCGCCAAGATCGCCATGGACCCCCTGTTCACCACCAGCCAGGCCCAATTTTACGTCAGTCTCCTGGCCTGGATGTTCATTTTCCTGTACCTCCTGCTCTGGTGGCGCCTCAAACTCCAGTTTCTCGGCCTGACCGCCTCCTCCCTGGCCGTGATCCTGTTCTGCTCTTCGCTGACCGTGTCCTCGGCCTCTTTGCAAATCCCGGCCAAACTGAGCTCCCTCTGGTTCAGCCTGCACATCGTGACCCTCTTTCTGAGCATCGGCTTTCTGGCCATGGCCTTCGGGGCCGGCCTCTGCTATATCTACGCGGACAAGCAGATCAAGAAAAAAGCCAGAATCGGGCAATTCAGGAAAAATATACCGGCCCTGACCAGTTTCGACCGGGTCAACCACTGGGCCGTGAGCATCGGGTTCCCCCTGTTCACCATCGGGGTCCTCTCCGGCTTCATGTGGGCCGGGTTCACCTGGGGCTCGATCTTTTCCTGGGACCCCAAGGAACTGTTCAGCGTTCTGGTCTGGATCCTGTTCGCCTTTCTCTTCCACCAGCGCCTGGCCCTGGGCTGGAAAGGCCGCAAGCCGGCCCTGCTTGCTGTCTGGCTCTTTCTGTTCTGTCTCGGATCCTTGTTGATCATCAACCTCTTTCTGCCGACCCACCACAGCTTCAGGCTCTGATCATGCATGCCCAGATTTTCCTCATCGGCCTGAACCACCGCAGCGCCCCGCTGGAGATCCGGGAGCGCTTCGCCCTGGACAGAACCGCCCCCTCACAGCTGGGGCTGATCCAAGAGCAGGGACCTGTCCGGGAACTCCTGCTGCTGTCCACCTGCAACCGGGTGGAAATCCTGGCCTCGGGCCAGGCTGAAGCCCCCTGTCTCCAGCACCTGCTCGAGGCCTGGGCCCGGCAGAGCGGCCGCTCCCCTGAAGAGCTCAGACCGCACATCTACAGCTATACCGGCCTCGAGGCCGTGCAGCACCTCTTTCAAGTCGCCTCCAGCCTGGACTCCATGGTCCTGGGCGAACCCCAGATCCTGGGGCAGCTCAAAGACGCCTACCGCCTGGCCGTGGAATCGGAAACCACCGGGACCGTCCTCAACCGGCTCCTGCACAAGGCCTTTTCCGTGGCCAAGCGCATCAGGACCGAGACCAGCATCTCCAAAAACGCGGTGTCCATAAGCTATGCCGCGGTGGAGCTGGCCAAGGAGATCTTCGAGGACCTGACCCGGCAGCAGGTCCTGCTCATAGGGGCCGGGGAAATGGCCGAACTGGCTCTCGAGCATCTCCTGAGCAGCGGGGTGAGTCGGATCCTGATCAGCAACCGCACCTTTTCCCGGGCCAGGGACCTGGCCGGAAAATTCCAGGGCCGGGCCGTGGCCTTTGAAGATCTGTTCGAGGCCCTGCCTGAAGCGGATATCGTGATCAGCTCCACCGGGGCCAGCGAGACCGTGATCCAGGCCCGGGACATGCGGCCGGTCATCAAGAAGCGCAAGCACAAGCCCATGTTCTTCATCGACATCGCGGTGCCCCGGGACATCGATCCGGACCTCAACCAGCTGGACAGCGTCTATCTCTACGACATCGACGACCTCAAGGACGTGGTGGAGGACAACCTGGCCAAGCGCCGGGAAGAATCCAGACTGGCCATGTCCATTATCGACGAGGCGGTGGACGGTTTTGCCAAATGGCTCTTTGCCCTGGATCTCAACCCGGCCATTGTGGATCTTCTGGACTTTGGGCAGGCCGTGGGCCGGCAGGAGCTGGACAAGACCCTGAAGAAGATCGATACCCGGCTGGAGCCCAAGGAGCTGGAGGCCCTGCAGACCATGGTCGCCTCCATGGTCAAAAAGCTCTATCACCCGCCGATCACCTACTGCAAAACCAGAGCCCGGGACCGACAGGAGGTTCATTATTACGCCTCCCTGCTCCGGGAGCTCTTCGGCCTGGACCGCAATGAGGGCTGAAAGGTGTGAGGTTCATTTTGGACAAGTTAATGGCTTTGGAATGCGTATTCTGCAAAGAAAAACCGAGTTCGATCACAAGCAGAGAAGTCAGGGCTGCACTAGATACATGCCTGCTGATAGTTCGGTGGGCATATCGCACCCAAGCAGGTTCAGCTTCGTGTTTTGCTCGGAAGTATCATTTAAGCCATGAGACCAATTCACATCTGATGAGGGTTCAACTGCAACCTGTTGTTGAGCCTGGGTTAACCCTTGTTCGAGCACGTTAATGACCATATCTTCCCAGCCGCTGCGGCCGTTCCCAGCTAAATAGGTGTCCACCCATATCTTGATGGTCTTCCTCGCAATCCCGCTTGCGAACATATGGTCCTGCAGTTCATCCGCTTTTATCCATCCGTCCCCTGATGCGTCGAGATACTCGCCCTGTTCTTGGTTGTAGATCCGAAGGTAGGCTTGCGGGACCAAATTTTCCGCGTCGATAACCTGGGCATAGGAGAGTGTCTTGTTTTCGTGTATCCCACCATCCATCAACCCAACTGTTGAATTCATAGAGCCCATGGAAACCGTAAAATCCATCCACTCGTGGAGACCGCTGTTTGGTCCCCAGGATCTGACATAAAAGTTATTAATCTCATTGGGCAGCTCTATCTCAGAGAGACTTTCGGCACTGATCCAATTGCCGCTTGTTTGCAGATCGTCATGGGTATAATAGGTTTTTGAAGCTCCATCCCAGAACTTATACCATTTGACGTCTGAATGCTGATTTTTGACAACATCTCCAAAAGTCGATCCCTGGATTCGAAATCCGTTCATCGTCTTCAAATCCCCCGGATCATCGAACCCGCTCATCAGGCCCGGAGGGGCATCTTCCTGAATCCTGTCATTATCTTCTATCCAGCCCAAGATTTCAGAATAATGACCGCTAATAGCAGCGGCCCATACTTCAGTTGAAAGCACACCCACGAGACTTGCCTCTGTCCCTTTCATAGTCCAGAGAGGTGCGCCACTATTTCCTGGATTGGTCTCTAATGAGGATACATCAAAAACCGTTGCATCGACAACGTGAGTCGCATACCCAAAATCTTCAATCATTCTTACGCCGCTTTCATCGGCATATAGTCCTGGATAACCTGTCAGATTGTAAGTTCCAGAACCGCAATTCGGATCAAGCTCAAACCAGCCCGTATCATTTCCAAATGCCGTCTCAAAACCAAGCAATGCAATATCATATTCACTTTCGGACCTGAAAATCAATCCGTCACCGTCTTGATCAACTTCATAATAGTTTACAATATCATATTCATAACCCCCAAATGGCGAGTCAGATCCGTCACGGGCGGGATAAACCGTGATTTCCTCAGCGAGACCTCCTGCTTGTGAGTTGTACACAACATGCGAAGCAGTCAGGACATCGTTTTCACCTACGACCGTGCCCGATCCAGTGTAGGTTAAGCCGTTGGAAAAGATAGCCTCTATGTAAACAACAGCGCTGTAAGGAAAAGTATCGTGCTCATTCCCTATGTAATAACTCATGCTCGTAGTACCTTTAGAAGTCTATGATGTCAGTTCGGACAAAAATTATGCTTAAGGATTCCAGTCTGCCGAGCATCGACCCCACGACCCTGCACGCCAAGGCCGCCGTGGACGAGTCCCCGGCCGACGAAAGACTTACGCTTGAGGGAAATCCCCAAATTCAGCTCTTTTCCAATGAAGCGGAATCCCTGGAACCGACTTCCTTGACCCGCTCCTTTATCCGGAGCAGCTTCCATCGGGGGGTGAGGATCATCAGGTTGCCGGACAGCACCAGGGCGACTCCCACCAGGGCATTGGCGGTCCAGCTATACCCTTCAAACAGAGTGGAGAAAACAAGGGCGATAATCGGCATCAACAGGGTGACATAGGCCGCGTATTCCGCACCGATTCGGTTGATCAGCAGCATATAGCAGCCGAAAGCCGCAATGGAGCCGAAGACTGTCAAATACAGCATCGGCCCCAGGTAGCCGATGGACCAGTCCATGCTGAGTCTGCCGCCCATCGCGAAATGGATGAGCAGGGTCAACACTCCGCCATAGGCCATCCCGAAAGCATTGGCCTGGGTCACGGGCACCCCTCTCTTGGCGTTGCGGGAGCCGACAATATTCCCGACGGATGCAAGATAGGCCCCGGCAATGGCGATCAGCAAGCCGATCAATCCTTGTGTGGCAGTGAAGGTCGACAGATCATTCCAAAACACAGTGCAGATGCCTGACAGCCCCAGTATACCGCCCCAAAAGGCCCGCCAGGCCACCGCCTGCCCCATGAAAATCCGCAAGTTCAAAATATTCCACATCAAAATGGTTGAAAAGACCACCGCCACCAGTCCGCTGGTCATGTAGGAGGTGGCCAGATAGCTGCCGCAGTAGCTGAGGCCGAACAGGGAGAAGCCCTGCAGGGCCAGAAAACGGTGATCGCGCAGGGAAAAACGCAGGGTCTTCCTGCTCAGCCAGCAAAAAATCAGCAGGATGATGGAGGCCAGGCAGAAGCGGTAGGCCACCGACAGTATCGGCGGCACCCCGTCCAACTGGAGTTTGATAGCCAGCCAGGTGGAGCCCCAGATCAGGGACGCCCCGGCATATAAGAGAAAATTGAGCATATTCCTCGCGTCGGGATGTTCAAAGTGAGCGAAGAGGGCATGATACCAGTTTCTGCCATGAAGTCCAGAGGCCGGAGATACCGGTGAAATCGGCTCGGTGCAGTCCGCGTACCGCGTCCCAGCTGTGCAGAAAGGTTCCATGCACTGTGAGGGAGCGCTGATCGTCGAACACCGCGGCTTCATGAAGATAGGGCACCAGATTGCGGGCGCTGAAGCAATTCTGAAAGCTGTCAAAACTGCCGACAAACTCCGGATCTTCCAGACCCCTGGCGCAGGTCAGGATTTCCTCCTTGTGGCGGGCGGCAAACCCCAGACTCAGGTTGACCAGGGAATGGTTGTTGCTGGTCACCATGTACACCGGGCGATTGGGTGGGAAACGTCGTCTGACTGCCGCTGAACCGTTCGTTTCAGAAGCGCCCGCAGCCATTCCGCGAGAGGCTCTCCCGAGGCCTCGGCCAGACAGGCCAGGCGCTCATGCAGATCCGGGGAAACATCCAGTTCGATCCTGCCGCTGAAGGAGCGGCGAGGTTCGGCCCCGTCCCGGGCGCACATCTTTAGGAAGATCTCCAGGGAGCGCTCCCCCTCAAGGGACAGTGCCTCCCGGGAAGGGGCGTAAAACTCGGCCCCGCCCCGGAGACCGAGAAATTCGCCGCGGTAGAGTCCGATTTCAGGGTCATAGGTCACCACGGCTGTATGGCCCTGGATTTCCATCCACTCTTTCATGGTCTGACCCCGTTGACCTCCAGCCATTTCCGCAGGACGGCCACCGTGCCCAAAGGCACATAGGGGGACATGCGCGGCTGGTGAAACACCCAGCGCTCGTTGAAAAGCCGCACGCCCAGACGGTCCTCGTCCTCCTCCGTGACTGCTGCTCCCAGTTCGAGGAGCAGGACATGGAGATCGAAGCGTTTGATCCGCGGTCCGGCCGGCTGTTTGAAAACAGCCTCCAGGGTGGTCTGATAGGCTCGCTGCATAGCTGAAGAGTCTTGCCCCAATACGAAGTGCTCGTCAATCAGCCGGATTAAACGAATTGTACTGCTCCCTGTTTCCCCCGGCAAAGCCTGCATACAACTCTCCGAGCACAAAGACCGAAAAATAAATGGTCCGAGCCTGACTGATACAATCAAGGACCTCTGAACCACCGGAAAGCAGTCGTGTATAGGCGTTGGTATCCAGCAGGATTTTATTCATTTCCAGTCCTCAGTGTGCACCTGGCAAAATTCTCTGGTTTGCTCCTCAAAATCCAGCCCATCCTCCTCCGACCCTATCCCGCAAAATTCTTTAAACTCGTCATAATGCTTCCCAAGATTTTTGGGCTTCACACCAAGAGCCTCCTCTAAGAGCGCCTGTATGGTCTTGTTCAGACTGAGACCCTCAGCCCCGGCTTTCTCTTGAACCAGTTTATGGAGGTTTTCATCAATATTATGGATTGTAATTGATTTCATATATTATCACCTATGGAAACGATCTCCGCCTGGACCGTCTCCCCGTCCAGGAAGCGGACCGTGATTCGATCGGCGGAATCGACGACCGCCGGATTGACCCGATTGACTCTTCAGCAAAATATAGTAGATTTAGTCATCAAATGCATCTCTTTCTACTGATCTACTTCCTCATATACGGGAGCCTGCACTGGGTTTTCTATCTGCGCATCCGGACTCTACTGCCCCCGCATCCCGCGATAAGGCTCGTCCTGATGCTCGGGCTGGCTCTTATGGTCCTGCTGCCCGTGCTCACCCATCTCCTCGATTCCCGTCAGCACCATTTCTGGGCCGGCCTGAGCGCCTGGATCGGATTCACCTGGATGGGCTTTGTTTTTCTGGCCTTCTGGATCAGCCTGCTGAGCTTCGCCTTCCAGGCCCTATGGCCCATGATCGGCCTGGAAAGCGGAACCCGGCAGGTTCTGATCAAAGTTTCGGCTTTCCTGACCCTGGCCATCCCCGCCGTCCTCATGCTCATCGGACATATGCAGAGCCGGGAAATCCGTCTGGAAACCGTGGACATCCACACGGAAAAATTGAACCCGAAAACCCCGGAAATCAGCATCGCCTTCATCAGCGACGTCCATCTGGGGCTGCTCGCCGGAAAAGGCCGGGTCGAAGACATGATCCGGCTGTTCGAGAAAGTCAAACCTGATCTCATTCTCTGTACAGGGGACTTGGTGGACGGCCGGATCACCGGTCTGAACCAAGCGGCAGCAGCCTTGCGCCGGGTCGACCCGCCCCTCGGCAAATACGCGGTCACAGGAAATCACGAGATCTATACCGGCCGGGAGGCCTCCCGTCGATTTCTGGAAAGCTGCGGCTTCCAAGTCCTGGACGATCAGTCGGTCCGGCTCGAAGCTGGGCTGCGCCTGGCCGGACGGGCCTACACCCGGGAAAAACTGTGTGCCAGGGACCTGGAGCTTCTCAAACCTCAACCTGAATCCGGTTTCACCATCCTCCTCAAACACGCCCCGGACATCTGCCCGGACAGCCTGGGCCTTTTTGACCTGCAGCTCTCGGGACACACCCACCAGGGGCAGATCTTTCCCTTCGGCCTGATCCTGAAGGCGGTCTATCCCTATATTGCAGGTCTGCACGACCTGGGCCGAGGCTCCAGGATCTACGTCAGCCGGGGGACCGGAACCTGGGGGCCCCAGATCCGGCTCCAGGCCCCGCCGGAAATGACCCTGCTCAGACTGCATTCCCGGCCTGCACATTCCTAGTGCCGCATATCAATACATTGTGTCCTGGGGCGCAACCTCCAAGCGAATGCGCATCTGAAGTTTTTGAATCTTCAAAATTACTGAAACAGATCGGGCTGCTCAGTTATTTTGCGGACCAGCTCCTTAAAATCCTGAGCCCCCTTTGACCCGGGAGCGTACTCATAAATTGTTTTACCGTACATTGGCGCCTGGGACAGGACATTATTGTAGCGAATCGGGGGGCAGACCGTGTCTTTGTAAAGTTCCCGAAGTTTCTCCAGGATGGTTTCCGATTTTTTCCGCACCCTGAGATCCATGAGATTGGGCACCAGGAACTTGACCGCGAGTTCGGGGCGGTATTTCTGGATAGAGGCGACACTCTTGAAAAATGATCCCAGGGCCTGCAGGGACATGATTTCCAGCGAGACCGGCACAAGGAGTTCCCGCACGTAAAACAAAACGTTCACGGTCAGGGGATCCCAGCCCGGAGAGGTGTCCACAATGACCATATCATAGTCTTTTTCGATTTCACTGATGCTCTCGGAAAGGGTCAGCTCCCCGCCGAAGTCCTTGCGGTCGATCAAGCGCTTCACCCCGGCCAGGGCCTTGCCCCCGGCCAACAGCCACAAATTTTCTCTGGCCTTGCACAAGGCCTCGGGCAGGGTCAATTCCTCGGTCAAGAATTCAGCCAGACCGCCGGCCGGCTTAAGGCCCAGCATATAGGCCGCCTGTCCCTGAGTGTCGGTATCGACGAGCAGCACCCTGTACCCGGCCAGAGCGCATCCTGCCGCAGCATTGACGGCTGTTGTGGTCTTCCCCACCCCGCCTTTGCTCAGGCAGACCCCGATCCGCCTGACCGCTGCCGGCGCTTCCCGGAGCGGCTCCCGGCCCTGGACTTCGGATTTATCAAACCTGAAGCTGTATCCGCAGGTCTTGCACTTGATCCGCACCGGGCGATCAGGGATCCGATTTTCATCAATAGCGTGCTTCTTGTGGCAGTTGGAACAGGTAATGATCATGCTTCGGCTCCTTCGGCAAACGGATCAGCTTCGAATTCGACACCAATGCGGGCAGCGAGGAATTGAGCCATTATCAAAGTAAATTGGAATTTATTTGGATTTTGGGTTTTGTTATTTGGAATTTGCGCGTCGCTCGGCAACTGGGTCAAAAGTCGAGAGAATTTTGTCCAGAAGAATTGCCAAATATTAGGACAAAACTTGTGAGACACGGTACTAGTTTTTGTTTTCGATATTTTCTTGAAGCTTTTGAGCCAGGAGGCTTTTTTCCTTGTTCATTTCAAAATCTTTCAGAATTATTTCCAAAGCAATTTCAGTAATCCGAGATTTCGATACATTCGCTTTTTTGTCCTTCAAGAGCAGTTTGCGGCACTCCGACTTGGCTTGATTCAATGTCTGAAAATTTTCCGGAGAAAGATAGGAACTGCTTCTTTTCTTGGTCTTTTTTCTTTTTCCGCTTTTCTGCTTCAAGCCCGCATTATTTTGGGAGCCGGCAAACGCTTCGCCAAGATTGGCAACAAGCTCCAAAAGTTCCTCGAGTTTCGGATCGTTCTCCTGATCATCACCTTGAAAAAGGTCGTCCAGGATATCCGATTTCTTCTTCTCATTGTCCTTGCTCATGCCGTTTGCCCCATTTATGCGCCTGCAAACATTCATGTCTGGAAAGATCGTTTTCGCAATGCTTTCTGATGTCTTCCAAAGAGCTCACGCTGTTCCCGGCTCAAAAAGATCAGCTCCAGACCCAGAGCGATCTGATCAAAATCAATCTGATTGACATAGGCTGCTTTCCCCTGCAGCCGGAAAACATCCTCTCCGACATGAATAGTCAGGGAGTCTATGACCTGTCCAGCTTCAAAGTGATCCTCTTTCCGGACCAGGACCTGGAGACCATTTTCGGAAATATTCAAAACCCGGTAGTCTGTGGACCCAATTGTCACAGAGACCTTATCCTCCTCACCCAGCGGAACCCGGAAACTGCTCCGCAGAATGGGAGGCTTTCCGGCTGATTTTTTTGTTTCCGGACGCTTCGGATCAATTTTTATTTCCAGATCGTCAAGGTCGATTTTCGCGGTGTCCTGTGTGTTCATAACTCCTCCCTGAATCAGCTCTCCTGCTTCGAATTTTCTGAATTTTCCCGGCCTGAGTTCTCTGACGCAGAAAAGTTACTGTGATTCTGGAGCGTTGATGTGCGGTTTTCGCAGGCACAGCAAGCGGGCCGCCCCTCACGGTAGGCCCGCCATTTTTTCAGAACCGTTCCGGCCAGATAGAGTCCGGCACAAACAATAATCAGGCCGATGATCACCACCTGCCACATAAGGCCTCCTACCCTGATCGGACAGAATCGAGAATTTTCACCCTGTTTGGGTATGCCTTCAGCGTTTTTCCTTGTCCTTCAGGGCCTGTTTGAGTTTTTCCCCCAGACTTCCGAGCTGTTCCTCCCTGGGCTTGTAGGATTTCCATTCCTCGGACTGGGCCTCCGCCGGAGGGGCCAGGGATATCCGCCGCTTGTCGGCATCAATGCTCTCGATCATAAGCTGAACGCTGTCCTCGGGATTGAGTTTGTCAAATCCGGCCTTGGGATCTTCCTTGGCGGCCCGCTCGATTTTGGAGACGGGCAGAAGACCGACCACTCCGGATTCCAGTCTGATAAACAGGCCGAACCTCTCCCGCTTCTCCACGACACCCTGCACAAGCTGTCCCTTTGTGTAGCGCTCCGCTACATCCTGCCAGGGATCGCCTTCGGCATCGCGCATGCTCAGACTGATGCGTCTGGACTCCAGGTCGACCTCCTTGATCACCACCTGGACCTGATCTCCGGAGGACACCTCGTCTTCCGGCTTATGCACCCGTTTCCGGTAACTCATCTCACTGATGTGCACCAGGCCTTCAATCCCGGGACTGATTTCCACAAAAACACCGAACTTGGCGGTCCGGGTCACCGTTCCGGTGAGCACCTGCCCGGCTTCCAGTTTCGGTCCGACTTCATCCCAGGGATCGGCCCGGGTCTGCTTCATGGAGAGCTCCATGCGCACTTTCCCCTTGCCCTGATCTTCAAGGCTCAGAAACTTGACCGCGACCGAATCCCCCGCTGCGGCTTTCTCCTCGGGACGCACCGATCTGGACCAGTCCAGTTCAGACACATGCACCAAACCTTCCAGGCCCGGGGCGACTTCAACAAAGGCCCCATACGGCTCCACCCGGGTCACTGTGCCCTGCAGAATATCACCCGGCTGGACCTGGGACTGAAAGGTTTCCAGGGACTCGGCCTGCTCTTTCTCCAGAAGATCCCGTCTGGAGACCACGATATTCCGCCCGTTTTCTTCAATCCTGGAGACAAGAAAACGATAGGTCGCACCTACCAGGGATTCCGGATCCTCAACCGGACGAATATCGATCTGGCTGAGCGGGCAGAAAGCGGTCTGGTTCATGACTCTGACCCGAAAACCGCCCTTGCAGGTCTCCTTGATCTTGCCTTCCGCCGGTATCCTTTTCTGCCGGGCCTGCTCCAGCTGCTCCATTCCGGCCGCCTTGCCGCCCATGGACGGAGCCAGACGGATCTCGTTCTGTTTTCTGGAAACCACGAACAGCTCAATGCTGTCCCCGATGGTGTAGGGAAAGACCCCCTGCTTATCCAGAAGTTCCTGTTTTTCGGCGACCCCGTCGGTTTTGGTCCCGGTATCCAGATACACCAGATCGTCTCCCAAAGCGATGATCTCTCCCCGCACCCGGTCCCCGACCTGCAGATCCGTTTCCAGGTCCATCTCCCCGGACTCGAAAAGCTCTGCAAAACTCTTTTCCATTTGCTCTCCAGACATGTTTCCGTTCTCCTCTCCATACGTACGAGCATCATACCTTGAAATTTCTAACTCGAATGAGATTATGTGATACGTTATCGGCTTGAACAATGTCAAGAAGAGCGCCTGAGGGCTGGGGTACAGCTCTATGATTTAAGATTGAAGATTTAAGATTGAAGATTTAAGATTGAAGATTTACGATTGAAGCTTGATTATTGCTGAATATCAGAACCCCCTAAAGACATTGAGCATCGCTCGCCATTGCGAGCGAAGCGAAGCAATCTCTCAGAATTGAATTTATTTGAAATTTGGTGCTTGGAAGTTTTAATTTTGATAGTTCGAAATTTTGGGTTGCGGGCGAAGCCAGCTTTGGAGTAGAATCAATGCCGATCGGAAATTGGAAATCTTTCTGTGCCTTTCATTCAAACCTATCTGGAAATAGACGCTTTTTTCAGATAAAGGAGGCTCACATGAAAAGGAACGCATTGACCGCAGTGTTCACGGCAGCTACGGCCTTCTTTTTGCTGGTCGGATTCTCAGGAGTCGGAGGAGCCGAAGAACTGAAGCCCTCGACCATGACCTGGGTGGCCGGCGGCGTCGGCGGGGGCTGGTATGTCCAGGCCGGCGGCATCGCCAGATTGATCACGGAAAACGAACCTAAAGTCATCCTGAAGGTGGTCCCGGGTGGCGGGGTGGTCAATCCGGTCCGGGTGGCCAGCCAAAAAGACGATTTCGGCTGGGGCATCACCTTTGTAGACAAAATGGCCTACAAAGGTCTGGCGCCGGTTTACAAGCGGGCCTTTCCCGATGTCCGATCCCTGGGCGGCATATTCGGGATCTACCACATCCATTTTGTGGGCGCCGAATCCACCGGGGTGCAAAGCGTTGCAGAAATGGCCGAGATGGTCAAGGCGGGCAAAGCCATTAAAGTGGCCGCTCCCATGAAGGGCACTTCCGATCTGCCCCTGATCAAAACCATCCTTGAATTTTACGGCATCACCCTGGAAGATATTGAAGACAACGGCGGCAAGGTCTTCAATGCCGTGTATGCGGACATGGTCAACCTCTTTAAGGACAAACACGTGGATTTCGTGTTCACCCATCTCGCCCTGCCCGGAGCCGCGATCACGGAAATGAGTGTATCGCGCGACACAACGATCCTGCCTGTTTCTGAGGCCTGTGTGACCCATCTCCACGAGGAGCTCGGCACCTTGGCCCTGGACTCCGGGCACGCCGTCATCCCGGCCGGCACCTACAAGGGCCAGGCCGAAGATGCGACAGCCGTGGTTTCGGCCGGGGAGCTCATCGTGGGCAAGCACGTCCCTGAAATCGTCGCCTACACCGTGATCAAGACCATCTGCGAAAACATCGAGGAGGTCCATGCCATCAATGCGGCCAACAAGTACTTCATCCCGGAAAAGGGCTGGAAAAACGTGGCTGTTCCGCTTCATCCGGGGGCTGAACGGTATTACAAAGAAGCCGGGTATATGGATTGAGCAGGGCAGATGTTTGAAGCATGGGGCAGAGAGCATAGGGCATGGGGTGCAGAAAAGAACTTCAGGAGTTTCTCATTATTGAAACGAGTCACCTCCTCCGTCATCCCGGCGGCTTGTCACGCCGACTTGTCACGGCGTAGCTTCTTTGTGAAGCCGGAAGCTCTGAGCGAAGGCGGAAGCCGGAATCCAGACTGAAAAAGCTGGACCCCGGTCCCGGATCGGGGTCCGGGATGACGTTCCTGCGCCGGGGTGACGGAGAAAGAAAATGAAGTTTCATAGGAGTTTGCGGATTTTGCCTTTCCAGACACCCGACACCTAAAACTCTCCGAGGCGTAGGCTCTACGAGCCGGAGGCCAGAAGCCAAAAGAATGTCCAACTTGAAGAACATTCCAGATATTGTTCATTATTTTAAAGTGTTAAGGTTCAACGGCGTAATGACGGTACGAAGTCTGATTTTACATGACAGGAGCTGAACCTTGCGCAATCTGAAAGGGTGGCAGGCCTGGGCCGTCGGCGGCTGGCTGGTTCTTCTGGTTCTGTTTCATCTCTACACGGCCTCCTTCGGCATCATGCAGCCCCGGATCCAGCGGGGCATCCATCTGCTCTTTCTCCTGCCGGTGGCCTTTCTGCTCTTTCCGTCCGGGAAGCGCTCGCCGAAGCAGCATCCTTCTGTTCCCGACCTGTTTCTGGCCGGCCTGGCCCTGCTGCCTCCCCTGTATGTGATCATCCAGAATGACGTTTTGAGTATGCGCCTGGTGTTCATCGATCCGGTCCTGCCCCTGGAGATGACCCTGGGCCTCATAAACATCATCCTCCTTCTGGAGGGGATCAGACGGGCCGTGGTCCCGGCCATGTCCATTCTGATCGCCGTTTTTTTCGGCTATCTCTTCATCGCCCCCTACCTGCCGGGGGTCTTTTACTCAAAACCGCCCATTATAGCTGAAATCATCGAGATGCAGTACCTGGTCTCCGACGCCGGCATCTACGGCTCCATCACCGGGGTCTCCGCAACATTCGTGGCCCTGTTCGTCATCTTCGGGGCCTTTATGGAAAACACCCGCACCGGGCAGTTTTTCACCGACCTGGCCTGCCGACTGGCCGGGAAGAGCTCCGGAGGTCCCGCCAAAATAGCGGTCATCAGCAGCGGTCTCTTCGGTTCCATCAGCGGGGTGGGAGCGGCCAATGTGTACTCCACCGGAACCTTCACCATCCCGCTCATGAAAAGCCTGGGCTATCGCAAGCAATTTGCCGGGGCGGTGGAGGCTTCGGCATCCACCGGGGGCATGCTCATGCCTCCGGTCATGGGCGCCGGGGCTTTTGTCATGGCCGAAATCACCGGCATCTCCTATGTCCAAATCATTGTCGCGGCCCTGCTCGGGTCCATGCTCTATTACGCCAGTCTCATCTTCAGGGTTCATTTTACCGCGCAAAAGGAGAACCTGCGGGGTATCAGCGAAGACCAGCTGCTGTCCTACACCCAAATCCTCAAAGATTCCTATCTCCTCATTCCCATGCTGGCCCTGGTTTTTCTCCTGCTCAAGGGCTTCTCGCCTTTTTATGCGGCCAACGCCGCCATCGGCATCACCTTTTTGGCCAGTTTTTTTAAAAAAAAGACCCGGATGACTCCGGCCAAACTCTGGGCCACGCTCCTGTTGAGCGGCAAAAACATGATCATGATCGCCCTGGCCTGCGCCGGCGCCGGCATGGTGGTCAGCATCGTGACCAACACCGGCCTGGCCCTGGGAATCGCTTCGGTGATCACCAACTGGTCCGGCGGCACGCTTCTGCCGGCCCTGGTTTTGATCATGATCACCTCACTGGTACTGGGCATGGGCCTACCCTGCACCCCGGCTTACATCATCGCCGTGACCATCGGCGGACCGGCCATGCTGGCCATGGGCTGCGCCCTGCTGCCGGCCCATCTCTTCGTGTTTTATTTTGCCATTCTGGCGGGCATCACCCCGCCGGTATGCATTCCGGCTTACTGCGCCGCTTCCATTGCCGGTTCCAAACCGCTGCAGACCGGATTTGAAGCCTTTAAACTGTCCATGGTCGGTTTTATGATTCCCTATATTTTTATTTACAATCAAGCCCTGCTCCTGCAAGGTTCAACCCTGGAAATCATCACGGTCATCGGAATCATGCTTCTCTCGGTCATACTGCTGGCCGGCTCCATGAGCGCTTATTTGTTCCGCATCCTGAATGCCCCCTCCAGGATCCTTCTGTTCCTCTGCTCCCTAACTGTGGCCTTTGTATGCACCAGGTCTGAATTTTTGCGAATGACCTGGGTGCAGATCACGACCTTTTTGCTGCTTTTGATGTTCATCAGTGCTTGGATCTCCAAAAGACGGCGGCTCGCCTCTTCCTGAAGGCGCAACCTGAATTGTACCCATCCCTTATGGCAAACAAGACGAGCGATGTGCTCATCATCGGCGGCGGGGTCATTGGAACGGCGACGGCCTACTACCTCTCCCGCCGCAAGATTCGGGTGGTTTTGCTGGAAAAAGGAGAACTGGCCGGAGGAACCTCCGGAGCCTGTGACGGACTCATCTTTCTGCAGTCCAAAAAATCGGGCCTGCACCTGCAAATGGCCCTGAAAAGCCAACAGCTCTACCAGGAACTTGCCGAGCAACTGCCGCGCTCCATCCACTACCAAAACAAAGGGGGCCTGGTGGTCATGGAAACCGAGCAGGATTTCAAGGCCCTGCAGGCCTCTGTCCACACCCAGCAGGCAAACGGACTGGAGGTCGACATCCTGGACAGTCGGGACCTTCTGGCGATGGAACCGCACCTCTCGCCCAAACTCCTCGGCGCCTCCTTTTCTCCTCTGGACTCCCAGGTCAATCCCATTGCTGCGGCTCAGGCCCTGGCCCTTGGCGCCCAAGCCCTCGGAGCGACGATCCTTGCCGGAACCGAAGCCCTGGACATCACCCGGACTTCGCAGGGCATTGATACCGTCCGGACCCGGCAGGACCGCTTCCAGGCCTCCATCGTGGTCCTTGCCGCCGGAGTCCAAACCCCGGCGATCGCCCGAATGCTCGGACTCGAACCGCCCATCACCCCAAGACGCGGACAGATCCTGGTCACGGAATCCCTGCCGCCTCTGCTCGGAAGATGTCTGCTTTCGGCCCGCTACCTGCACGCAAAGTATCAGACCGAAAACGGAGCCGGCAATCAAGGGGGCGGGGTATCCATGGAACAAAGCGAAAGCGGCAACCTGCTTCTGGGCTCCACCCGTGAATTCGCCGGCATGAACCGGAGAACCACCCTGTCCGGACTGCAGACCATCGCCAGGGCTGCGGCCGGGATCATTCCTGCGCTTCGCGACGTCCAGGTCATACGCTCCTTTGCCGGACTGAGGCCCTATACCCCGGACGGCTTTCCGATCCTGGGCCGGGTGCCGGAATGTCCCGGACTCATCCTGGCAGCCGGGCATGAAGGGGACGGCATCGCCCTGGCGCCCATAACCGGCCGGTTGATTGCGGAATTGATCGCGGACGGCGTTCCAAGCATTCCCCTGGATGCCTTCAGCTATGAACGATTCCATTAAGTGAATGCTCGATAACGATTCCGATAGTGATATAAAATTTCACATGTCAGACTTAGGCGTAACCACTCACTCCAGGCAGGACAAAGTCACCATCTACGTCAATGGTCTGGCAGTGCCGGCCTCTAGCGGCGGGAACGTGCACGCCGCGCTTCAGGCCGCTGGCTTTCAAATCCTGCGCCGGGCCGGCCTGGAGCCCAGAGGCATCTTCTGCGGCATGGGGGTCTGCTACGACTGCCTGATCACTGTGAACGGCCGCCCCGGGCAGCGGGCCTGCATGACGCCGGTGCACGATCAGATGGAGATTCAGCTCGATGTCGACTAAAGCCCGGGTGATCATTGTGGGCGCCGGCCTGGCCGGAATGGCGGCAGCCCGGAGTCTGACCGAACATGACGTGAAGGTCCGAATCATCGATGAAAACCCGCATCCCGGAGGACAACTGCTTCGTACGATCCCTGCTGCCTCCCGCAGCACCGGCCTGACCCGGGAAGGCCCCAAGCGCCGGGGTTTAGCCCTGCTCTCCAGGCTCAAGTCCAGGCGGGTCGAGATCCACTCCCAAACCCAGGTTGTTGGATCGGACGGGGCCGGCCGGGTCTGGGTGGATTCTCCCCGGGCTCCACTGCAGGAGCTTTCCGCCGACAGGATCCTTCTGGCCAGCGGGGCCAGGGAGACCTTTCTGCCTTTTCCGGGCTGGACCCTGCCCGGGGTGCTGTCCACCGGCGGAGCCCAGCTGCTCATCAAGGGCTCCGGGGTCCTGCCTGCCCCGGAGATGGTCATCGCCGGATCCGGTCCCCTGCCCCTGGCCCTGGCCCGGGAAGTACTGAAGTACAAAGGCCGAATCACCGCTCTGCTGGACGAATCCCGGCTTGTGGATTCCCTGGAACTTCTGAAACTGCTCCCGCGTCAGCTGCCGCGACTCCTTCAGGGCATCCGGCTGCAGGGCCGACTGCTCCGGGCCGGAGTCCTCACCCGTCACCAAAGCCGCATCATCGAGGCCAGGGGAGACGAGCAGCTCGCGGAGTGCACCATGGCCGGACTTGACTCCAGCGGGGCACCCGTTCCCGGGAGTGAGAGAACCCTTCGAACTCCAGGCCTGGCTGTGGGCTGCGGACTTGTTCCGAACATCGAACTGGGCCGAGAGATGGGCTGCAGAGCGGGGTACAATCAGAACAAAGGCGGTTGGGTCCTATTGGTCAGCGAGTCCCAGGAAACCAGCATTTCCGGTATATATGCCGCTGGAGAGCCCACAGGGATCGCCGGCGGGAACAAGGCCCTTCTGGAGGGAGAAATCGCCGGCCTGGCCATCGCCTCAAGCCTCAAAGGACGGCTTTCCCGAAAAGACCGGCGCAGACTCGCCAGACTCAGAAAGCGGCTGAAACAGGAACTCGACTTTGGGGCTTTTTTGTGCAGACTTGCCCGTATTCCTGCAGCCGGATACGCTTCCATTCCCAAGGAGACGATCATCTGCCGCTGCGAGCAGATCCGCCTGGCCGAAATCCTGGAGTCAATCCACCTGGGATTCAGCACAATGGCCAGCGTGAAGAAAGCTACCCGCTGCGGTATGGGACGCTGTCAGGGACGAACCTGCGCACCGATCCTTCAGGAAATCCTGATGACGCATCCGGATGCGGCTTCGAACGGCCCGGCCCCTCTCTCGGTGCGCTCCCCTGTCAAGCCCGTCGCCCTTGAGTCACTGCTTGAACCTAAGGAAGGCGTGCGATAGATCCTTTGACAAAATGTTTTTCGGAAAGAACCATTGCAAGCTCTGAATTTTCTGGTATTCAGCAATATTCAATCTTCAATATTCAGTAGTAAATCTTCTATGCCCAGCACCAGCCCAGCGCCAGACACCCGCCCCTGCATCGGCATCATCACCGCGGACAGCCAGAGTCTGGGTCCAAAACATTTTGCCGGACTGGGAATCATCCGTCCTCCACGGGCCGTCATCGGCCTGCAGGGCGCTGAAGAATTTCCGGCCGTCTTTCTCGGCTCCAAGACGACATTCGATCCAGTCAAAGTGCAGAGGGAAATGATTCAGGCAAGTCGTACCTTGCTCCAAGACTATCCACAGGTCGGGGCCGTGATCCTGGAATGCACGAATATGCCGCCCTACGCCCGGGCCGTCCAGCACGATTCAGGCCTTCCGGTATTTGACGTTCTGACCATGATCCACTACGTTTATCAGGTTGTGTCTCGATGATCGTAACAAATCGAGTCCATGAATCTGTTCCAGTATCTATATCAACATCATAAAAAGGAGGCACGTTATGCACGGCTATTGCGGCAAAATGTTGCGGGTGGATTTGGCAACGGGGGACATTCGGGAAGAAGCGCTCGATCCTGAAGTCTGTAAGGCCTACATCGGGGGCCGGGGACTGGGAACGTATTATCTGAACCAGGAACTCAATCCTGAAGCGGCCCCGCTTTCATCCGACAATATTATTGTTATGGCCACCGGACCTTTGACCGGAACCGGAGCCGCCACCGGCTCCAGATACATGGTCATGACCAAATCACCGCTTACCGGAGCCATAACCTGCTCCAACTCCGGGGGGATGTTTCCCACCCAGCTCAAGCGGAGCGGACTGGACGGGGTCATTTTCACCGGCAAGGCTGCGGAGCCGGTCTATCTGTGGATCAATGACGGCCGGTACGAACTGCGCAAGGCCGACCATCTCTGGGGGATGACCACTCATGAGGCCACGGATCAAGTCCTTGGGGAAACCGATGCCAAGGCCAAAGTGGCCTGTATCGGTCCGGCCGGAGAGCGCGGCGTGCTCTTTGCCTCGATCATGAATGACAAGGATCGAGCCGCCGGCCGTTCCGGAGTCGGGGCGGTCATGGGCGCAAAGAATCTCAAGGCCATTGCTGTTCGGGGCACAGGCAGAATCAGCCTGGCCGACCCGGAAGGATTCAAGGCCTTCAATAAATCGGTTATGGACACCTTCAAGGCCGCCACCAAAGAGACCCCCCTGGGACTGACCGTCAACGGCACGGCCGGCGTGGTGGCGGCCACCCAGAGTTTTGGATGCCTGCCCACCAAAAACTGGCAGCAGGGCACTTTTGACGGCTGGAAATCCGTTCAGGGAACGACCTTGACTGAAAAGTACCTGATCACGAACAGCTCCTGTTTCGGCTGTCCTGTGGGCTGCGGGCGCAGGACCCGGGTGGATGATCCGGATTTTCAGGGAGAAGGGGAAGGGCCTGAGTACGAGACCATCTATGCCATGGGTCCCAACTGCATGATCGACAACCTGGCGGCCATCGTCAAAGCCAATTATATCTGCAACGAACTCGGACTGGACACCATCAGCATGGGGGCCACCCTGGCCTGCGCCATGGAGCTCTTCGAACAGGGGTACCTCCCGGAAACGGACGTGGAACGCGAACTTCTCTGGGGCGACGGCGAGGCCCTGGTGGATATGGCCAGAAAAACCGGCTACCGGGAAGGCTTCGGGGACATCCTGGCCCAGGGAAGCTACCGCATGGCCGAACGCTATGGTCATCCGGAGCTGGCCATGGTCAGCAAAAAACAGGAATTCCCCGGATACGAACCCCGGGGCGAGCAGGCCATGGGCCTGGCCTATGCCACATCGCCCATCGGCGGCTCCCATATGCGCGGAGACCCGGCCTATTTTGAACTCTTCGGCGTTCCCAAGGCCATGGATCCCCTGGAATGGAAGGGCAAGGCCAAAGTGACCAAGGATTATCAGAACCTGTCCGCAGTCATTGATGCCGCCGGTCTCTGCATTTTCTTTGCGGTTCGCAATCTGGCCGGCGATGATCTCGATGTCCCGCCCACCGGTATTTTAGAGTATCTGAACACCGCCACCGGCCTGGACTACACCCTGGAAGAACTCATCCAGGCCTCGGAGCGGATCATCAATGCCGAACGGAAATTCCTGCTGGCTGCGGGATTTTCCCGGAAGGACGACAGCCTGCCCGCACGGCTCACTCAGGACCCCATGCCTTCGGGACCGGCCCAGGGCATGGTCTGCCATTTGGATGAGATGCTCGAAGAATATTATCAGGTCCGCAACTGGGATGCCGAGGGCAAACCCACCCGGGAGCGCCTGAATGAACTCGGGCTGGCTTGAAATGGTTCACGGACAATGGGTTAAGAGGGTTCACGGTTCACGGTTCACGGACAAGAGGTTAAGAGGGTTCACGGTTCACGGTTCACGGTTCACGGAGAAGAGGTTGGAGAGGTTCACGGTTCAAGGTTCACGGTTGCAGAAT
>JAABTT010000060.1 GCA_011389765.1 Desulfohalobiaceae bacterium S24 | reverse complement strand
ACTCCTTCCCTCACAAAAGTTCAAATATTGATGACAGACCGAAATCCTACATATTTACTAGAGTAACCATGGATGTTCAAAAAGCAATGGATTATTTGAGTTTTGCCATCAATTCGAGGACTTCAGCCTCTCTCTTTTGCCCTAAAACCCTCACAACCAGTTTTCTGAGTATCATTGATCCCGGACCAGATAGTTACGCATCATGCCCAGATCCTCGTGTTCAAGATTGTGACAATGGTACAAATACATCCCCTTGTGATCCTTAAAACGCATGATCACGGCCACGCGTTCACCTGGCATGACCAGGACGGAGTCCTTCCAGCCCTCGTCCAGAAAGCGGTAGCCGGGGCCGCCGGAGCGGCCGAGGACCTGAAAGGACAGCCCATGGATGTGCATGGGATGGGGCATGGACATCATGCCTCCGGTATTGACGAACTCCCAGATCTCGGTTTGACCGAGGCGGACCATTTCATCAGGGGCCACCTCGGACATTCGAAAGGTCCGACCGTTGATGGTGGGCTGCATGTGCCGCATCTCCAGTAAAAACCGCTTGGGGTGTTCTGCATTCACCGCATCCTTCGGAACCAGCTTCTCCACCCGGGCCAGATGTTCCGGCGGCCGGCTTGGGCCTGTGCCTCTTGAAACCACTCGGAACCGGGCCAGTTCGTATCTCGAGCCTAAAACCAGTCCGGATCTCCGCCCCATCATGCCCCTATGGCCTCCGCCGGATCGAAAGGGAATACTCAGGAGAGAAACCCTGGAATCCTTCCGCATATCCCCGAAATCGGCCCAGAGGTCGACACGCTCCGCCGGACCGAGCATGATGTCCGGCACCTGCAGAGGCCTCTCCAAAAGCCCGCCGTCGGTGCCGATGATCTGGAGCATTCTGCCGTCGCTCCAGGCCAGTCGACAGATCCGGGAATTGGATCCATTGAGCAGGCGCAGCCTGTAGGCGCCACCCTTGACCGAGACCTTGCGGTCAGCGCGTCCGTTGAGCATGATCCTGTCCCCGAGGAACCCGTTCATGCGCTCCATGGGACTTCGGACATAAACGAGCTGATTCTGCGCATCAAAGCTACGGTCCTGAATCACCAGCGGCAGGTCGTATGCGCCGGAAGGCAGGCCCAGACCCTGCTCCTCCTTATCCGTGATCAGAAACAAGCCGGCCATTCCCCCATAGACCTGATACCCGGTCAATCCATGCGGATGGGGGTGATACCAGTAGCTGCCGGCCCGGTTGTCGACTGTGAAATCATAGACATACTCTTCTCCGCTGGGAACGGCGAGTCTGGGATGGCCGTCATTTTCAGGGGCGACATGCAGACCGTGCCAATGGATGATGGACTCCTGAGGAATGCGGTTTCTGAATCTGATCCGGACCCGCTGTCCCTTCTGCACCCGAAAAGTGGGACCGAGCCAGCTATTGGGCAGATTCTGAAGCTGGCCTGGATCTCCCTTGATCACCTCTCCTTGGTAACGCCAGACCCCGGTTGGTTGACCGGGGAGGACCGGAATTCTGTCTTTGACCGCGGCAAGAACAACCTCCAAATCAGCTTCAGAGGCTACGCTCTGCTTGGGTAGAAGCATCCCTGTTGCCGAAGAGGCGCCAAGTGCCGTCATCATTCGGAGAAATTGTCTTCGTTTCATAGTCTGAATCCATTATCTTAGGGTGGGATAGCCTTGTATATTCACAAAATCGGTTTTTCGAGCCGGGACATGGCAGCCGAGACAATCCTGCCGGTAGTCCTCGACAAGGTTTTGTCCGGAATCATCCGGCATGAATCGTGCCCATCCCCAGCCTTGCCCCCAAGAGGGATGATCCTCAAAGCGCTCTTCCCGGTCCTTGATCATCAGATACCAGGACTCGACATCGCCGGCCCAGCTGGTTTGTCCGCCGGACAGCGTCGATGTTTCCACACTGCGGATTTCCCTGATCACCGCGGCGCCATCAGGGAACTGGCCTGTTCGTTGATAGGCCTCGATTGTCGCTTGACTGGCGTAGACATCATGGAAGCCATACTGTTTATCGTTTTCGCTGGGGACGATCCAGGAGCCGAGATGAACCCAGTCGGTCCGGAAATCCAGGGGTTTGCTGATGCTTCCATCCTCGTCCACGTAGCTGGAGAAATTTTCGGCACCAGCTCCGGACAGGGTCATCACAACCATAAGCAGAAGGCCACAGCCGATTACAGTAATTTTTTTCCCTCTCATGACAAATATCTCCTTGTTTTAAAAATCCAGACTGATCTTCACGCCCACCAGGTGCGCGGAGTAGTCGTTGATCCCCTTGTTGTGCTCGCCTGCATACTCATACAAATGATAGGATACTTCCATTTCCAAACGATCGCTCAGCTGGCGGGATAGTCCGGTCCGGACCCGCTGCAGGCGGTCGTCCAGGAGCAGGGGAAGCCCGCTGTCTGCATTGTCCTTAAAATTATTCGTCCGGGAATAGGTATAATCCAACCAGAGTTCGGTCTTTTCATCCAGTGCATAGCTCGCCGAGGCAAACGAGGTGAAGACATCCCCTTCGTACGGAATGACCGCATCCACGCTCTGGTCGTAGGAATCTCCCTGTATGTCCCAGTAGGATTGAACCAGGGACAGGAAGAGGTTCGATACCGGGGTGAAGGTCACATCCAGGGTGTAGATATGGGCGTCGTAATCCCCGCTGGAGACCTTGGATGGATCGTTGTCGAAAACCGTATCGATTGTGGTTTCCACCAATCGATAGGCAAAAGAGGTCCTGATCCAGCTCTTGGGCTGCAGGCTGAGTTTAGCGCCCAGCTCGTCCGTGCTGATATCCTGTTCCAGAATAAAAGCCGAGTAGCCGGCCGGCACGGAATCTGTTGCGTGATCGTAGTCATTGTTCTTTTGTTCGCGCTTGTAATGCGCAGCCAGGGTGACCTGCCGGATGGGGGAGGTGCTGAAGCCTGTCTTGTATCTGGCCTCAGTGCGGTCGGTATCCGTGGATCGATCCAGGGCCACGCTTTGATCTTCCCGTTCGAGTTCCTGGAGATCAATGTCTTCCTGTATCCATCTGCCCTCGGCATAGAGGGTCGATTTCGGCAGCCCGGTATAACGGATGCCCAGATTCTCTTCCAATTCCCGGCCGTCCCTGTCCGTTTCAGCATCCACGGCTGGCTCCTCCAGGTTCCCCCCGAAACCGATACCCCTCAGCTGCCCCTTGGTGTCGCCTTTTGTGGTGACCCATTCGCTGCCGATTCCGCCGCTCAGGCGGACATCCTTATACGGTCCGGCCATGAGATTCAGATTGAGCAGATGGGACTTTTGATCCAGATCAATCATGGAGGCGGACCAGTTCTTGTCAAAGGGCTCGTTGAAGGGCAAGGTGAGCATGCCGAAATCCGCGTCGCCCTCGTATTGGGAATAAAAATAGCCCAGAGAGGCATACACGCTTTCGGAGATGTTCATCTCTGAAGAAAAGGTGTTCAAGAAGTTGTCGCTGCTTTGCGACTCGTCAACAGTGACCGATTCCGATTCCCCTGCATCGAGATCGCGCGATTCTTCGTGCCTGGTGGTATCGCTCTCAAAGTGCTCGTAGCGGAACCGGTCCTGCAGCTTGACCTTGTGCACGGTGTGATCGATCTCGCCCGTCAGTATATCGCGGGTTTCATCCACGTCCTTGAAGGTCGGAAAAATATTTCTGCTCATTCCCGATTGGGTGACCGCGCCCCAGCCGGTCAGGGATTTTTCCCCGTCTTTGTAGCGATGCTCATAGGCAAGGCGGAGTTTCGGCCAGTCTGGCAGGGTCACTCCGGCTTCCAGAAAAAACTTTCCGATATTGAGTTCCAGATCCCGATTCAAGTCGAAGGAGGACTCGGCAAAAGGCTCGAAAAAACCGCCACTGTCGTCGAAATACTTGCTGTATTCGGAAAACCCGCCCCGGAGGAAGCCTGTGTCTTTTCTGGAAAGCTTCAGCTCGATTTCGTAATCATCATTTCCGAACAGGGCATGCCCCCGGCCCTCGAAAGATGTCTTTTTGTCCAGGTCGTCTTTCAGGTTGAACCGCTCCAGGCCCCCAATCGATCCTTCCCTGGTCCAGAAATGTTCCCGGAACTGCGATTCATCGCCCTCGACTCCGATGAGGGTATACTCAGGAGCAACACTCCCCCGGGGTTCTTCCGCAAGCCCCCGGCCGAACCAGATCAATCCGGACAGGCTGATGAGCAGGATCATTCGCGCTTTCTTCATACCCACCTCCTCTTTCAGTACCGCAAATGGGAATTGATGTTGGAACCGTGCACGGCTGTATGGCAGCCGGAACTCCAGCACGCGCCCTGGGCAACCCGGGAAGTGTGGGAAAAACCTCCAATAAGCACCGAACCGGGAGAAGCGATTTGGGCATGACAGCGCAGGCAGAGGTTGGTGTCGCGCTGGACCAGGAGTTTTTCATTGATGGACCCGTGCGGATTATGGCAGGAAGTACAGCCTTCCCGCAGGGCCTCGTGCTCAAAGACATAGGGACCGCTTTGCTCCTGGTGGCATTGTCTGCATACCTCGTCTCTGCTGGACATTATTCTATCTACAGGCGAAAAGATGTTCCGGCCGTGGGGATCGTGGCAGTCCATACAGCCGACTCTGCCCTGGGGCAGAGGATGCTTGAATTTTTGCATAAACCTCGCCTGTACTGAGCTGTGGCATTGAAAACAGGCGAGCGGATTGTCAGAGGGATCCACGATGGAAACATCCCGTCCCCCTCCGGCTTCAACGTGCAGGCTGCCCGGCCCGTGGCAGGCTTCGCAGACCAGATCACGTTCCTGTCTCTCCGGGTCGCTCATGTGCATGCGGGCATGGAGGGTTTGCCCGAATTCTTTGGATATTTCTGCGTGACACAAGGCGCAGGTTTCCCGACCGGCATAATCTGCTCCCGAGACCAGGCGGGCACCCGGAGATGCGAGCATACTGCTCTGGTCGGCACAGGAAAAGAGAAAGGCCAGGACCGTCAGAACCCCCAGAGCAAAGCAGGCAAAAGTCGTTTTCATTCTCTTCATAGCGTGTCTTCTCCTTTCCTGAGTGCGTTCCGACCTGTTCTTTCCGTCTCAAGCCGGTGGTCACTTCGTTTCGAGATCGTGAGACATCAATAAATGTCTCCAGTCCTGGGTGATATGGCACCGCCAGCAGTCTTCGATCACGATGGTGTCCCCTCCGGGGAAAACCTGTTCATGCGTTTGCAGGATACGCGTTTTGAATCCAGGGTCATGATGGGACCTCGGGGCCTGGTGACATCTCCGGCACTTTTTTCGCTCCCGGGAAGGGTGCTGAAAACTCTCGATTGTCCAACTCGCAATGCCGTGGCATTCCCGGCAGTTTTCACCGAACAGGCCGGCGTGCGGATCAAGGTGACAGCGCGAACACTGCAGATCGGGATGGAGAAGCGTATGGTCCATGTCCGCAATGTCTCCCTTCCTCCCCTGGTGTTCGGTATGGCATTCGAGGCAGTGGCGCTTGGCCTCGTGAAAGAGAAGTTCCGGACGCAGCTTCTGCACGTTGCCGAAAAAATGGCATTGCCGGCAGGCGGAATTCCTGGCGCCTTTCCAGGGCTCGTGACAGCTGCTGCAGGTTGCGAGTTCTGCGTGAACCTTCCGCAGCGGTCCGGGCTGGGCCGCCTCTTCAGAATAAAACAGCACCGTTGCCAGCCCTGCGGCGAGCGCCAGGACGAACCAGGAGAATGTTTTTTTTATCAGAGCCATGGCAATCCGTAAAAAACGACTGTTGCAATATGAGCGGCCATAAGCGCGAACAGGAAAAAGACCAGGTAAATATGGACCTGCGACCATTTTCCAAAGAGCTTCTGCACGGCATCATAGACCTGAATGGAGTATTCGACATCCCCGGATGCCTCCGCAGTACGCTCCAATTCCTGACATTGACGCATGGTCGGAGCATCGCCCCCTTCCCCTGCCGTCCCTTCCAGGTCGAACCCTCCGAATGAAAGATCAAACCTGAAGCAAGCCGTCGCATCAGAGAGAGAGATCTCACTGACCCTCTTTTGGAACAAGTCCTTCAAGTGCGATGATTCCTGCTGGTATTCCTTGAGGGTTCTGCGTATCCGGCTGTAGAGGAATCTTCCCGAGATACCGCTCAAGACCACCACGATCAGGACCAGAAAAACCAGGCTGACAGTCAGGCTGGTCAGAACCCCTCCGGAATGAACAACCAGCAGTATGGAGCCCAGCAGCCCGAAGATCATATGGGTGGTTATGGGATTTTTTCGCCCCTTTTTTCCGAGGATTCTTTTTCGAAAGGGATAGACGAGGGTGAGAAGGATCAGCAGGGAACCGATGATTCCTGCCGCATGCCCGACAGCCGTGCCTCCGGACCTTGGCAGGGGAAGCAGGAGCACGGCCAGCAGGGAAATGACGAAAACCACGCTCAACCAGGACACGACGCTCTTCTGATTCGGCATATTCTCCCTCCCGTCTAAGCGAAACTCAGCTTTGTTCAGACTTTTCCTCTTGCAGGATGTTCAGGAGTATCTTCTTGGTCCGTCTGCTCCGGGTGTAGTAGTTGATGAGCGTGGCCGCGAAGAAAAGGAGCAAAAAGACCATGAGGATGAAATGGGCCCAGGACATGCCCAGGATACCTGTTGTTTCCTTTTGATATTTGGGAGCGATTTTCATGGTCTTCTTGAACCATTGAATATCCTTACTTCCCTCTTTCTGTTGAACGGTCTCAGCGGCGAGTGCCTGTACGGACTGGTGCTGGAAAGATCCGGTCCGATCTGTAGAGAGAAACATTGAGCCGCCCAAAAAAAGCCAAGCTATCAGAATACGGAGAAGAAACCATCTGTACATGTCCTGCACCTCGTTAGCTTCGTTTGCTCATCTCATTCAGGGACTTCGAAGGATATAAACAGATGTCCGTCACAAATGTGGTTACCTTTTGCGAAAATCTGAGTTTTTAGGGCAACACGTTTAGGTAAAGTTTACTCGATACCGAGTTCCTGGGTGACTCCCTTGAGATACTCTGCCGAGGATCTGAGTTGTTTGATCTCCGAATCTTCGAGGGTAATATTCACGGTCTTGGCCACTCCGTTTCTGTTAACCAGTACGGGAATACTCAGGCAGGTGTCGCGAATGCCGTAAAAGGCGTCCACCAGGGTGGAAACCGTCAGGACGTTGTTTTCATTTCGCAAGATGGTTGCAGCAATGTCCACCAGGGCCAGGCCGATGGCGAAGGAGGTCGACCCCTTGCCCTTAATGATCTCATAGGCCGCGTTTTTGACCTGCGAGAAAATGGCGTCCAGGTGCCCGGTGGGACATTCTTTATCGCAAGTCGGGCAATAATCGCGCATGGGAACCCCTCCGATACGCACATTGCTCCAGATGGGGACTTCACTGTCCCCGTGCTCGCCCAGAATATAAGCGTTTACATTGCGTGGCGCGACTTCGCAGTGACTGCTCAACAGGTAGCGAAACCGGGCCGTATCCAGGACAGTGCCCGAACCGATGACCCGGTTCATGGGCATTTCGGAAAACTTCAGGGCGGCATAAGTCAAAATGTCCACGGGATTGCTCACGATGAGCAGGTTGCGGGGATTGTAACGGGCGATCTCAGGAATCATCCTCCGAAAGATTTCGATGTTCTTTTCAGCCAGATCAATGCGCGTTTCGCCGCGTTTCTGGGGCTCTCCGGCCGTAACCACCACTAGGTCCGCATCCTGGCAGTCGCTGTAGTCTCCCTGGTAGATTCCGGCCGGCGGCACGTACATCATCCCGTGATTGAGATCCATGACATGGGCCTTGACTTTTTCCGGGGAGCGCCCGATCAAGGGGATATTGTTGGCCAGGCCGCTCATCATGAGGGCATAGGCAAAGGTCGTACCCACATTTCCGGTTCCCACGATGGCTACCTTCCGATCGGTCTCAAAACCCCGTTCCGGGACCAGATAGCGTTCCGGGTTTTTCTCAAAGTGTTTCTTGCAATGATTGGAACAAAAATAGAAAGTCCTTCCCTGATACTGTGAGGAATATTCAGCTTCCTGTTCGCTGACCTGCATGTTGCAGACCGGATCGCTGACCATGGTATCACTCCCTGCATACATGGTATGCTGCGATGATGTCATAAATTATGTGACGTTAAAAAAAATTAACAATACCAACGCACCTATTCTAATTGAAAATATTTTACTTCTTTCAAAATTATGTCAAGCATCAGGCTGCAAACTCAAAACTTCTTCCTATCGAAATAGGTCTGTAATGGTTTTTACTGCATCAATCAGCAAGGGCAGGCATGGAATGGAACATATTCCTGCTGCTTGCGTCTGGCCTCTTTCTCACTGAGCCAATGCGCCCAGGAGACCATCCCGATCCCTGCAAGCACCAGGGCAAAGCCTAGCAGGTGAATCCAGTAAAACTGATCTCCGAGCCAAAAATAGGACACCAGCAGGCCACTGGCCGGCATGGCCCCCATGAATCCGGATGCGGTGCTGGCCTTCACCGCTTTGAGCCCGAGGAACCAGAGCATGGTCCCGATCCCAAAAGGACCGATCCCCCACCAGAAGAGGGCAATCCATTGTTCCAGGGTCGGAGTGGAAAAATCGAAGCTGCCGGCCTGATAGAGCCCCGGAATCGCAAACAGCAGCACCGCGACCCAAGCAGCCAAAGGCAGGAGAAGGAGAGGCTTGACCTCATTCGAGACTTTTTTGGCAAACAGCGAATAGGCTGTGGCGCTGCAGACCGCCCCGAAAACGAGCAGGCTGCCCAGGACGAGTTCATAGACTCCCGCGGCCTGTATGGATTTTCCCGAGGCGTTGATGATCACCACGCCGATCACTGAAAAAATGACGGCCGTGATCTTGCGCCAATCCAAGTGATCACTGAGGAACCAGGCCGCACCTATGGCCACGGCTGCCGGACTCAAGCTCATGACCATCGCACCCATGACCCCGTTGACCATCTTCATGCCGGTCAGCAAAAAGAGGCTGAATGCGACCAGCCCGACTGTCCCGATCCCGATGATATACAGCCAGCTGCCTGGACTGATCTGTCTCAGGTCATCCCGATACAGCACCAGAATCGGCGTGGTCAACAGCGCTGCTGTCAGCAGGCGTAAAAATGGTGCCAGAAAAAGGGGGAAGCCAGCGGTCACGATTTTGGCTGTAGGGGTTCCGGTGCCGAAAAAGACCATGCCAAACAGCAGGGCGGCGTATGCTAAGAGGATCTTGTTCATTCGTTTCCCTTTTTTTTCAAAGTCCGGATCGTCTCCCTTACTTTTCGATCTTCAAAAATTTGGCGTTGATGGCCACGATGACTGTACTCATGGACATGAGCACCGCGCCCATGGCCGGGGACAGGAGAACCCCCCAGGCGGACAGAACCCCTGCGGCCAGAGGGATGGCAAAGGCATTGTAGCCCGTAGCCCAGGCCAGGTTCTGGATCATCTTGCGGTAGGTGGCCCGTGAAAGGCCCAGAATGGCCACGACATCCAAAGGATTGCTGTGCACCAGGATAATGTCCGCCGACTGTACCGCTACGTCGGTCCCGGCCCCGATGGCGATGCCTACATCGGCCTGAGCCAGGGCCGGGGCATCGTTGACCCCGTCTCCGGTCATGGCCACGACCAGTCCCCTGGATTGGACTTCCTTGATCTTTTCGGCCTTATCCTTGGGCAGGACCTCGGCAAAATACTCGTCCAGACCGACCTCCTCGGCCACCCACTTGGCTACCTGGGTGTTGTCCCCGGTGAGCATCATGCAGCGGATGCCCATTTCCTTGAGCTTTGAAATAGCCTGCTTGGATTCTTCCCGGATGATGTCAGCCAGGGCAATGGCCCCTTGAAGCTCTCCGTCTGTCAGAACAAAAACCACGGTTTTCCCCTGGGAGTTGAATGTCTCGATCCGCTCGTCCTGCATCGGGATTTCGTTCTCCTTGAGATAGCCCGGACTGACGACCTTGACCTCCTTGCCATCCACTCTTCCCTGGGCCCCCTTACCGGGGATGGACTTGAAGTCCTCCACCCGGGAGGGGTGTTCGACAGCAGCCGCGATGCCCTTGGCGATGGGGTGCTCGGAATGGGTCTCGATGGCTGAGGCGTACCTGAGCAGCTCCTCGTCCTTCATCCCCTCGTTCATGGTGACGGTGTCCGTGACTCCGAACTCTCCTTTGGTCAGGGTGCCGGTCTTGTCGAAGATGATGGCCTGGATGTTCCGGCCCCGCTCGAAGGAGGCCCGGTCCCGGATGAGCAGTCCATTCTGGGCGGCCAGGGCCGTGGATACGGCCACGACCAGGGGGACTGCCAGGCCCAGGGCATGGGGACAGGTGATGACCATGACGGTCACCGTGCGCTCCAGGGAAAAGGCGAAGTCTTTATTCAGGAGGCCCAGCCAGACGATCAGGGTCACAGCCCCGCAGGACAGGGCAATAATCGTCAACCAGAAGGCGGCCCGATTGGCCAGGTCCTGACTTCTGGACTTGCTCTGCTGGGCCTGCTCCACCAGATCTATCATCTGGGAGAGAAAGGAATCCTTCCCGGTTTTCTGGACCTCCGCGGTCAGGGAACCTTCGCCGTTGATGGAGCCGCCGATGACTTTGGAGCCCTTCTTTTTGGCCACCGGCTTGGACTCTCCGGTCAGCATGGCCTCGTTGACCGCGCTTTCACCTTCGAGCACCTCTCCGTCCACCGGTACTTTTTCTCCCGGTTTGATCAGGACCCTGTACCCGGATTCCAGTTCATCTATGGAAACGTCCTTGGTGCTTCCATCTTCCAGAACCTTGTGGGCGTCCGAGGGCATGAGTTTGGCCAGCTCTTCCAGGGCCTGGGAGGCCCCCATGACCGATTTCATCTCGATCCAGTGCCCCAAGAGCATGATGTCGATCAAGGTGGCTAGCTCCCAGAAGAAGACCTTGCCGGCCAGGCCGAAGACCACCACACTGCTGTAAGCATAAGCCGTGGTGATGGCTACGGCGATCAGGGTCATCATGCCAGGGTGCTTCTCGGACAGTTCGTCAAAGAGACCCTTGAGGAACGGCCAGCCGCCATAGAAGAACAGGAAGGAGGCCAGAGCCCAGAGGACATAAGTATCCCCGGGAAAGCCGAGGGCCTGCTTGAAGCCCAGAAAGGCCTGGATCATGGGCGACAAAACCAGGATGGGAACGGTCACACCGATGGAGATCCAGAAACGTTTTCTGAAGTCGGCCACCATGTGGGCATGGTGATCGCCGCCCTTATGGCTTTCATGAGATTTGCTTTTGTTGTGATCCCCATGTTTCATCCCGCTATGGTCCTCATGCATCTCATGACCTTCATGTTGGCCGGATCCGCCCTTGGATGGATTACCTTCCCCGTGTTTGTGGGTATTTTCTTTGGCCATGACTTTTCCCCTCTAAGAGATCGAATTGTCCGATAATTTTTTTTAAAGTTTCTGCGGAAGTCCGTAGCTTATGACGCTCGGCCTCATCCAGGTTTATATCAATGCTTTGAAATGCCGTTCATGTGTTTTTTCGACTTTCGCCGAGCACTGCGACGACGCATGTTCAATCCAACCAGGGCGAAGACGATCAGCAGGATAACGCCGCTGATAATCGTTAATGTTTGGGCATCCATTTATACCTCCTGTTGCTGTGCGCTGTTTCGCCTCGGAATAAACATGGGCACATGCCTCTGGTACTCGCGGTACTTGTCCCCGAACTTCTCGACCATCTGACGCTCTTCCTTGCGTGCGAGCAGCGTATAAGCGAGTACGATAACCGGGAACGCCGCTACTGAGACGATGGTGGGCCAGTGCACTATCCCTTCGCCGAATACAATGACAAACAACCCTGTATATTGGGGGTGGCGCATACGGGAATATACCCCCTCGGTCACCAATCTTTCTTCCTTCCGGGCTTGATGAATTCTCCGCCATCCATCCGCTACGAGCGTCGCCCCGGCGAAAACGATGGTGTAGCCGATTACCGTTTTAAAGGCCAACACGAAACAAAAGACATATGATACCGAAAACCGCCAGGATTTCGAAAAGGCTGACCGTTTGACCAAGAGCGGGCTCCCATTTCAGTCACAGGCAAAGACCCAGGAACTCATCAACTCTCTCCTTTTTCCAACCGCTCCAGATGGGTGTCCCGTCTTTCTGCCGCAGCCGAAATATCTGTTTGTCCTTGGTCACAGCCGTTGCGATCAAGAAGGGATCCGTGTGCGAGGTGATCCACGACCCTTGCTCAGGCTTTTCCCAGGAAATAGGCTCTCAGGGTAGACAGAGATGGCATTCCCCTAAAGATCAGCTCTCCGTCAACCAGGATGTTGGGTGAACCTCTTATATTGTATTTCTCCTGGAGTGCTGCATCTTCTTCCACATAACGGATAGAGTAGGGAATGCCCATCTTCTTCAGCTCCTTCTCCAGAATTGGGCTATGATAACATGACCTGGTAACCGCAAGCTCGACATTCATCTGATTTTCTCCTTGCCAGCCAATAAGTTTCTCTTATGAGTCTCCTGTCTCGAGTTTCTTGAGCTGCTCCTGGGTCAGGATCTCCTTCAGTCCGTTCAGGTAGTCGACCCCGGCCAGAAACATCTCGGCCCTGGCTTCGGCCATTTTGACGAACAGATCCTTGACCTGCTGAGGATCGATGGTCTGGCCCCATTTTATCGTGGCCAGTTTGATCCGAATCTTCATCTGCTCAGCCCAGAGGTCAGCCATCTTTTCCAGTCTCGTGCCCGCCAGGGTGTGCACCTGCTCCCATTGGCCCGGGGTCAACCTCAGGTTCTCCATTGCAAAAATTCTTGTGCATAATAAATCATAACCATCTCCTTTTATCCGGACAAAATAGTTGCGAGCGGGGTCAGCTTTCAATTTCCTTCTTAAGCCGGTCAAATTCTTCTTTTGTTATCTCGCCCTTGGCGTATCGTTTCTTTAAAATGTCCGTTGGACTTTCTCCTGTCGAGTTTATCGAATTTCCTGTTGTTTTGCCGCGATTAATAACAAAATAGATGACGACTGCTAACACAACTATCAAGATAAGCCACATAAACATTCCTCCATAACCGCCGTAACCCATCATATGATTCCATCCACTCATGGATCGATCTGCCGGAGAATGGGTACACCCGGAGAACAGCATTAAAATCGCTGACATGAAGAAGGCAAAAGGCCTGGTTTCCATAGTTATACCCCCTGTTGAAGATTAAGAGATCGTTGTCAATGGTCGAGGCGACCCCCACCACCGGAAAGTCCATCCGGGACAGCTCATAGGCGCCGGTTTGAGAGCCGTTTACGCCGATCACCACCAATAGGTTCACACAATACGCTTCTCAAAACCACACCCTCACCCCGACCACAAAGGAGGTAACGTCCGTATCTTCACCGTCGACCTCCGCCAGATCCGTTGCTGACTTGTTTTTCTCTTGGGTAATACTATAGATGATTGATATAGATTTGATCAAGGGTGAAAAATGGGTGAGAGACCTTGTCCAATTGAGTTGATCCCAATACAAAAATGCAGCGGCTACTCAGCAGGCCAGCCCAGCCTAACTAAACGGAATATCTCTTCTTCAGGCCTGCGCCTGGTGAAAGCGCTATCGATATCGATAGCCGGTCAACTTTTAAAATTGCCTTCTGGAATGCCAGCTATCTATTTTCATGCCTGTGTTTTGTCTTTAATCGCAAACCTCCGGCGGGGCCTGCCGGAGTATCTCTTTTTTCATTGATTCAAAGGCCAGTTCGCTGTTGAAGGAGATTTTTGAGTTTTAATCCGTCGCTGCATTGACAGAATCAAAACATGATCATATAATCATATATAAACGAAAATGCGGAAAAATGGAGATCCTGTTCAATGGCGGAAAAGAATCCTTTTTTCACGGCTGCGGGCGACGAGGGGTGCGCGGTTTACGGAATTCACGAAAGAGCAATCCGCTCCGTGCAGGACCAAATGCCTTGGCAAGAGGATCTGGACAAGCTGGCCGAATTTTACAGGCTGTTCGGAGACAAGACCCGTTTGAAAATCATATGGGCTTTGAGCGTTTGCGAGATGTGTGTCTGTGACCTGTGCGCCCTGCTCCAGATGAGGCAGTCGGCTGTTTCACACCAGTTGCGGACGTTGAAGCTGACGAGAATCGTCAGGTCCAGGCGGGAAGGAAAGGTTGTTTTTTATGCATTGGATGACGACCATATCCGCAACGTGCTGGAAGTCGGATACAAACATCTGAAAGAACGTGAATAAGAAAGGTGGCAAAACAATGAATAGGATACAGACAGAACGCTATGCCATTCAGAACCTGGACTGCGCTTCTTGCGCCGCCAAGATCGAACGTGCGCTGCACAAAACCGAAGGGGTTGAAGAGGCGGCGATCGATTTTGCCAATCTCACCCTGCATCTGAGAGCGGCCGATATTCCGAAGGCGCTGGAAACCATCAAGCGCATCGAACCCGAGGTTGCCATAACGCCGAAAGCGCACAGCGGCCGGGAACAAGATGCCCACGACCATGACCACAGCCATTCCGCGAGCGGCGGTTATGCCAAGGAGATTGTTTTTATTTTGATTGCTGCCGTCATTCTCGTCGGTCAGCTGCTGTTCGAAGACCGCGTCCATGCCCTGCCATGGCCCGGGGTGGAGTATGCCGCGATCCTTGTCGCTTATCTGCTGGTCGGTTGGAACGTTCTCCTCGGAGCGGCCCGCACGATTCGGCGGGGACAACTGTTCGATGAAAACGTCCTGATGGTCATCGCCACGCTCGGCGCCATGGCCATCCATGCCTTGGCCGAGGCGGTCGGGGTGATGCTGTTTTTCAAGGTCGGGGAGCTGCTTCAGGACGTGGCGGTTTCCAGATCGCGCCGTTCGGTACGCGCCGTTCTGGCCGCCCGGCCCGAGCGGGCTCTGGTGAAGGCCGACAACGGTTTCAAGGAAACAGCCCCTTCCCGGGTGAACGTAGGCGACATCATCCTGGTCAAGCCTGGAGAGAAGGTGGCTCTTGACGGAGAAGTGGTTGAAGGTACCTCACAGGTGGACACATCGCCGTTGACCGGCGAGCCGGTTCCGGTCCGGGTGCGGCCGGGCGACACGGTCATGGCCGGAACCATCAACACGAGCGCGGCTTTGGAGGTAAGGGCCACCAAGCCCTTTGAAGCCTCCTCTATTGCGCGTGTGCTGGAGCTTGTGGAAAGTGCGGCCGCCCGCAAAGCGGCAACCGAAAAATTTATCACCACTTTCGCCCGATACTATACACCGGTGGTGGTAGCAGTGGCCGCGGCTATAGCCCTGGTGCCCCCTCTTGTGATCAGTGACGCCCTGTTTTCGACCTGGATTTACCGCGCCTTGGTGCTGTTGGTGATTTCCTGTCCCTGTGCTCTGGTGGTCAGCATCCCGCTGGGCTATTTCGGCGGCATCGGCCGGGCCTCTCGCAATGGCATTCTGGTCAAAGGATCCATGTTTATCGATGCCCTGTCCAAATTGACAACGGTCGTCTTCGACAAGACCGGTACATTGACGCGCGGCGTTTTCACGGTGGATCAAGTGGTGCCCTATAATGGGTTTTCCGCGGACGATGTCCTGCGATATGCTGCGGCCGCAGAACTGCACTCAACGCATCCCATAGGGAAATCCATCGTTGACGAATTGAAGGCCAAGGGGCTCCATGTCGATGTCTCGCAGGTAAGCGAGCATAGCGCAATCTCGGGCATGGGGGTTGGCGCCACCTACCGGGAAAAGCAAATCCTGGTCGGTAACGACGCCCTTTTGCATGAAAAAGAGATCGACCATAAGCAGTGCGCTTTCGAGGGCACCGTGGCTCATGTGATTGTGGACGGTCAATACGCCGGCCATGTGTTGATCGGCGACCAGCTGAAACCTGATGCCGAAAAAGCCATGGACCGGCTTCGGTCAAACGGGGTCAATAAGCTTATAATGCTGACCGGGGATAACGAAGGTGCTGCCGCCGGAGTGGCCAAAATGCTTCATCTGGATCAATTTCATGCCGAACTGCTGCCGGAAGACAAAGTTCGCATTTTTGAACAGATCAGCGCAAACACCCCAAAGGATAAAAAGGTCGCCTTTGTGGGGGACGGCATCAATGACGCACCGGTCTTAGCCCGGGCAGACGTGGGGGTCGCCATGGGAGGCCTGGGCTCTGATGCCGCCATTGAAACTGCCGATGTGGTGCTGATGACCGATTCGCCAATGAAAATGGCCGAAGCTGTTTCCATCGCAAGACATACCCGGCGTATCGTGATGCAGAACATTGCCTTGGCACTCTCCGTGAAAGGTGTTTTTATATTGCTGGGATCCGTCGGCATGGCCACCATGTGGGAAGCGGTTTTCGCTGACGTGGGCATCGCTCTGCTGGCGCTGCTCAATGCCACCCGGGCCTTGCGCGAAAGCGCTGATTGACGGCGAAACGAGCGACAGGATGGAGATTGCCTCGCGCCGGGAAGTTGAAATAAATAATAATGGGCTAATGTAATGGGGGATGGCTTCCTCAAAATACTGAAATATCGAGGGTAATCATGAATCTTGGCAGCTGAAACAGGCTATATTGAGTTTTTCCGGGACAAAAAGGCCTTGCAGCTTCATTCCGAGATGTTCCGGCAGGCTGATTGCCGGCAGGCCTGGGCCAGACTGGCTGAGGCGCTGTGGTGGTCCCGGCCGAGATGAAAATTCAACCAGGACGAGGTCTGATCAAGCTCCCACATCCGGGGGGGCACGCACTGGGCATGGAACTCGTTGAGCTTGCCGTCGCTTGCAAAGCGCTCGTAGGCCCGGGTCCAGACGCAGCGGCGTTCCGGGCGGACTTCGCAGTTTCCGTTGTAGCTGCCTCCACAGGCCCCGTTGCGGGTGTGTTTGGGGCATTGGGACTCGGGACAGAGAAAGGCCAGGTGCTGGATGCCGCAGTCACCGCAGTGGCGGCAGCCAAGGATTATTTTTTTGGTCCCTGTCTCCAGTCCGTCCACCAGTTTCAAAAGCAGTGAATGGTCTTCTATGCTTCGGGACCAGTGTTGAAAACGACCCTTGTGTCGCGATTCAGCAGAAAAAAACCAGCTATGCAGCCGCTTGAGGAGTCGATAGAGCCATTTTTCCTTCAGGGAAATCGTCTGGTCTGCGTGATTGAAAGCCTGTTTTACGGAAACGCCACCTGCTCCTCCTTCAGAAAAGGCATAAAAGCCGTTTGGCTGGGGATACTGGAACTCGGAACAGAGTTCCTTCCAATCAGCTTCATACTCGCTGATACGATCCAGGACCTCTCCGGCCAGAGCAAAATCCCGATGCACCCCGCCGATATGGATTCCGCGATAGCCCAATCCCTTGAGCACGGCCCCGAGTTTGGCGGCGCGTTCAATGGAGCGTTTCCTTCCCTGTTTGGGATCGCGCCATTCTTTCTGCACGGTTTTTAGGAGCTCATCCGTCACCACGGCACCCGGAATGCGGCCCGCATTCATGAGTGCCGCGGCTCTCGGGGTCAAGATATAGACAGATCCCAGAACCGGAAGCCTGAGATTCATGGAATCCAGAATCCGGAGGACTTCAGCAAATTTTCCGGCGTCATAGCCAAGCTGGGTGATGGCAAACTGCGCCCCGGCCGTGACTTTCCGGCATAGTTTGGCATACTGGGCAAAGCACTCGGCCTGGGTGGCTTTGAAGGGGGAGACCGCGCAACCGGTGAAAAAACCGTCCGGATCACCGGAGGCGGCCAGTCGTTCATTGAGCAGGCGGAGCATCAGGGTCAGATTGACGGAGTCCAGGTCGAAGACCGGGGCACCCTGGCCGCCGAATCCTTTGCCTGTGAAATCGCCGGTCAGAGTGAGAAGGTTTTTCATTCCCAGCCTGGCCAGTTGCAAGGCCCGGCTTTCCATGCCGACCCGGTTCAAGTCCCGGCAGGTGAAATGGACAATGGCATCCATGCCCACCTTGAAGATTTCAAAGCCAAAAGCGTCCGGACTCAGGGAGGGATTGCCTCCGGGATTGTCGGTGATGGATACCGCGGAAATTCGGCCGTCGGCAAAGCAGTCCCGGGCGATGCCTTTGACCGTGTCCACCGTCCTGCCGGCGGATTCATTCCCAGGCACCAGTTCCAGAGTGACCACAAACTGTTCCGGGTCTGCCAAATCCTGCTGAAAGACTCGAAGCATGGAACTCTCCCCGATGGTTTGAAAATTCAGAAATGAGGCTCAACACTCAGACTTCGAGGTCATATTTTCGGCGCAAGCGTTGTGACAGGCTTTTGATTGTTTCAAAAGCCTTTTCCACAGTGGCTGTCCCGTCCGGGTTGACCAGGCAGCAGGTGGCCGGGGAGAGCAGGCTTCTGGACAGGAGCCAGGCCTTGTCAATCCCTTTTTTCTCCAGTGCGTCCCAGAGGAATTCAAGCTGCTTCGTCATGGAGTCCAGACTCTCATTTGCAAACGGCTCGACATTGGTCGGCACCTGCCCCCAGACAATGACCCCGCCCCGTTCCAGAAAGCGTTTTATGGAAGAGGCATAGGAGACGAAGCGTTCGCCGTTGGAAAAGACGTCCAATGAGAGGATGTCCAGGTCGAGGTTGAGCAGGAGATCCCAGTCCGGATTGCCGCAGAGGTGGATCCCTCGGGGACGCTCGACCATGGCGAAAAAAGCTTCCAGGTCCTGTCTGGCCTTGAAGTCGTCATATCCGGACAGGGCGCTGAACACGAACTGCAGTCCGGGCTCGTCCACGAACATGAAGGCATTGTCGTTCTTGGCCTTCAAGCGGCTGAGCTGGACATTGATCCGTTTGGCCATGAATTCGAGCAGGAAGGCCCTGATGGTATCGTCGAACAGGATCGGTCGGTCGTCCTGGTCCAGGATATTGAACCCGAAGCTGATCGGACCCTCGAGCTGGCCGCGTATAGCAGGACGTTCCGATAAATCCAGCTTGAGAAAGGCGTGGTAGACCGCCGAGTAGTCCGGGCTGATGTCGAAATAGTCCGGCTGGTCAAACTTGGCCATGGTCTCGCCGAACTCTTCCATGAAGCGGTCCATGGAAAAGCGAAGCGTTTGGTTCTGCACATCCAAAAGAATGCCCGGGAAATGTTCAGCGGCCTGGACATACATGTCCTCGTAGTAATTCATGAGCGGCAACTGGGGCCAAAACGGAATGTCCAGGCTCAGGGTGGTTTGCAGGGCGCGGTCTGTGTCCTTGTGGGGCATGACCGCCATGGCCGTGGTCAACAGATTTCCAGGAATCGGCATAGTATTACCTTAATTGGACTCATGGAGGGATTGCCTCCGGAATTGTTGGTGATGAATACTGCGCATGGCTTCCCTCAGGGACCTGACAATTTATTCGATGGCCTCGAAGCGGCACTTTTCATAGCAGGTCAGACACTGGATGCACTTTTCCTTGTCGATTTCTGCCGACTCTTTTTTCTGCCATGAAATAACCTTGGCCGGGCAGTGCCGATAGCACTGGCCGCAGCTGGCGCATTTTTCAGGATCGACCTCAAAATGAAGCAGAGCCGGACATTTTTTTGCCGGGCATTGCTTGTCAATGATGTGGGCCTCGAACTCCTTTCGGAAGGACCGCAGGGCGGACAAAACCGGCGTAGGGGCGGATTGGCCCAGCCCGCAGAGCGACGTGTCGGTAATGTAGGCGGACAGGGACTCCAGCCGGTCCAGGTCCGCCTCCTCGCCCTGGCCCTCTTTGATCCGGGTCAGGATGTCCAGGAGCCGCTTGGTCCCCTCCCGGCAAGGCGTGCACTTGCCGCAGGACTCGTCCTGGATGAAGTCCATGAAGTAGTGGGCCATGTCCACCATACAGGTGGACTCGTCCATGACGATCATCCCCCCGGAACCCATGATGGCGTTGGCCTGGGAAATGGCTTCGAAGTCCACGGGCAGGTCCAGATAGTCCTCCGGGATGCACCCGCCCGAAGGCCCGCCGAGCTGCACGGCCTTGAATTTTTTCTTGTCTGGAATCCCACCTCCGATGTCGAAGATGATGGTCCGCAGGGACGTGCCCATTGGCACCTCCACCAGGCCGATGTTCCTGACATCCCCGGACAGGGCGAAGACCTTGGTGCCCTTGCTCTTCTCGGTGCCCACGCCGGAGTACCACTTCCCGCCCTTGACGATGATCTGGGGAATGTTGGCAAAGGTCTCCACGTTGTTGAGCACCGTGGGCCGGTTGAAGAGCCCCTTGTCCGTGGAGCGCGGCGGTTTGGGCCTGGGCATGCCCCGCTTGCCTTCGATGGAATGCTGCAGGGCCGTGCCTTCGCCGCAGACAAAAGCCCCGGCCCCCTGGTAGATCTGGAGGTGAAAGTCGAACCCGCTGCCCAGGATATTCTCCCCCAGCAGACCGTATCCCATGGCCTGGTCGATGGCGATGGACAGCCGTCTGACGGCCAGGGGGTACTCGGTGCGGCAGTAGATGTAGCCGTGATGGGAACCGATGGCCCTGGCCGCGATGATCATCCCCTCCAGCACGGAGTGGGGGTCGCCCTCCAGGATGGAGCGATCCATGAAGGCGCCGGGGTCGCCTTCATCTGCATTGCAGACCACGTACTTGATGTCCGACCGGGCCCCGGCCCCGGCCTTCCACTTGATGTGGGCCGGAAAGCCGGCCCCGCCCCGGCCTCTGATGGCCGAGACCTTGACCTCCTCGATGATCTCCTCGGGCTCCATCTCCAGGATGGCTTCGGCAGCCCCCTGATAACCGTCCATGGCAATGTACTCCTCAATGGACTCGGGGTCGATCCGGCCCCGGTTGCGCAAGGTCCAGAAGAGCTGAGGACCGAAAAAGTCCGTCTCCTGTTCCTCAGGGATCTCCTCCAGCTTCCGGGGGGAATAGATCTTTTTGCTCAGGGGCTCTTGCTGTTCCACCAGGTTCTGGACCAGGCCGGGGGCGTCCCTGACCTGTACGTCCTGGTAGATCATGCCCGAAGGCTCCACCAGCAGGCTCGGGGACAGGGTGCAGTACCCCGGGCAGTGCTCCTCGCCCACCTCGATCACCTCGATCCGGTCCTGGACCCCCTGACTGCGGACCTCGGCCGTCAGGGCCCGGTAGACCTCGTCGCTGCCCTTGGCCCGGCAGCCCTCGCCGTTGAAGACTTTGACTCGCACAGGATTACTCCAGAGCTCTTCACCAAGAGCTAAAGTTTGGTTCGTTAGTAAACGATTCGAGCGACTCAATATTTTTATAGTTATCTGGATTTACTGACTTCTGACCTCTGACTACTGACCTCTGGCGGCTGCAAAAGGATTTTTTGCAGCTGCACCTTCCCCATGGATTCTGGCCAGGGCGAGGTCAGTCTGCACCTCCCCGTTGAGGACGTGCCTCCTGAAGACTTGGCGCATTTTGTCTCCGTCCATGTGCTGGTACATGATGGTGGGTTCCCCCTTACGTTCCACGGTCACGTTGGGCTCGCTGCTGCACATCCCGGCGCATCCGCAGGAGACGACCTTGACGGACACCTGATTCTGCCTGGACACTTCCTCCTTGAGCACGTCCATGACCGCCTGGGCCCCGGCTGCCAGGCCGCAGGTGCCCATATGGACCATGACCCGGGCCTCAAAGGTCTCGGATGTCTGGGCTGACATCTCCCTGGACGCCCGTTCCTTGATTGTGTGCAGGTCCTCTCTGCATGTGCACTTGGTCATCATTTGGATCCTTCTCAGGTTCGCTGGGGCTATTCATACCCATCCAGCAGGTTGTTAATGCGATCCGCAGACACGCAGCCGTGGGTGTCGTTATCCACAAGCATGACCGGGGCAAAGCCGCAGGCCCCGAGACAACGGACCGACTCTAAAGAGAAGCGCCTCTCCTGGTCTGTGCCTCCTTCAGGGACCTTGTATTCCTGCTCGATGCGCCTGATGACCTCGTTGACCCCTTTGACAAAGCAGGCTGTGCCCTTGCAGATCTTGATCGTGTGACGGCCTTTGGGAGCGAAAGAGAACAGGCCGTAAAAGGAGGCTATCCCGAAGACCTCGCTTCTGGGAAGGTTCAACCCCAGCCCGATATGGTCCAGCAGGAGCATGGGCAGGTAGCCGACCTGCTCCTGGCATTCCCGCAGTACGGGAATGACCGCTCCCGGGCTGTCCTTGTTCCGGGCGATGATCCGGTCGATATCCTGCCACATGTCTTCAGTGATGTCCTCGTGCTCGGGCCGGAAATGCTGCTGGGACATGGTTGCTGCTCCTTAAGTCCTTTTGAATCGGTTTTATAACTATTTGATTTTTTTTATTATTTTTTTCGTATGAAACTTCAGCTGATGCCACGAACCGATCACAGAGCTCTCTTTCGCTTTAACGCTTCCGGCTCTTGGTTTTCTAAGACTTGCTCTCGGGGGAT
>JAABTT010000006.1 GCA_011389765.1 Desulfohalobiaceae bacterium S24 | reverse complement strand
TCACCAATTTCTAATTTCAAATTTCCAATTTCGACTTGCCCCTTATCGCTTCCGCCGCGGCCCGGCCGGCTGTCCAGCCCGTGGAAAAGGCGGCCTGAAGATTGTAGCCTCCGGTGTCGGCGTGGATGTCCAGGATTTCCCCGGCGCAATAAAGGCCCTTGATTCGTTTCGAGGCCATGGTTTTGGGATCGATTTCCTTAAGGGGAATTCCACCCGCGGTGATGATGGCTTCGTCAAAGGAGCGGTGTCCGCTGATCTCCAGACGGAAGTCCTTGAGCCAGACCCGGAGTGTTTTACGTTCCTGTGCTGTGAGCCGGTTCCCTGTTCTGTCCGGAGGGATCCCGGTCTGCTCCAAACAGACAGGGATGAGAGTTTGGGGCAGCAGTCCGCGCAGGAGGTTGCTCATCTGCTGCCTGCCTCTGTTCAAAAGATCCCGCTGCAGTCGTTGGTCCAGCTGTTTATGGTCCAGGGCCGGTTTGAAGTCAAGAGCCAGTCGGACCTCTTTCCCTGCCTGCAGGGCTTTGACCGCGAGAGCGCTGGCGCTCAGGACAATGGGGCCGGAGACTCCGAAATGGGTGAAGAGCAGTTCGCCGAAATAGGCGGCGGCGCAGGTGTTTTCAATATAGATTCTGCATCCGATATTCACCAGGCTCAGGCCCTGGAGTCTGCTCGCCGTCTCTCCGCCGGTTTCTAAGGGGACCAGGGCCGGATAGATTGAATTCAAGCCGTGTCCGGCCTGAGCGGCCAGGCTGTAGCCGTCCCCGCTGGATCCGGTAGCGGGGTAGGAGGCCCCGCCGGTGGTTATGAGCACGGATTTGGCCTTTTGTAGGCGATCCTTTTGGCTGGTGTCGATCCCTGAAGGCCGGTATACAACCCCGGTCACACGCTGATCAGACAAGTTCAGAGAGACGGCCCGGACCCCGGTGACGAACTGCACGCCCTGTTTTCGGCACCAGTTCACCAGGGCATCCACGAGGTCCTGGCCTTTCTGGCTGGCCGGAAAGACCCTGCCCCCGCGTTCTTCCACACTGGGCACATCAATGGACTCAAAAAATTGAATCAGATCCCTGTTGAAAAATCTGGAAAAACTTGAGCGCAGAAACTTGTCTCCCTGCTGAAAACTTTTCAAAAAAGGCTCTTTATCGGCAATATTGGTGAAGTTGCAGCGGCCTTTGCCCGTGATGCGCAGTTTTCTGGCCGGACGATCCATTCGCTCCAGGACGCGGACCCGAGCCCCTTTGGAGGCGGCCTGGCCTGCAGCCATGAGGCCGGCTGCCCCGGCTCCGATCACGAGTAGGTCCACCCGGGCTTCCGGCTGGGAATGATTTTTGAGATTGTCAGTCATGTGCAGCTTAAATATCCTGTTGAAAAAAACAGGGTATCCTGATACTGATTTTTTTTCAAATAAGCCACTGACGCCGGTGCTCAGGCAGGAGAGGCGAAAGAGGGCGGATTTTGAGACCGGGCCGCTTTGCTGAAGCGCTTTTCAGTGCTTCGGAAGGTGATTTTCAAACAAATTTGCAGTGAGACACGGGCGATTGTCAATTGACATGAAGACCAGGCGCGGTTTAGGCTGACAGAAATTTCAGTGAAAAGTGCCTTGAATTTCCGCTTCTTACCAAGTATTTACAGCACGCGGATTTTTCCTGGACCGTGTTCATCGCCCTTAGCCTGCTGATCGCCGCCGTGCTCTCTTCCTTCATCTTCAGGCTGATCGACTGTGGCAAGCCTACTGCGCCTCGACTGGCGGTTGTTTCATAAGAAAGAAAAGGGGGAAATGATAACAATGGAGCGCCTGAACGAAATGAAAATACAATTGGGGACGGAATTGCCGGAAATGCCGGAGTTTGCACCCGGTATCCGGCGGGCCCCGGATCGGGGTTTCACGCTCGGCCGGGCCAGGACCGAGACCGCCCTCAAAAACGCTCTGCGCTATATCCCGGAATCTTTGCATGCAACAATGGCCCCGGAATTTCTTGAAGAACTCAAGACAAGGGGCCGGATTTACGGCTACCGCTTTCGGCCGCCGGGCGCGATACGGGCCAAAGCGCTGGATGAGTACCCAGGCAGGTGTCTGGCCGGGAAGGCCTTTCAAGTCATGATCGACAACAATCTGGATTTTGACGTGGCCTTATATCCCTATGAACTGGTAACCTACGGTGAAACCGGCCGGGTCTGCCAGAACTGGATGCAGTACCGTTTGATCAAGAGATATCTCCAAGTCCTCACCGAGAACCAGACCCTGGTGGTGCAGTCCGGACATCCATTGGGACTGTTTCATTCCGGGCCGGGCAGTCCCAGGGTGATCATCACCAACGGGCTGCTCATTGGTCAATACGATACTCAGGAGGACTGGGAATCCGGCGCTCAAATGGGAGTCACCAACTATGGACAGATGACCGCGGGCGGCTGGATGTACATCGGACCCCAGGGGATCGTGCACGGGACATACAACACCCTGCTCAATGCCGGACGTTTGAAACTGGGGCTGGAGCAGAACGAGAATTTGCAGGGCAGGCTTTTTGTCTCCTCCGGCCTGGGTGGGATGAGCGGGGCCCAGCCCAAGGCCGCTGAAATCAGCGGAGCGGTTTCCATTATCGCGGAAGTGGATGCCTCCCGGATCGAGACGCGATCCGAACAGGGATGGGTCAAAGCAGTTTCTTCGGATCTGGAAGAGGTCTTCGCCCTGGCCTATAAGGCGGTCGGCGGCAAAGAGCCTTTGTCCATCGCCTATCACGGGAATATCGTGGATCTGCTGGAATATATCGTAGCCCACGGCATCCACATCGATCTCCTCTCAGATCAAACTTCCTGCCATGCGGCCTACAGCGGGGGCTACTGTCCCCAGGGCTTGAGTTTTGCAGAGCGCTCCAGCCTGCTGGCAACCGACCGGCAGCGTTTTTATGAGCTGGTGGACCAGAGCCTGAAGCGGCATTTTGAATTGATCCGCATCCTGGTGGAGCGGGGCGTTTACTTCTTCGACTACGGCAACGCCTTTATGGACGCGGTCTTTCGGGCCGGTGTGCCTGAAATCACCCGGAACGGCCGGGATACAAGCGACGGCTTTATCTTTCCCTCCTATGTCGAGGACATCATGGGCCCCCATATTTTTGATTACGGCTTCGGCCCTTTTCGCTGGGTCTGTTTGAGCGGCCGGGAAGAGGACCTGGTTCGAACCGACCAGGCGGCCATGGAGTGTATCGATCCCGAACGAAGTCCCCGGCATCGTGACAATTATCTCTGGATCAGGGATGCCCGGGCCAATCAACTGGTGGTGGGGACCCAGGCCCGGATCTTGTATCAGGACGCCCGGGGCCGCATGGAAATCGCCTTGGCCTTCAATCGCCTCGTCCGGGACGGCGAGGTCGGCCCCATCATGCTGGGCCGGGATCATCACGACCCCGGAGGCACGGATTCACCGCTCCGGGAGACTGCGAACATCAAGGACGGGAGCAACATCACCGCGGACATGGCCACGCAGTGTTTTGCCGGGAATGCGGCCAGGGGCATGTCTTTGGTGGCTCTGCACAACGGCGGAGGCGTCGGGATCGGCAAGGCTATCAACGGGGGCTTCGGCCTGGTCCTGGACGGCAGCACCGAAGTCGATGCGGTCATCCGCTCCGGGATCAGCTGGGATGTCATGGGCGGTGTGGCCCGGCGCAGCTGGGCCGGGAACGAAAACGCCATGGAGGCGGCGGCCAGGCACAATGCCGAGAACGAGCAGGGGGACCGGATCACTCTTCCCTGGATAGCTGATGCAGACCTGGTTCGGCGGACTGTGGCCGGAGCGTTTCAGGAATCCTGAGGGCTGGAAATTGGAAATTTGAAATTGGTGAAGAGAGGGAAATGATTTCGGGTGTCAACCTTGCCGTCGGATAGGCTGACACATAATTGTTTGATATTTAACATAATATACAAATAAGCTGTTATACGTTCATCTTGAAATCCACGACTGCCAGTTTGATCAATGAAGAAACTTCATGTGCACACAATAGGTCACAGGATAGAGAACCGGTCACAGGGTTCTCTTGAGCGACCTCGCTGGGAGGCTTTGAGGTTTTTCTTTGGCTTGCTCACCGGGGGAAACCGGACCGCGGTCTCAGCTTTGAACCTGAAAAATGAGATGTCGTTTCATTGAAGCAAAGCGAGTCCTTCAAGGAACATATTAAAGAGTCCGGAGGGGGCAAAGATCCCCCGTGAACAAGCCTTAGAAAACCAAGAGCCGGAAGCGTTGAAGCGAAAGAGAGCTCTGTGACCGGTTCGTGGTATCAGCTGAAGTTTCATAACGATGAATGGTGAATGAATAAATGCCGACCTCCAGCACTCAGAAAAGAGACTCCGGGTTCGACATTTAGCAAAAAGCCTATCCAAAATCGGATGCCCGGCATCTGATTGCCGGAGTGAGGGAGATATGCGGGAGATATATCTGGATCAGTCTCCGTTGCGTCTTGAAGACGTGACGGCTGTGGCCAGGGAAAACGCTAGGGTTGCCTTTTCGAACGAAGGGCGGCAACGGGTGGCGAAGACCCGGGAGCTCATCGCCAAATGGGTTCATGAAAAAAAGGTTATCTACGGCGTGACCACCGGCTTTGGGGCCTTGTGCAACGTCACCATCTCCGAAGAGCAGGCCGGAATTCTTCAGGAAAATATCCTTATGAGTCATGCCTCGGGAGTGGGCGATCCGCTGCCCATTGACGTGGTCCGCGGGATAATGGCCCTACGGGTGCATGATCTGTCGCTGGGATATTCCGGCTGCCGCATGGAGACCCTGGACTATCTGCTCAGGTTTCTCAATGCAAGGGTCACGCCGGTGGTGCCTGAGAAAGGTTCGGTGGGGGCGAGCGGTGATCTGGCCCCGACGGCCCATCTGGGCCTGGTGCTCATCGGCCGGGGGGAAGCCTTCTATCAGGGGCGGCGGATACCCGGGGCGGAAGCCTTGCAGGCCATCGGCCTCAAACCCCTGCCGCTCGGTCCTGGAGAGGGGCTGGCTTTGATCAACGGCACCCAGGTCATGGCGGCCATCGGCAGCCTGGTGGTCCAGGACGCGGTCCGCATTTCCAAAATTGCGGACATTGCCTGCGCCATGAGCCTGGAAGTGCTCATGGGCAGCAATACCGAGTTCGATCCCCGCATCCATCAACTGCGGCCGCATCCCGGACAGATCGCTTCAGCGGATAATATGCTCAGATTGACCGCAGAAAGCGAAATCATCGCTTCCCATTCGGGCTGCGCCAGGGTCCAGGATGCCTATACCCTGCGCTGTTCCCCCCAGATCCATGGGGCCAGCAAGGACGCCGTGGCCCATGCCGGGCGGGTCCTCAGCATCGAGATCAACGCCACCACCACCAATCCCCTGGTCTTCACCGATACCCAGGAGATTCGCCTGGGCGGCAATTTTCACGGACAGCCTTTGGCTATGGCCGCGGACTACCTGTCCATGGGGCTGGCCGAACTGGGCGGGGTTTCCGAACGGCGGATCGAGCGGATGGTCAATCCGCAGCTGAGCGAGCTCCCGGCTTTTCTGGTCAAGGAAGGGGGTCTGAATTCCGGCTTTATGATCGCCCAGTACACGGCTGCGGCCCTGGTCTCGGAGAATAAGGTCCTGACCCATCCGGCCTGCGTGGATTCCATTCCGACCTCGGCCAACAAGGAAGACCATGTCAGCATGGGGACCATTGCCTTTCGCCAGAGCCGGGAGATCCTGGAGAACGTGCAGAAGGTCCTGGCCATCGAGCTGCTCTGTGCGGCCCAGGCCTATGATCTGTTGACAGAGGAGCAGGCACTGCGCTCCGGAAAAGGGACCCGCATCGCTTATCAGCTCATCAGGGAGGAGATCCCCTATCTGGAACGCGACCGGGTGCTTGGTGATGATATCGAAGCCATGGTCCAGCTCATCCGGGACGGTCGTCTGGTGCATGAAGTTGAACAGGCTGCGGGGCCCCTGGGCTCGGGGAGCTGAAGGCAGTTTCAGACTTCCTGGCTTCATTCGACAGGCCGGTCTTTCGTCAGCAGGATGATATCCTTGTCCGGGAATTCGAGGCTTAAGCCGTGCGCTTTCGCGAACCAGCGGAAGGCGTCCCGGGAAAAAAAGCAGACATGGGTCGGATCCCGGATGTAGTGCCAGGAGCTAAAGCGTTCCTGATCAATGACCATCTGGGTCATGACCGCCAAAAGCCCTCCGGGGATGAGGCTTTTCAAGAGCCGGCCCAGGACCGGCCCGGGGTGATACAGATGCTCCACGACCTCGCTGCAGGTGATGAAGCCGTATTGCCGGGTAAGAACTTCCGCTTGGTCGGCATAATAGATATCATAGATCTGCATTTCGTATCCGGCTTCTCGAAACATCATGGCCAGGGCCGGTCCCGGTCCTGAGCCATAATCCAGCCCCCTGGCCGGGAGGGCAATGCGTTGGCAGACCTGTTGGTGCAGTCTGGACAGAAATTTGCGATAGCGCGGATCATTGGGATCGTTACGATGCAGCTCGTACCTGGCTTTTTCCTGGACTGGGTCCAGGCGCTGGGCTTCCGGGACGAAAACCAGTCTGCAGCGAAGGCATTGCCGATAATCACGGGAAGCGTCCCGGTGATAGGTCCGGCATCGATTGGATTGACACATTGGACAGTTCATGCGTTCCTTGGATTTGCGAGTTGGGGTTTTCAATAATTTAAGCCGAGTGAAAGTCCATGCACAGACGTCAAATTCTGAAAAATGCGGTTGCGGCATCGGTCCTGCCTCTGTTTGCAGGGACGGAGCAGGCCTTTGGAAAACCGGCAGCGCCGGATCCTGTTCCTGTTAATTTTCTTGTCAGCAGAGAGTCTGTTTTCTGGAAAACGGAGCAGGAACGGGAGCGCTACGCCTATCTACTGGGACGGGCCGTTCTGGATTTTGTCCAGGACTACTTCCCTTCAGGAGATCTGCCCATCTGGAGGCGTCCTCTTGCCTCCGTAGACCTGGAAAAACGGGTGGTAAACATCCTCTACTGGATGGTTCGCGGGGTGGACGATCATCAACGCATTTATTCCGTGAATCCGGCCTGGCTAATGGCCCAGATGCTTGAAGAGTCCTTTTTCTTCGAATTCGCGGTTTCCTGGGCTTTTGCCGTGGGCGTGTGCCAATTTATTCAGCCGACGGCCGAAACCCTGGGGATGGTCTGTCCGGACAGTGCTTATCCGGAAGACTCCACCGTGCGACGAGCGGAACTGGCCGGTGAAAGACAGCGGCTCCGCGACTTGACGCAAAAACGGCGTGATCTCAAACAAAAACACAGCGTTCTGTTCTATAAAAGCGAACGTTTGCTTGAGGAGTCACTCACGGCCCATGCTGAAGGAGCGACACTGGCCGAGGCCGAAATATATCTTCAGGTCCTAAAGGAGGTCAAGGCGCTGGAAAAGGCTATGCAGGAGGCCCGTCAAAACTATCGGGACTTTCTCATGGAGAATTATCGGGATCGAAGTATTTTTAGAAGAAAAGACGTCAATTTTTTCAACAGCTTTGACCAACGCGTCTTGTACAGGCATCCGGTCCGGGCCATGGTTCGAATGATGGCCGAACACCTCCGGGGCCGATCTGGAAATATCCTGGCGGCCACGGCCGGATATAACGCAGGACTGTCCAGCACGAGGTACCCCTATCGAATCTACGAACCCTACGGCGTGGTGCCGCCTTACCGGGAAACAGTGCGCTATGTGTGCAAGATCGCCATCAACTATCAGGAAATTATCAAGCGGATGTGAAAAGTCCAATCTTTACAAGGAGCAGGATTTGGGCGAAGATAAACCGTATCAAGCAATTGTCGGATAAAGGAGTTGCTTTTCCTTGAAGCAACAGGAGTATATCTTCAATTTTTACTCGGACATCTCCAAGCGCTATGTATGAACAGACCAATTTTTCAAGTCTGAGTAGAGTATTACTGACAGCCGGCAGTTTTGTGCTCGTGGTCGCCGGCATGCGCATCGCTAGTCCGATTCTGGTTCCCTTTCTGTTGGCCTGTTTTATTGCCATCATCTGTGCGCCCGCTTTGTACTGGATGCAGGAAAAAAATGTCCCTCAGTTCATTTCCATTCTGTTTATCGTCTTCGTCATTCTTGTTTTTGGCTCTTTATTGGGTGTGGTCCTGGGGACCTCTCTGAACAATTTTCTGAACAGTTTGCCTGAGTATGAAGTTTTGATCATGGAAAGAATGGCCTATATTGTCAATCTGATCGAAGGCTTTGACTTGAAAATTTCCAGTGATCTTCTGACCCAGTATCTCAATCCTGAAAACATCATGCAGATGGCCGCCAATATTTTCACACGCTTGAGCAATGCCTTGACCAATATCTTTATGATCCTCTTGACGGTTGTCTTTCTCCTGCTGGAGTTTTCCGGAATTCGGGACAAGATGTACAGGGCCTTCAAAGTCCCGGAAGATTCCGTGGCCTACATGGATACCTTTGTTGGAAGCGTCAATCGGTATCTGTCCATTAAGACCCTGCTCAGCCTTACCACCGGTGTACTGATTTATATCTTTCTGAAATTCGTAGGCGTGGATTACCCTCTGCTCTGGGGATGCCTGGCCTTTCTCTTCAATTTCGTGCCCAATATCGGCTCGATTATGGCAGCTATTCCTCCGGTGATCCTGGCCTTTATTCAACTGGGAACCGCTCCCACCCTGGTGACCATTGCCGGATATCTAGTGGTGAACACTGCAATCGGCAACCTGATCGAGCCGAAATTACTGGGCAAGCGGCTGGGCTTGTCGACCCTGGTGGTTTTTCTCTCCCTGGTTTTTTGGGGCTGGGTTCTGGGACCGGTGGGCATGCTGCTTTCCGTCCCTTTAACCATGGTGGTCAAGATTGTATTGGAAAACAGCGAGGACACCAAATGGATCGCGATCCTCCTGGGTCCCTAAACCGAATGGATCATGAGAATTTCAGAATCTTGGAGTGAAGCAGGAGCCGGGTGAGTTGAGGTCCAAGCACTCGAGAGCACTATTCAATCCTATATATCAGAAGGAGTGAGGATGATTCAAGCATTGAAGGATGCGACAACGGTCTGCAACACAATTAATCGGTCTGGATTCGATGCATACATTATCAATATCATGCTGCACGAGAGGGTTTTGCAGGATGGAAGCGAACAGGAAGTCGATGTGGCGGCTGATTTAGATTTTGATGAATTGTACAAAATTTTCGGCAAGGTGATTTCCCTGAAAGAAGAAGGCGTGCTCGGCGCGGTTCAGGAAGGTCAGACTCTGGTCCGTTTTTACAGTACCGATTCCGAAAATATTGGCCATCCCGATTCCACTGTTATCCGCCTGACCCCCAGGCTGCGGCTGGAGCTTGAAAAACGCGGGGAACATCTGGAAAATTTGATTTATCCTTCCCGGTATCAGGCGGAAGACGCCTATGACGGTTTTGCGGATTGGGGAGAAGGGGCGATCCGTTTTCAAGGGGACCCCGAATTGACCCTCAAGGGGAATTTCCTGCTCGGCTTGCGGGCCATGCGCTTCGCCGCCAACTTTAATATTTCCATTGAACCGAATTCATGGATGGCCATTGTCCGCAATGCCCGGAATATCCTGGATTTCATGCCGATGCAGGACATCCTGGACGAATGGCAGAAAGTCGTGGCGGAGAACAGCTGGTACTTTGTCCGGCTGCTTTTTGATTCCGGCATACTCCAGGGCTTGATACCGGAAGTTTCCTCCCTGACCTCGGTCAAACAAAACAGGGAAGACAGCGGACAGGAAGAGTCGGTTTTTGAGCATACCCTTGAGACCATGCGCTACTACGGGGAACAGCTGCCCTATGACTGGTACGGGATGATGGCCTGTCTGCTCCATGATGCGGGCAAAATGCAGACCGCCCAATACGCTCAGGAAGGATGCTTTTTTGCCCAGCATCATATTATCGGGGCGCATCTGGCCAGAAAAATCCTCCGGCGACTCGGATTCATTCCCGAGGATATCGGCCTGATCTGCCATCTGGTCAGGAATCATAAGCGCTTTGATTTCATGCTTAATGAAAAAGGGATCCGGCGTTTTAAAGGCCTGGACGAATATCCCCGGATTATCGAAATGGCCAGGGCCAACATTCAAGCCAAAGGGGGGAGCTACAAGGCGTTTAATCATAACATCAAATATCTGGAGCGGGCCGATGTTCCGGAAGAAATGACCGAACCCCTGCTCAACGGCAACGAGATCATGGATTTCACAGGTCTCCAGCCGGGACCGATTGTCGGAGTCATCCGCAAGGCCCTGCTCCAGGCCCAGATCGACGGCCGCGTGTCTTCGGTTCCAGAGGCCATTGATTTTATCTGCTGGTACAAGGCCAATGAAAAACTCTGAATATTTTTTTCAGGTCCTCGTGAAAAAAATAAAGGGGACCTTCAAAAATTTCAGCCATCATTTTGCAGCGAAGGGCCTTTCGAAATTCAAGCATGCCGGACGGTGCCCCTAGTTTGGAATCCGACGGGATTCAGGCCGATACCGCAAAGGTGCGGGAATGGTCCCTTGTCCTGACCGCCATGGGCATCCGGCATCGGGTCCGGCGGACCGAGGAGGGAGCGGGATTTCTCATCCGGGTCGCTCCGGATGATCTGGACCGAGCCCTGGAAGAAATCCGGCTCTATGAACAGGAAAACGTCCCGCTTGAACCGGCAAGCGCCACGGGTCCAAGACAGGCCGGTGATTCGACGTTCTGGATCCTTCTGGCTCTGGCTTTTTTCTACAAATTTGTCCGGCTGGACCTGACCGGTTTCGGCTATGATCCGATTCCCTGGCAGAAATTGGGGCGTGTCGATGCCTGGTTGATTCAAAAAGGGGAGTGGTGGCGCATAGTTACCGGATTGACCCTGCACGCCGATCTGGCCCACCTCATCGGCAATCTGCTCATCGGCGGCCTGTTCGTCGTCCTGCTCAGCCGGGACGTAGGGCCCGGGCTGGCCTGGCTGCTTGTTTTTGTGAGCGGTGCGGCGGGCAACGCTTTGAACGTCATGGTGCAGGGCTTTCCCCATGCCTCAGTTGGCTGGTCCACCTCTGTCTTTGGGGTGGTCGGGGTGCTGAGCGGTTTGCGGCTCATGGAAGAGAAAAGGCCCGGCTGGAGCAGACGGCTGCTGCCTCTGCCTGCGGGCTTGGGTCTTTTGGCCATGCTCGGCTCCGGGGGCGGCAACACCGACCTGGGGGCCCATCTTTTCGGCTTCGCTGCCGGACTTCCTGCGGGGCTCACAGTGGGGTACCTCGACCTTGGCCGGCGGTTCCCAAGCCTACCGGACCGCCTCTTTTTGGCCGGGACACTCGGCCTGGTGGCCTGCTGCTGGCTCCTGGCCCTCTCCTTCGGCAGTGTGGACTGAGAAAGAAAAATAAACTTTCATAAGCAACTCGGCTCTTGCCGCGGCTACGGTTTCCCCCATTCATCATTCGACGTTCAATGTTCGATGTTCGTCTCCTCTCTCCTTTCTGCCCTTCCGCGTTCCACGTTCCGCGTTCCACGTTCCACGTTCCACGTTCCGCGTTCCCCCTCCCTTATGCCCACTGCTCTCTGCCCTAAACGCCCGGCCCCATGCTCTCCACAGCTCTCCCCAAAGCGGTTTCCACCCGTTCCCGGCTGTTCCTGGCCCGCTGCAGTCGTTGTCTGATGGCCGAGAGGGCTTCGGGCCGGTCCCTGAATGTTTCGAGTTTGTTTTGAAATCGTGCTTCCAAAGAGACGCGGGTTTCTCCCTGGACCAGCTTGTCCGCCAGATAGAGCAGTTCCTGTTCCGTGATTGCTTCCTGTTGATCAAAATGTCCGTCCGCATGCCGGGCCACCACTGCGGCGACTCTGGAAAAGCCGTGTTCGGCGAGGATGCGTGCTCCTTTTTCGGCATGATTCGGCAGATGCCGGACCAAATCATGCAACAGGCCGCTGCAGAACAGCAGATCGAGATCCAGTTCAAATCCCAGCTTGTTGAGCTCCCGGCCCATATCCCGGGCCGTTGCAGCCACCAGTCGGCAATGTTTTTGGACTTGAGGGTCTGTTTTATACCATTTCTGCAAAAAGCAGCACTCTTCAAGCCCGGGCAGATCCAGGTTGGGGAACTGCTCAGAAATTTTATCGTAATCCTCGGGGATATCCATATCCAGCAGGATACCCTGGTCCGGCACCATGCTTTCTTGCGCCAGGGCATCATGTTCTTGCAGAAAGGCCCGCAGGCCTCCGTCTCCATTCCAGCTTTGCGCTGTGTTCAGGAGGTCGCGGCGGATCAGCGGCGGGTGGCCTCTTTGTCCCTTAAAAACCGGATAGATAATGGAAGACTCCGTGCTGTGGAAGGTGTGCATCAACTGCAGGAGTGTGTTTTTTCGGATCAAGGGGATGTCGGCCGGAAGGATGAACACGGCTTCAATGGCTGGATCGAGAGCAGCGGTCCCGGCCAGGACGGAGGTGAACATCCCCCGGGGATAGTCCGGATTGAAAATCGTTTCCGCGGGCGAAGACGCAAGCTGTTCTTCAAGGTCTGCTGCCCGGTGGCCGGTAATCACTGCAATATTTCTGATTCCGGCTTGGAAAAGAAGTGAAACCAGCCGCTGGATAACAGTTGTATTCCCGAGAGGCAGGAGGGGTTTGAAGCGCCCCATGCGGGAAGAATATCCAGCGGCCGGGAGGATGGCTGCGACGGTCTCATGCATTCAGAACATCTCTTCGCCCGCCTCATCGATGGTCTGGTCAATGGCTTGTTTCAATTCCGGAGGCAGACCCATGATATCGACATTCAAAAAGCCTCTGACAATGGTCGAGGTGGCTTCGTCCTCATCCAGACCCCTGGCCATGAGATATTCGATCTCTTCCTGGGCCACCTTGCCAACGGCGGCTTCATGGGAAAGCTCCACACCGGCCACCGAGGCCTCGAGCTCAGGAATAGCATGAATGATGCCGTCCTGCAGAATAAGCCCCTTGCACTCCAGATGCCCTTTGCAGGGATAGGCATTGCCGACAAGATGACCGGGATTGATGATCGTCCCGCCGGTGGTGATGGTCCTGGCGATGATTTCAGCCCTGGTATGAGGCGCGTTCAACACCACCCGACTGCCGCTGTTGACATAGGAGCCCGGAGGAGCTGCTATCACGGAATTGGACGTGGCAACGGCCCCGGTTCCGTTCAAATACAGGCTTGGATATAGCTGAGCCGATTTCACGGGCTTCAAGAGGATGTAATTGTTGAGAAACACGCCGTTTTCTTCGACAATGCCTACGGTCCGGGGCCGGACATGGACTTCTTCGCCCCAGTTGTGGACCATAGTGAAAGAGAGCTTGCCGCCTTTCTTGATGTAGATTTCCGAAACGCCCAGATGCAGAGCGGCTTTGACGTCATGGGACACGGCGCATCCGGTGATGATATTCAGTTCGGAATCTTCCTCAACCACAATAATGTTATGCACATTCTGACCGACATTCTCTCCCTTGATGAACAGGCAGGATTGGACGGGTTCCGTGATCTTGGCCCCTTTTTCCGTCCGGATGAAATACCCCCCGTGCAGTGTTTCGGCCACGGCCCTGGTGTATTCGTCTTTTTCAGGGTCCACGGCCTTCCAGTAATACTCCGGCAGGTGGTCATAGGTATCCAGGGCCTGCTGAATATCCAGGACTTCTACGCCGGGGCGGCAGCTTGAACAATGGACATTGGAATGATTCATATGCAGGTAGGTGGCGCTGCGCTCTTTTTGATTCACGTCCACGCCGGCCATGAGCAGCTGTTGGCGGTCCTTGGGATCCATCCGGGTCAAATCCTGAATGGCCTCGGCCTTGGCCCCCTGAAAATCAAAATCGGAAACTGAGATTTTTTCTCTGGATTTTGCATCCACTGTATTCGTCTTCATTATGTCAGACATCGTACACACTCCTCATAGCCGGACTCACTGATTTGATTCAAGATATCTCTGGGTCTCGACGCGCAGCACAATTTGCCTTCATACATGACGGTACCCCGATCTGCATTGACGTAATTCAATATATGCCCAGTATGGGTAATGATCAAGCCTGAGGTGTCTCGTTCATCTTTTTGTTCACGAATGCTTTTTTCAGCTTGGGCCCGGTATTCCTGCTGCAAAAGCCGGCGGACCATTTTCCCGATCAGGGCCATGTTTTCGAGATCCACCCCGGACTCGGGCTCGTCGAAGAGCAGCAGTTTCGGTTTCTGGGCCATGAGCTGCAGCAGCTCGGATCGTTTGATTTCCCCTCCTGAAAAACCGGAGTTGATGTCCCGTTCCAAAAAATGCTCCAGATTGACCTCCCGGGCCAGGCCTTGCACATCCAGGTCCTGATCGTCGGCGCAGAGCTTGACAAGCTGGCTCAGTTTGAGTCCGTTGATGGTGGGCGGCCGCTGGAAGGACATGCCGACTCCCAGTTTGGCGCGTTCATGCAGGGGCATCCGGGTCATGTCCCGGCCCCGGAAGGCGATCTTCCCCTTTGTGACGGTGAATCCGGAAAAGCCCATGAGGGTCATGAGCAGGGTTGTTTTCCCCGAGCCGTTGGGCCCGAACAGAATAAAGGTCTCATCCTGGGCAATCTCCAGATTGACGCCTTTGAGCACCTCCCTGTCGCCGACCGTGACGTGCAAATTTTCAACTTTCAGCATAGGACCATCCTTGATCAAAAATTTTATCCATACAAACGATACGTTCTGAGTTCTTTGCAGCGAGCAAAATTTTTATAAACTTTTGGACACCTTGTTGTAAATTATCTGCAAAGCGGAGGCCTCCTCTGCACCCGACACGATCCACGCTCCCGTGTTAGACTCAGGCCGAACCCGGTCCCGGCAGCAACTCCAAAGCCTGGTCCAGCCCGCACAGAAAATAAGTGAATCCGATGGGATGTCCCTGGACCATTCCGGAAAAGGCCTGAATCTGCTCGGATAGGGCGGTTTCAAGGCTATCGTTCTCCCCGGCGGCAATGATCCGGCTCAGATTCATAACGGCCGCGGAATTTCCCGAGGGCAGAGCCCCGTCGAAGATTTCCTTGGGCCGGATGAGCACGGTTTCCGCGTCGTCCGCCGTGAGGAACAGGCCACCTTTGTTCGGGTCCTGAAAATGTTCGAGCATGTGCCGGGTCAAGCGTTTGGCGCTCAAAAAATAGCTGGTGTGCCCTGTGGTTTCGAAAAGATCGAGCAGGCCCCAGCTCAGAAAAGCATAGTCGTCCAGGAATCCGGAGATGCCGGCCTCTCCGTCCTTATAACGGTGGAGCAGATTTCCAGAGGGCTCCACCAGCTGTTCCAGGCAAAACCCGGCGGCCCGTTCCGCCGCCCGGGTGTAGACATCCGACTCCAGGACCCGCCCTCCGAAAGCCAGGGCCGCGATCATCAAGCCGTTCCAGTCGGTGAGCACTTTGTCGTCCAGCTGGGGGCGCACCCGCTGCTGCCGCGCCGCGAAGAGCTTGTTCCTGGCCCGCTCCAGAATCTCTGCAGACTCCCGGTCCTCGTCCTCCGAGGTCTGTTCGTCGGTCAGCACCAGCTGATGCAGGATGTTCTCCCCGGTCAGCTGCCTGCTGGCTTCGTCCCTGAAATTACCCTGATTCCGGAGCCGGTAGGCCCGAATCACTGCATCGGCTTCTTCAGGGAAGAGTCTATCCCGGATTTCATCGATTTTCCAGACGTAAAACCTGCCTTCCACCCCTTCGCTGTCGGCGTCTTCGCCGGAGAAAAAGACCCCGTCCGCCGAAGTCAGATCCCGCAGGACGTAATCGAAAATGTCCCTGGCGGTCTGGGCGTGGGAGGCTCTGCCGGTGAGCTGAAAGGCCTCGAGATAGGCCAGGCTGAGCATGGCCTGGTCATAGAGCATTTTCTCGAAATGGGGCAGCAGCCATTCCCGGTCCGTGGAATAACGGTGAAAGCCCCCGCCCAGATGGTCGAAGATGCCGCCCCGGCGCATGATGTCCAGGGTGGTTTCCGCCATGGACAGGTACTTGGGCTCCTGATGGCGCCGGTACTGGCTGAGCAGAAACAGAAGGTTGTGGGGAGATGGGAATTTCGGGGCGCTGCCGAATCCGCCGTGCGTCTGGTCGAATCGTCGCTCCAGCTCCTCGGCCGCCTGGCGCAGCAGGTTTTTTCCGGGGAGTCTGCCCCGGGTGTTGCCGTCGGCGCGACGCAGATGGTCCATGATTTCTCTGGCACTGTCCAGGGCTTTTTGGGGCTCGTTTTGCCAGAGATGGGCAACCTTGGGGATCAGATCCAGGAGGCCGGTTTGGGGAAAATTCGCGGATTTCGGGAGGTAGGTGGCCGCAAAAAAAGGTTCTTTGTCCGGGGTCAGGATCAGAGTCAGGGGCCAGCCACCCCGGCCGGTGAGGAGCTGGCAGATCTTCATATACACCGTGTCGATGTCCGGCCGTTCCTCGCGATCCACCTTGACCGGGATGAAGAGTTGGTTAATGAGCCTGGCCACTTGATCGTCCTCAAAGGATTCGTGGGCCATGACATGACACCAGTGGCAGGTGGCATAGCCGATGGACAGGAAAATCGGTTTGTTCAAACTCTTGGCCTTGCCGAAGGCTTCGTCTCCCCAGGGAAACCAATCCACAGGATTTTCGGCATGCTGGCGAAGATATGGACTTTTTTCCTTGGACAATCGATTGCCGGCCCTGGATTGCGGGCTGTTCATGGCGGCTCCTCGTGCTTGAATTAAAAGGCTGGACGAATTCCTTTGCCGGGGGCGTTGCCAGCCCTTTTCCTTCAACACTGTAAGATTTATCGTATCTTGTCGGCTCAAAAAAGCAAGGGGCGCTGTGGGGGATTTTTCGGGGAAGGTTTTCGGACGGTGTTCAACCGCTCATAGTTTGCTTATCTTTGGGCTAGGAATCAAGAACAAGTAATGAAGAGTCATCTGCCTTCTTTCATTTTCAAAGTATCAACGGAAAACTACCATTTCATCCTTCCTCCCCGAAAAATCACCCTTTCGGCGTCTTGTCCCCGGGGATTTTTATTGATAAACTTAAAATGCAATGCCCGCCCGGTACACCAGACACTGTATTCGATCTGGAGCCCATCTACAACAAAAGGAGACCCCGGCATGCAGAAACATTTTCTTCTCACTGTAAGTGATGATCGGAGCGCCATGTATGGGGCTCGTTTTGTGAACGCTTTTTTTTCAAATAAGGATCTAGTGAAATTTACCCTGCTCTATGTCTCGCCGCGAACCGGACAGCAGCAAAGCATGGTCCCGGTTGAAAGTGAATCCAATACCTGCGATTTGGCCTTGGAGGAAACTGTGAAGCATCTCATGGACCGGGACTTTTTGGAGGAGAATCTGCTGTGCAAGGTCAAAAAAAAGATGGTCAGCACTTCAAAAGACATTATCGGCGAGGGGAATCGCGGCTTGTACGATGCCATCATCCTCGGCAGGCGGGGGACTTCCCGGCTTGAAGAAATTATCAACGACAGTGTGAGCGTCAAGCTTCTCAAGGGAGAACGGAATGCACCGATCTGGGTCTGCCGTAACCCGGAAGCAGACCGCAAAAATGTCCTCGTCTGTCTTGACGGATCACAGGAATCCCTCCATATCACCGACCATGCCGGATTTATCCTGTCCGGCGAAGAGGAGCATCAGATCACTTTGTTTCATGTTCAAACCAGGGACAGCGTTCCGGATAAGCTCTTCTCAGATGCAAAGAACGTCTTGGCTAACTACGGGATTGCCCAGGAAAGGGTACAGGAGAAAGTGCTTGCCTCGAAAAATCCGGCCAAGGCGATCCTCTCCGAAGCGGATACAGGGCGTTTCAGCGCGGTGGCCGTGGGATATTCCGGAGAGGCCCAAAAAAGTGTCTTTCGAATGGGTTCGGTGGGACTGAAGCTCTTTTACGAGATGCAGGGCAGCGTGCTCTGGGTGGGATAATTTTGAGCGTTGAGCAGCTTCGCAATACAGACAGGAGTCAAACGGAAATGAACCCCAAACCCGGAGTCGGTATGTCTGACGATTTGCAGCCCTTGATTGAACGGATTCAAAAGCAAGGCGTGGACAAGGCCAAGGCCGAAGCCGATCAGATTGTGGCCAAGGCCAAAGAGCAGGCCGCGGGCATTGTCCGGGACGCCGAAGACAAGAAAAAGCGACTGGTGGAACAAGGTCGACAAGAAGCTGAGACGTATGAGGAACGAAGTCGCAAAACCCTGGAACAGGCGGCCCGGGACGTGCTCATTACCGTGTCTCGCGGGATCGAGAATATCATGTCCGATCTGGTGGCGGAAAGTGTGGATCAGGCCATGGACGAACAGCTTTTGAAAGATATGCTGGTCAAGATTGTTGAGCACTGCGCCTCCAGGTCCGGGGACGTTGGCTGGGATGTTATGGTCAGTCCCGAAGACAAGGAGCGGCTCATTCACTTTTTTGCGAATCTCTACAAACAGAAAATGGCCTCCGGGATTCAGCTCAAGGCGGACAACGATATTCTCAAAGGCTTTAAAGTCTCTTTTCAAGAGGGGTATGTGTATCTGGATTTTACGAGCGAGGCTCTGGCCGATAGCTTGAGCGGCCTGCTCCGTCCTCATCTGGCGGATATTGTCAAGCGTGTAGCCCATGACGGTCTGGGATTCGACCGCATCAAGAAGTGCCTGCAGCAAAGTCGGGATCAGGAACAAAACGAAACTGTCGAATCATGAGCTATATCTCTCTCGCCGCCTCACTGCCCTGGCTGGAACTGGGTCAAAAACCGCCTCTGGCTTTGGAGGATTTTCGTTTCAGCTGCTCCGGCTTACTCCAGCCTTCAGAGCTTCAGGACCTGGATTCTCTCCTTGCAGACCGCCTTGGCCCGTTCAACACATCATTCGGCCGGTCCTGGTCGGCTCTGGCAGTCCAGATTATGAATGAATGCGCCCGGAAGAGGAATCCGAGTCTGAAAAGCGGTTTTCGGATGCACAGCGGGTACAGTGTTCAGGCCGCCCGCTTTGTGATGGAGGCTTTTCATCAGGAGAACCCCCTGGAGCGGGAATGGCTGCTGGACAGAGGACGCTTTGCCCTTTTGGAGGAACTCATCGGGCTTGACCATCTTGGGCTGGGGTGCATTCTCGCTTTTGCCGGCCGGCTCAGGCTGGTTCATCGCTGGGCCGCCTTTGACGAACAACGCGGCCGGGAGCGTTTTCAGACCCTGGTAAAGCAGGCGGTGGAATCGGCATGGAATGAAAGTTGAACGTCGAACGTCGAATGATGAATGAAGAAAAATGAAGTTTCATAGAAGACTATATACTGATCCAATTTTGGTTTTTGAAACAAAGACTGATTGTCCGTAGATCTCAACGACAGAAACATGAAAAAGGTAAGTCGGAGCAGTATAGTTCTGAAACAAGGGAAATGAGCCTATGGCCGAAAATATCGGACGTATTGTGGGCGTGAATGGGAATCTGCTGACCGTGGAGTTTTCCAAGCCGGTCTTTCAGAATGAAACAGCCTTTGCCCTGAGCAATGATCTTCGCCTGAAGTCGGAGGTGGTTCGCATCCGCGGCGATTATGCCGAACTCCAGGTTTTTGAAGATACCAGAGGCTTGAAGATCGGCGATCGACTCGAATTTTCCCAGGAGCTTCTGGCTGCGGAACTCGGTCCCGGTCTCCTGGCCCAGGTGTATGACGGCCTGCAGAATCCTTTGTCCGATCTGGCCGAGGCCCATGGTTTTTTCCTGAAACGGGGGGTCTATTTTCAAACCCTGGACCGGGAGGCTGTTTGGAAATTCACTCCCCAGGCCCGGGAAGGCGATACGCTCAGCAGTGGAGAGACCCTGGGCACGGTGCCCGAAGGGCTTTTTTCCCATAGGATCATGGTACCCTTTGGTCTCAAAGGCCGCTACACGGTTTCCTGGATAGCCGATGCCGGAGAGTACACCGTAGAACAACCCATCGCCAGAATCAAGAAAGACAAGGAAAACGAGCGGGACGTGAGCATGCTTCAGCACTGGCCGGTCAAGATTCCCATCCAGGACTACAGTGAACGCCTCCGGCCGAATCAGCCCCTGAATACGAAAATTCGGATCATTGATACTTTCTTTCCTATCGCCAAAGGGGGGACCTATTGTATCCCCGGCCCGTTCGGAGCGGGGAAAACCGTTATCCAACAACTCACCAGCCGTCATGCGGATGTAGATGTGGTGGTGGTCGCCGCCTGCGGGGAGCGGGCCGGAGAAGTGGTGGAGACCATCCGGGAGTTCCCTGAACTAAAAGACCCCAAAACTGGCAGAAGCCTTATGGAGCGAACCATCATCATATGCAATACGAGTTCCATGCCGGTGGCCGCCCGGGAGGCCTCGGTGTATACCGCGGTGACTGTATCCGAATACTACCGGCAGATGGGGCTCAATGTGCTGCTTCTCGCGGATTCCACCTCCAGATGGGCTCAGGCCCTGCGGGAAGTCTCCGGCCGGCTGGAGGAAATCCCTGGAGAAGAGGCCTTTCCTGCCTATCTGGAATCGGTTATTGCAGCCTTTTACGAGCGGGCCGGTCAGGTCCGGCTGAAAGACGGCCATTTCGGCTCAGTAACCATCGGGGGGACGGTGTCCCCGGCCGGAGGCAATTTTGAAGAACCGGTCACCCAGTCGACACTCAAGGTGGTGGGGGCCTTTCACGGGCTTTCCCGGGATCGATCCGACGCCAGACGGTATCCGGCCATTGAACCTCTGGAGAGCTGGTCCACCTATCCGGGGCTTGTGGAGCGGGAACAGCTAAAAGCAGCTCAGTCCATCATCCGTCAGGGCAGCGAAATCGCTCAGATGATGAAAGTTATCGGTGAAGAGGGCACGACTTTGGAAGATTTTGTCCTGTATCTCAAAGCCGAGTTTCTGGACCGGGTCTATCTGCAGCAGGATGCCTTCGACCCGGTTGATGGAGCCACTGCGGCAAAACGACAGACCCATGTCTTTGATCGACTTCTGTTCATCCTCAACAAAGCGTTGCATTTTGAGACCAAGGATGAAGCACGGGCCTTTTTTCATAAATTGACCCAGGCCGCGGTGGACTGGAATCGGACCTCCATGGACCGGGATGAATTCAAGGAACAGGAACAGGCCCTTATCGAGCTTGCAGACGAGGTAGCCGATTATGCGTAGGATTTACTACCGCATCGACCAAATCGCCGGGAGCGTTATCATTCTGCAGGCCGAAAACGTGGCCTATGGCGAACTGGCCAGAGTGACCTCCACCCGCGGAACTTCTCTGGCGCAGGTCATCAAGCTTGAAGGCGGCCGGGTTTCGCTGCAGGTCTTTGCCGGCAGCCGGGGCGTGGCCACGGATGCCAAGGTTCAATTCCTGGGGCGGCCCATGCAGACGGCTTACTCTGAATTCCTTCTGGGCCGGGTGTTCACCGGAACCGGTCTTCCTCGGGACAATGGCCCGGAGATCACGGAAACCGCCATCCCCATCGGCGGCCCTTCGGTCAACCCCATGAAACGAATCATTCCCAAAAAGATGATCCGGACCGGGGTACCCATGATCGACGTCTTCAACACCCTGGTGGAGTCTCAGAAGATCCCGATTTTTTCCGTACCGGGTGAACCCTACAACCAACTCATGGCCAGGATCGCTCTGCAGGCGGAGGTGGATGTCATCATTTTAGGAGGTATGGGCCTCAAACACGACGATTATCTGTTTTTCAGGGATCGGCTGGAGGAGGCCGGCGCCATGTCCCGTTCCATTTTTTACGTCCATACCGCGGCCGATCCCACTGTGGAATGCCTGCTGGTCCCGGATCTCTCTCTGGCCGTGGCCGAGCGTTTTGCCTTGGATGGAAAGCGGGTGCTGACACTTCTCACCGACATGGCCAATTTTGCGGATGCTCTGAAGGAGATATCCATCACTATGGAGCAGATCCCCTCTTATCGCGGATACCCGGGGGATCTCTACAGCCAGCTGGCGGCGCGCTATGAAAAGGCGGTGGACTTTGAAGGCGCCGGCTCCATCACCGTCTTGTCCGTCACCTCCATGCCCGGGGACGATGTGACCCACCCCATTCCGGACAATACCGGATACATCACCGAGGGGCAGTTTTATCTGCGCAATGGCCGCATCGAACCCTTTGGCTCCCTGAGCCGGCTCAAGCAGAAGGTCAATGAACAGACCCGTTCGGATCATCGGACCATCATGAACACCATGATCCAACTCTACGCCTCGGCTCGGGAGTCCCGGGAAAAACAGGACATGGGTTTTGAATTGAGTGCCTGGGACAACAAGCTCCTGCGCTACGGCGACCTGTTTGAAGAACGGATGATGGACCTCGAGGTGAATATCCCTCTGGAGCAAGCCCTGGACCGGGGCTGGTCCATTCTGGCGGAATGCTTTGAGCAGAAAGAGGTTGGTCTGCCCTCGGACCTTGTCCGGGACTACTGGCCGGGGGGAGAAGACAGAAGTCAGACATCAGAGGTCAGAGGACAGTGATCAGGGGGCAGGGGACAGGAGACAGGGGTCAGCGCCGGCCGCTGGCCGGGCGGACCGGCCAGTTTGATCAACGAAGAACCTTTAGGAAGAAATCCCGTTCGGAATCGCTATCGCTATCGGAATCGAAGTCTTAATCCTCATCATACCAATTCTCGATAGCGATTTCGATATCGATTTCGATAGCGAAACAACAATCAATTCTCGATACCTATTCCGATGGTGATTCCGACTCCGAGGAAAATTTCTGAAGTTTCATACCAGGAAAGGCAGGGAGGAAGAGAGAAGTCGGACGTCGGAGATCGAAAATCGCAAATCGAAAATTTGAGGGATTGAGTTGATCCAATTTTGGGGTTCACAACAAAGCTGATGATGTCAGGGCTTCAATGCTCATTTTCACAACAGGCTTTGTGGATCAGTATGGATACTTTCGGGAGGCCTGCCGTGCGGGCAGCCCGGAACGTAACGCAGCGATGGCCGGACTGATGATATAGAATGAAACGCACGGCAGGCCGAGCGAAAGTATGAAGATCAAGCTCACCAAAAGCGAACTCAAAACCCAGCGCTTTGAGCTGCAGCGCTATCAGCGTTTTCTGCCCACCTTGCAGCTCAAGAAGCAGCAACTGCAGGGACAGGTGGAACGGGGGCGGGAACAGCTCCAGGATCTCGAGAGGCAAAAGCGCGATTTTGAAGAGAGACTTGAGTCATGGATCGCCCTGTTTGCCGAGGACCAGGAGCTGGAGTCTCTGCTCCAAGTTCGGGAGCTTGCGATCCAGGAACATAATGTAGTGGGATTGCGGATTCGAGGCCTGGATCGGCTGGAATTTGAAGAAAACACCCAGGATGTTTTTCAAACGCCGCCCTGGATCGACGAGGCCCTGGAAGCTTTGAAGACGGCGGTTAGGCTGGAATTGCAAAAACGACTTCTCCGGCTGGAATTGGATGTCTTGCACCTGGAATTGCGCAAGACGAACCAACGGGTCAATCTGTTCGAGAAGGTCAAAATTCCGGAGTGCCGGGAAAATATTCGAACCATCCAAATCGCCCTGGGGGATTTACAAACCATGGCCGTGGCCCGGGCCAAGCTGGCCAAGGCCAAAATGCAGGAGAGGTCCAGCGGGGCATGATCGTGACCATGAACAAGGTGACCCTCCTGGTCAGCCGTCAGGACCGGGAGCAGGCCCTGGAGACACTCCAGGAACTCGGAGTGATGCATCTCAGCTTTGCTGCGGTTCCCGAAGACAGTGAGGTGGAAGCGGCCCGGGAGTGGCTCGACAAGATCCGGCAGCTCCGGGAGATGATGCCGGAGACTGTGCGCGAGGATCAGACCCGGGAAGAAATGCCGCCTCGGTTCGATGTGGAGGCCATGTGGCAGCTGCTGGAAAAGAGCCGGCGGATCCGCCAGGAAATCGACAATCTGGAGCAGGAAATCGAACGTATCCGGCCGTTCGGGCCATTCGATCCCGATGCGGTCCGCCGTCTGGAAAAGAGCGGAGTGCGGCTGCGCTTGTACGAGACCTCGGTGCATTCGGAGCCGGTGATTCCGGAAGGCGTCTATCGTGTGGAGACCTTTCGGGACAAGGAGACGGTCTGTTTCGTTCTCATAGGGCTTGATGATTTGACTGTCGACATCCCGGAATTCTCCTTGCCCCGTGCCTCTCTGGAGACCCTCCACCGGGAAAAAAAGGAGCGTGAGGACGAGCAGGAACGCCTCCGACAACAATTGTTCGGATACGCGATCTATCGTTTTGAATTGGATGCGGAACTCGAAAAGGCCAGGGATCGCTATGATTTCGTCACAGCCAGATCCGGCCTGGCCGAACACGGACCGGTCCTGGCCCTGGAGGGTTTCGTGCCCGGAAAAAGGCTGTCCCGGCTCCAGCGCAGCGCCGTCGAAGGGGGCTGGGGACTGTCGGTCCGGGAGGTCGAATCGGAGGATCGCCCCCCGACCCTCCTCGAGCATCCGGCCTGGGTCAGGCCCATTAAAAGCGTCTTCGAATTGATCGGTGTGGTGCCGGGGTATTTTGAAACGGACATCAGTCTGCCCTTTCTTCTCTTTCTAAGCCTGTTTTTCGCCATGATCGTGGGGGATGCCGGATACGGCGCCCTGTTTATCGGCGGGACCCTGCTGGCGGGACGCTTCATCCGGATGCCGGAACATGCCTTCCGGCTGATGCTCATCATGAGCGGCTGCACGGTCGTCTGGGGGCTGATGAACGGCAATCTTTTCGGCCTTCAGGCCTTACCCGCAATGCTCCAGCCGGTTCAGGTGGACTGGCTGAGCGGCGAGAACTCGGATCGGCACCTCATGCTGCTCTGTTTCATTATCGGGGGGCTGCAGCTGACCCTGGCCCATACCTGGCGCCTGGTGCTTCTGCTGCCCCAGGTCCGGGCCCTGGCGCAACTGGGCTGGATCATGGTCACCTGGTCCATGTTTTTTCTGGCCAGGCACCTGGTCCTTCTGGAAGATTTTCCGGAGGCCATGCTCTTCGTCTTTGGCGGCGGCCTTGCCCTGATTGTTTTTTTCATGCTGCCGCTCTCATCCATTGGGCGCAACTGGCCGGAATACGTCCGCCTGCCTCTGGATCTCATCAGCAGCTTTGTTGATCTGGTTTCCTATATCCGGCTCTATGCCGTGGGCATGGCCACCTATGCCATTGCTTCGGCTTTCAACAGCATGGCCGGCGAAATCGGCCCAGGCATATTCGCGGGACTGGCCGCAGCCTGTGTGATTTTTCTGGGGCATGGATTGAACATCCTCCTGGCCGGAATGGGAGTCCTCGTGCACGGAGTGCGTCTGAATACTCTCGAATTTGCCGGACACACCGGTATCCAATGGACCGGAACCCGGTTCAACCCTTTCGCCCGGAGGCACCCTCCCCCCGGTGAAGAGGCCTGAGGAAGGTATCGAATGTCAGCGCGGAGAGCAGAATGAACATCGAACATCGAACGTCCAATGATGAATGATGAATCAAAGAAAATGCATGTTCAATTTCCAAATCGGTCTCTTCTTTCAACCAATTGGTATTTCATTCATTTTTCTTTTTATCTTTATTCAAAGTTCAATGTTCAACGTTCGATGTTGGACGTTCAAATTCTGCCTCCCAGTTTCTTCAGCGATCAAACCGGGAGTGAAAGAATTCAACATCTGCATACGAAGATAATCGAATAGTATTTTTTATTTCAAAAAATTTTGTGTCAGCTTTGCCGGAGGCAAAGCTGACACCCGGAGACCTCTTATGGACATGCAACTCATGACTGCCCTGGGCAATGCCGGAGCTGCCGCCGCTTTATGTCTGGCTGCGGCCGGATCGGCTCTGGGAACCGGAACGGCCGGCATGGCCGCCATCGGAGCCTGGAAAAAAGCTTACGCCCAGAACAAGAACGCCCAGTTCATCCTGATCACTTTCATCGGGGCGCCACTTTCGCAAACCATCTACGGACTCATCCTGATGAACATGATGCTGGGAATCAGCGAACAGGCCCTGTCCGGCGGAGCGGATTTTTTGAACTGGCCGGCCATGCTCGTCGCCGGAATTACCGGAGGACTGGCCATGGGCGCCTCCTCCTGGTTCCAGGGCAAGGCCGGAGCCGCCGCAGCCGACGCCCTGGGGGAGACTGGTCAGGGGTTCGGCAATTATCTCTTGACCATCGGCATTGTGGAGACCGTGGCCTTGTTTGTCATGGTCTTTGTGCAGGGAACATTCTAATCCATTTTTTGCAAAAGCAAAAAATGGATTTTCTATGAACTTTTGGGCCGTACCTGCAGATGGCCTATTCTGTTATTTCTTCACAGCAATCGTGTTTTTTTCGAACTTAAAACGGGCACGGACATGAAAACAGCCGCGATTTCTCCCCGAAAAATCACCGTTCCTCCTCCTTTGCGATTATGCTACAAAGAATTCATACTTTAGTTGCGCAGTGCGCCCTATATGACAGATGTCAGAACAAGAGGATGTCTTTATCGACGCCGGGAGTATAGAAACACAGAAGATTTATTCTTATTTCAGGCAAATCTTGAAGAGGGGATCTGCCGTGATGGATGCAAAAAACCAACTCCTTGAAACCACTAAGGTATTGGTTTTATCTCAGACAAGCAGTTCGTATTCTTTGTCTGAATAATCGAAAATTCTAGGGAAGGAAGCCTATGATACAAGAGAAAAAGACCGAACCCACAGCCTATCTGGACATCGAAAAACTGGAAAAACAATTTGCCGGAAAGCCCAATCTTCTTGACGTATTGAAGCAGGAGTTCGCCTCCCTGCAAGAGACCCTGCTGCCTGAAATGCAGAGCGCTTTTGCCAAAGGGAATTTGCAGTCCCTCAAGGACCTGGCGCATACGCTTAAGGGCAATGCCGCCTTGATCGGCGCTGTTCTGGTTCAGGAGCTGTCCCAAAATATAGAAATCGACGCCCGGAATGCAAACCAGGATGCTCTGTACGACAAGATTGAACAGCTGCCCCCGTCTTTCCAACAGACACTTGCATATCTCGATGAGGTGTCAGTGAGTTGAGCCTCTTCAATTTGTTGGAAAGAGATGCATGGTCTCCGTCCAAATACCGGTGGAGAAATGGATAAATCAATTTTGTATATCGATGACGATCGCATGAGTCGTCAGGTCATCGGGGGTTTTCTCCAGGAGCTTGGCTATAGCGTTGTTCTGGCTGAGTCCGGTGCAAAAGGGCTGCAGTGTTTTCATGACACGACGCCGGATGTCCTGCTTCTGGATCTTCGCATGCCGGGTATGGACGGATTCGAGGTCCTCAAACAGATTCGCCGCCTGGATTCGGAAATTCCGATTCTGGTTATTTCCGGAATAGGGGAGATGGAGGACGTTATTCACGCGCTTCGTCTCGGGGCCACCAATTATCTCATTAAGTCCTTGGACGACCTCAAGGTTTTGGAAAAGGCCATGAAGATTGCCTTTTACAACCTCCAGCTGGCCCGGGAAAAAAAACACTATGAAGAGCAGCTGGCCCTGACCCTGAAGGAGAAAGAGCGATACCAGAAACAATTGGAAAGCGTTTTCAACAGCATTCCAGACGGCCTCATCACTATTGATGCACAAAACATCGTGCTCGATTTCAACAAAGCCATGCCGATTGTATGTCCCTTCGGACGGAAACTGGAGGTGAATCAGGACCTGAGTCATCTCGATGCAGAGCTTGGAAAAGGGTGTTGTTTCGAGTTCTTAAAAATGACCCGCAAGGAGAACCGGCAGATTTTAAACCGGCGGGTGGAGTGCCCCTATTCCGGAATGCGTCCAAAAGTCCTCCTTGTCACCAGCACTCCCTTGTTGAACAGCCGGCAGGAGCTGATCGGGGCGACCATGATTCTCAAGGACGTCACCCGGGAGCAGGAGCTGGAGGAACAGATTCAGAACCGCCGCAAGTTCAGGAACATCATTGGAAAAAGCCATAAAATGCAGCGGGTCTACACATTGATCCGTCAATTGAGCAATGTGGACTCCACTGTACTCATTCTCGGGGAAAGCGGGACAGGCAAGGAAAACGTCATGGACGCCCTGCATCATACAGGGATCAGGGCCGAAGGGCCCTTATGCAAAGTCAACTGCTCCGCTCTTTCAGAAGACCTTTTGGACAGCGAACTGTTTGGACATGTCAAAGGGGCTTTCACCGGAGCGCACCGGGATAAGATCGGACGGTTCGAAGCGGCCCATAAAGGAACGATTTTTCTTGATGAAGTTGGCGAAATCTCCCAGCGCATTCAGCTGAAATTACTCAGAGTCCTGGAAAGTAAATCATTTGAGAAGGTTGGGTCCAGCCAAACCATCACAGTGGACTGCCGAATCATCTCCGCCACCAATGTCGACCTGGCCCAAAAAGTTGCCCAAGGGGTTTTTCGAGAAGATCTGTATTACCGCCTTAAGGTTTTGCCGATTTCGCTGCCCCCTTTGCGGGAACGGAAAGAAGATATTCCCTTGCTGATCGACTATTTTTGCAGTCATTTCAGCCGGGAATTCCAGAAAGAGATCTTCGGAGTGAGCGAAGCGGTCCTGAATATCTTTATGCGCTATGAATGGCCGGGAAACATCAGAGAGCTGAAACATACCATAGAGCACGGCTGTCTTCTCAGCCCCGGCAGTTTGATCAATATCGACCATCTCCCCCTGGAGATGATCGATTTCAGCAGCAGTCAGGGCTTGTCCATTAAATCCAAATCTCCCCGGGATTTGACCCGGGAACACATTGAACAGGCTCTGGCCCAGTCCGAAGGCAACAAATCCAAGGCAGCTCAAATTCTGGGCTGCCATCGAAAAACCCTTTACCGGAAGATCGAACAGTTTAAACTTCCGGTCTAGTTTTGAGTGTGACATGTCTCACTTGCTCCCCGGGCAGGGTGTGGCATGTCACATGCTCTCCCTCTTTTTTTCTCAGGCCATCGATCCCTCAAGTTCAGAGCTGATCACCTGTTTTCCCCATTTACCCCTTCAGGCACGCTCTTTGCAACTATTTTGAAACGACGCGATTTCAAATGTGTTGGAAATTTTTGGTCAGGAGGGACGTATGTTTCAGGAAATGGCAAGTCCAAAAAGCAGAAAAGTTGCGAAGCAGAAAACCGATGATGATGGATACAAGTTGATGAAAGTTTTGTTTGATTCCATTAGCACTCCCATGTTATTCTTGGATGAAACCTGCCAGGTGCTGGCTGTCAATTCCAGCTTTACCCGAAATTTGGGCTGGAGCCAGGGTGATTTGCTGGGACAAAATATACGGCAGCTCATCCATGAACAATTTCACCGTGATTTTTTTCAGCTGCAGAGGTCGCTTTCCAGGGATGAGCAATCCTGGCAGCAGGATCTGGAAGTCATGGATGCCGATCATCAGACATGTGAGGCCAGATTTCGGATGCAGCGGGTGCAGCTCAACGGACAGCATGTATTTTCGATCAGCATCCAGGCCAAACCGGCCCCTGCCATGGCCCGGGAGTCTTTCCGGGACATGGATGAAGACTTGCTCAAATTGACCCCGACAGAAATGGAGGTTTGCCAGTACATACAGGACGGCCTGACCAGCAAGGAAATTGCGAACAAGTTGTTTTCTTCATTCGAGACCATTCAGACCCACCGCAAAAATATTCGCAAAAAAATGGGGCTCAAAGGCTGCAAGACACCCTTGTGCACCTATCTTCGGGTGGAAAAAAGTCTGCCCGGTAATTTTTTCTACAGCAATGCCTGATCAAGGGATCCCGGGACGGTTCTGCTGAAATTGCGGCCAGTCCCATCAGGCCAATCATCTCTTGTGCAGAACCACAAGCGGGTTTGCCCGTATCCTATGAAACATGAGTCTGATCAAAACCGGGTCTGTTCAGACCCGGTTTTGCTTGAAAGGGGGAGTTGTGAATAACGGCAGCTATGTTCGTCCGCTGGAAGAACTGAGTATGGATGACGTCCAAAAAGTCGGCGGAAAAAATGCGGCTTTGGGGTCGATGATTCAGGAACTCAAACAGGAAGGCATACGAGTCCCGGACGGTTTTGCCACCACCGCCAGGGCCTATTGGGAGGTCATCCGGTCCAACGGCCTTGATGAAGTCTTTCAGGACTTGTTCACTCGATATGAGTCAGGATCGCTTTCCTTGAGCGAGGTCGGCAAATCCGTCAGGAATCGGATACTTGAGGCCAAATGGCCCGAAGCCATTGAAGCCGATGTCCGGCGGGCCTATCGCAATCTTTGTGAACGATACAAAGACGAGGCTGTGGATGTGGCCGTCCGCAGCAGCGCCACGGCCGAAGACCTGCCGGAGGCGAGCTTCGCCGGCCAGCAGGAGACCTTTTTGAACATCAGCGGTGAACAGCAGCTTCTGGAATCGGTCAGAAAGTGTTTTGCCTCCCTGTTTACGGACCGGGCCATCAGTTACAGGGCGGAAAAAGGCTTTGATCATCTCAAAGTGGCCCTTTCCGCCGGGGTTCAAAAGATGGTCCGCTCGGACCTTGCCGGTTCCGGGGTCATGTTTTCCATCGACACCGAGACCGGATTTCCGGATATGATCATCATCAATGCGGCCTGGGGCCTTGGTGAAAACGTGGTCCAGGGCTCTGTCACACCTGATGAATACCGGGTTTTCAAACCGCTGCTCCAGGAGGAAACCTTGATGCCCATCGTGGAAAAAACGGTCGGGGCCAAAGAGAAAAAAATGGTCTACAGCGAAGGGGGCACCAAGACCGTCAAGAATGTTATCACCTCGGTCTGGGAACAGTCCGCCCTGGTGCTTCAGGATGAAGAGATTCTGCAGCTTGCCCGGTGGGCCAAGCGAATCGAGGATCATTACCAGAAGCCCATGGATATGGAATGGGCGAAAGACGGGGATTCGGGCGCACTTTTTCTGGTTCAGGCCCGTCCGGAGACAGTCCAGTCCCAGAAAGAAGCCACAAGCCTGAAGCATTATACCTTGAAGCAAAGCGGGGAGTGGGTGGTCAGCGGTTTGAGCATCGGCGACGCCATTGCCTCGGGCCCTGTTTGCAGGATTAAATCCGCCGCCGACCTGGATCAATTCGAGCCGGATTCCATCCTGGTCACGGAAATGACCGATCCGGACTGGGTGCCCATCATGAAACAGGCCGCCGGGATTGTGACCGATCATGGCGGCCGCACCTGTCATGCCGCCATCGTCAGCCGGGAACTGGGCATTCCGGCTCTTGTAGGCACCGGGAACGCAACCCAGGTCCTGCATCACCAGGAGGATGTCACCATTTCCTGCGCCGAAGGCGAGGAGGGCCATGTCTATCTCGGCCTGTTAGATTATGAGGAACAGGAGATCGACCTGGCGGAGATACCAAAGACCCGGATCCGAATTATGATGAATATCTCCAGTCCCAACGCGGCCTATCGCTGGTGGCGGCTTCCCTGCCAGGGTATCGGTCTGGCCAGAATGGAGTTTGTGATCAATAATGTGATCAAGATCCATCCCCTGGCTCTGACCCGTTTTAACAAGCTTGAAGACAACGAGGCCAGAGAGCGCATCCGCCAGCTGACCCACCGCTACACGGACAAAGAAGAATACTTTGTGGAGCAACTGGCCATGGGTCTCGGTAAAATCGCCGCCTCCCAGCATCCAGAACCCGTGGTCATTCGGATGAGCGATTTCAAGACCAATGAGTACGCCAATCTCATCGGCGGGGCCCAATTCGAACCCCATGAAAACAATCCTATGCTCGGTTTCCGCGGGGCTTCCCGCTATTACAGCGAGGCCTACCGCGACGGATTCGCCCTGGAGTGCCGGGCCATTCGCCGGGTACGGGAGACAATGGGCTTGAAAAATGTCATTGTCATGATTCCTTTTTGCCGAACACTTGATGAAGCGGATCAGGTGCTCGAGGTCCTGGCCGACAACGGGCTTCAGCAAGGAAAAAACGGCCTGCAGGTCTATGTGATGTGTGAAATTCCGTCCAATATCCTGCTGGCCGACCAATTCGCCCTGCGTTTCGACGGTTTTTCCATTGGCTCCAATGATTTGACCCAGCTAATCCTCGGGGTGGATCGGGACTCATCCGAACTGGGTCATCTCTTTGATGAGCGCAATGAAGCCGTCAAGCGCGCCGTCAAATCCCTGTTGGAAACAGTGAAGTCGGTGAAGCCCGAGTGCAAAGTGGGCATCTGCGGTCAAGCCCCGAGCGATTATCCGGATTTTGCCGCCTTTTTGGTACAGGAGGGCATTGATTCCATTTCACTCAACCCGGATAGTGTGCTGGAAGTCAAGAGGAAAGTGGCCGAGACCGAAAAGAGGATGAGTTGAATCAAGCCCACAGGGAATCATTTTGCCTTTGCCGGGCACGGGCAGAGGGAAGAGAGGATGTTGTATGGAACGAGGAAAAAAATTTGTTCAGAATTTTGTCCAGGGCAAGAAGGCCATGAGCAGTACCCAGGCCCTGCTCCAGGATATCGAAGAAGTCGTCTTTCAACAAACAAGCGACCCACAGGCCGAAACAGGCGAAGAGCCATTTGCTGAGGCAATGTCGTTTTCAGAACGGGAAGACCGGGAAGAGGGACAAGACCGCTTTGCCGTGAAGAAACAAGAGGGCTGAGCTGCTTTTACGAATCAGTTATACTGCTCCAGCTTACTTTTTTCAGGATTCCGTCGTTGAAATTAAAAGTTCCTATCCTTTTCAGTTTTCAGGCCATTCTGAAATCCGTACACAGACCCGGAGGTCTGCTGTGGGCACAATCCTCAAATTTTCAACAAAGGAGATCTTCCCATGAAAATCCTGTCTCGAGCCGGCCTGTTCACGGCCCTGCTGTTTTTTGCCTTTGGCTCCGCGGCCCAGGCCCATTGCGAGATTCCCTGCGGCATTTACGGGGACGAGATGCGCATCAAAATGATGAACGAGCATCTGATAACCATCGGCAAGAGCATGCGCATGATCAAGGAACTGCAGGCGGAGGATCCGGTCAATTACAATCAGCTGGTGCGCTGGGTGATGAACAAGGAAGACCATGCCAATAAGTTTCAGGAAATCGTCAGCCAGTATTGGCTGACTCAGCGGATAAAGGCCGGGGATGCAGACTACGATCAGAAACTCCGTTCTCTGCATCAGATGCTGGTCTCGGCCATGAAATGCAAACAGACGACCGAGCAGCAGCACGTTGATGAGCTGCACGGTCTCATCCATGAATTCGAAGAACTCTATTTCAAAGAGTGAGACTCGAGCCGTAGGCACAGAATCAAGCATATGAAATGAAGAGTTTAGCCCACGGATCACACGGATTGACACGGATAATGAAGAACATACTTTTTTTGCTGCTGGAATAAGACCCAGCAGCAAAAGGAGTCATCGCCTCCGGCGATACCTTCAAAAGAAAAAACCTATCCGTGTTAATCCGTGTGATCCGTGGGCAATCATCTGCTTTCTTTCATTTTCAAAGTATCGCGGGATACTACCGAAAACCGGATAGGGAGAAGATATGGGCAGTGATAAACCGCAGAATCGGCTCCAGGTTCGCATCGGCGGCGAAGCCGGACAAGGGCTTGAAACCGTGGGCCAGATGCTGGCCAAAGCGCTGACCCGATCTGGGTACGGCGTCCTCACCACCCAGAGCGCCATGTCCAGGATTCGAGGCGGCCATAACTATTTCTCCGTCTATTTCGGGACTGAACAACCCCTGGCCCCCGGGGGCCAGGTGGACCTTCTGGCCGCCTTTACCCAGGAGACCGTGGAGATCCATCAGGACCGGGTCGGGGAGCGGGGCCTTGTTCTGCTGGGTGAAGATATGGACACGCAGGGAATGGAGCGTTCCCTGCAGATCCCTTTCAGTCAGTTGGTGGAGGAAAAAATCGTGTACAACGTCCTGGCCCTGGGCGTCCTGGCCGATCTGCTGAAACTGGACACCGAGGTGATTGACTCGGTGGTTCGCGACACCCTGGGGTCCCGGCATGAGGAGCTCCTGGAAAATAACCTCCAGGCCCTGCAAAAAGGCCGGGAGTGGCTTCAGTCCCAGTCACCCGATTTCCAGTCTCTGGGAACGTCAGAACAGAAAGACCGGCTGACTGTGAGCGGAAGCCAGGCCGTCGCCCTCGGGGCCCTGGCCGCCGGCGTGAATTTTTGCTCCTTCTATCCCATGTCCCCGGCCACGAGCATAGCCATCAATCTGGTGGGCCATGCGGAATCCGCCGGAGTGGTCGTGGAGCAGGCCGAAGACGAGATCGCGGCGGTCAATATGGCGATCGGGGCCACATTCTGCGGGGCCAAAAGCCTGGTGCCCACCTCCGGCGGGGGATTTGCCCTCATGGGGGAAGGTGTCAGCCTGGCCGGCATGACCGAAACCCCGCTGCTCATTGTCCTGGCCCAGCGTCCCGGTCCGGCCACCGGACTGCCCACCCGGACCGAACAGGGCGATCTGGAGTTGGCCCTGCACAGCGGGCACGGCGAGTTTCCCCGGGCCATCATCGCCCCCGGGAACCATGAAGAGTGTTTTTCTCTGAGCGGACAGGCCCTGCGCCTTGCGGAGCGATACCAGAGTCCGGTCATACTTCTGGTGGATCAGTATCTGGTGGATTCCATCCGCTCCGTACCCCGATTCGATATCGAGGCGCTGCAGGACCCGGTGCAGCCCGGCAGTACCGAACAGGGGCAGGAGGGCTACGAGCGTTTTGCCCTGACCGAGGACGGGATCTCACCCCGGCTCATTCCCGGCGCCGGACAAGATCTGGTCGTTGCGGACAGCGATGAACATACCCCGGAGGGCCATATCACCGAAGACCGGAGGGTCCGGACCCAGATGGTCGAGAAGCGTTTGAAAAAGATGGAAGGCCTTCGCAGCGAAGTTATTGCCCCGAGCTACCAGGGGCCGGATGAACCGGATCTGCTGCTGGTCTCCTGGGGTTCGAGTCAGGGTGTCGTGCAGGAAACGGCCGGTATGCTGCATTCCGAGTCGCGTCAGGTTGCGACCCTGCATTTTTCCCAGGTCTGGCCCCTGGTCCCGGAACAATTTCTCGAGTGCCTGCAACGAGCCGGATCCGTGATTTCAGTAGAAAGCAACGCCACGGGACAGTTCGCCGGACTGCTGCGGCGGGAAACCGGGTTCGAAATTTCGCAGCAGGTGCTTCGTTACGACGGCCATCCCCTGACGACGGATTTTATCCTGAAAAAGCTCGAAGACTCAGGGCTTGCATGAGGAGGCGGCTTTGTGTTGTAAACAGCCGCTTCCTTTAAATTCTAGCGAGGTTTGAAGCATGGTATCCAGTGAAGATTTCGGACAGTTTGAACCGGCCTGGTGTCCGGGCTGCGGAAATTTCAGCATCTTGAAGTGTGTGAAAGAAGCCCTCGCCGGCAAGGATATCGCTCCTCACGAAGTCCTTTTCGTCTCCGGCATCGGGCAGGCGGCCAAGGCCCCGCATTATTTGAAATGCAACCTGTTCAACGGCCTGCACGGCCGAAGCCTCCCTGTGGCCACCGGCGCGCATCTGGCCAACCCGGAATTGCGGGTGATTGCCGAGAGCGGAGACGGCTGCAACTACGGGGAAGGGGGCAATCATTTTCTGGCGGCCCTGCGGCGCAATGTGAACATCACCTTATTGGTGCACGACAATCAGATTTACGGATTGACCAAAGGCCAGGCCAGCCCCACCACCGGTCTTAATCACCGGACCAAGGCCCAACCCGGAGGGGTGAAGCGCGAACCCTTCCACCCCCTGGCCATTGCCGTGGCCATGAAGGCCGCTTTTGTGGCCAGAGGGTTCACCGGCATGCAGGAACAACTGGTGTCCCTGATTCAGGAGGCCATGAATTTTCCAGGCTTCGCCCTGGTGGACATCCTCCAGCCCTGTGTGTCCTTCAACCACGTCAATACGCTGCAGTGGTACAAGAAACGCTGTGCGAGCCTGGATGATTCCTACGATCCCACAGACTGGGAGCGGGCCATGTCCAAGAGTATGGAGTGGGGCGATTCCATTCCCACCGGGGTCATCTATAAGAACGAGGCCGCCACCCCCTTTGCGGATCATTTCCCTGCCTTGTCCAGCGGTCCTCTCATGCACCAGAAGCGGGAGATGGAGGTGGTCGCTGAGATCATGGAGAGCTATGCCTGATCTTCAAAAATGAAAGCCGGCGGGCAGACGCCCGCCGGCTTTCATTTTTGGGGATTGATCAGATGGACCGGAGAAGAAATCCCCCATTTTTCATCTTGCCCACAGGAGTGGATAGTGTATGCTGATTTCCAGTTTTTTTTGTTGTGCACACCCTTGGGAGGATTATCATGCATGAGGCGTCATTTTACTTCAAGCACGATGACGATACTGTCCGTTGTTTTCTCTGCGCCCATACCTGTCATATCGCTCCGGGAGAACTCGGCCGCTGCGGGGTCAGAGAAAACAGAAACGGCACCCTCCGGAGTCTTGTCTACGGACGGCCGGTGGCCCGGCACCTTGATCCCATCGAAAAGAAGCCCCTGTATCATTTTTTTCCCGGAAGCCTCAGCTACTCTTACGGGACCATGGGCTGCAATTTCCATTGCCTGTTCTGCCAGAATGCGGACATTGCCCACGCCCCGAAACACGGGCAGAATATCCGCATCAAGGATATCACGCCGGAAAGCATTGTCAGTGAAGCCCTGGACAGCGGGGCGGCGAGTATCGCCGCCACTTATACCGAACCCACGATCTTCATGGAATACGCTCTGGACGTGGCCGAGAAAGGGCAGGCTTCCGGCCTGAAACAGGTTTTTGTAAGCAACGGGTTCATGACTCCGAAAGCGCTGCGCTCTGCTGCACCCTTTCTGGATGCAGCCAATGTGGACCTCAAGTCCTTTCGCGACGATTTCTACGTCCGGGAATGTGCCGCCCGGCTCAAACCCGTCCTGCAATCGATCCAGGGCATGAAAAAGGCCGGTATCTGGCTGGAGCTGACCACGCTCATCATTCCCGGAGAGAACGACGATCCCGGGGAACTCAGAGAAATCGCCGAGTTCATTGTGTCTGTCGGTCCGGAAATCCCCTGGCACATCTCGGCGTTCCACCCCAGCTATCGGAAAACCGATCGTCCGCCCACTCCGGCCCGGACCTTGATCCGGGCCAGAGAAATCGGCCTGGAGACCGGGCTCCACTATGTCTATTGCGGCAATATTCCCGACGGGGACTACAAGCACACCTACTGTCACGGCTGCGGCCAAAAACTCATCGACCGGTCCAGAGGTTCGGGCATTCTCCGCAACTTAAAAGATGGTCGCTGTTCCCAGTGCCGGGAGGTTCCGGCCGGGGTCGGGTTCGAATGATCACGGCAAAGGACAGAGGGGAAAGGGGAGGAAGAATGAACGTCGAACATCGAATGGGGAATAATATATTGAAGACACAGGAGGATAGTTCAGTGAACCGACAGGAAAAAAACCCTCCCTGGAGCCGGATCAACCGCAGGGGATTTTTGAAAACCATGGGAGTCGGAACTATGTCTGTCTGTCTGGATCAGCATCTGGCCCGGGCTGCCTCGACTGTACACGGCGGAAAGGCCGTTCCTGCCGGGGAAAAATCCCCATTGAGCTGCAGGTGAACGGAAGCGGCTATCGTCTTCTGGTGGAGACCCGCTGGACCCTGCTCTTCGTGCTGCGGGAAAAGCTCGGCCTGACCGGAGCCAAAGAAGGCTGCGGCCGGGGGGACTTCACTCTTGGACTGGCTGGCCAAGGATATGTATCGCTGTCCCAATGTGCGGACCGAACTCACCGATGTCTACATCAACGCCGGCCCGGCCCGGCCCTTGAGCCAGAACGCCTACAAGTTGCCACTGTTCAAGGGGGTTGTGCGTGAGGAGCTGGAAAAGGCTGCCTCCTGAGATCATGAAAAATACAAAGGAGTGAAACATGAGCTGGGTGCAGGTGACGCATTTTGTGCGGACAGAGAAAAACATGTAAGAAGTCCAGTAACTTATCGACGAAAACCAGCGGCACTGGCAGGAGGTGGCCCTGGACATCGGCCTGGATCCCGAAAAAAATGTGGCGGTGGAGGACGATGGTCGCAAAATGCTGCTCTATATCAGTAAAGACATGGACCTTGCCTTGCATGCTGACCAATTATCAGTTTTTTGATCTTCAAGCCCTGCCGTCTTCCATGCTGATAATCGGTGGGGGCTATATCGGGTTTGAGTTTGCACATTTGGCGGTCAGGCTCGGGGTCGAAGTGGAACTCGTGATCCGCAGCGATCGATGCCTCAAATATTTCGATCCGGATTTGGTGGATCAACTGGTCGATCATTCCCGGCATTTGGGGATCGGCATTTATTTCCAGGCGCCGCCCCAGCGTATTGAAAAAACCGAAGGGAGGCTTCGCCTGATCGCGGGCGAAGGACGCGTCAATCGAGAGGCGGACCTGATGCTTCACGGCGCCGGAAGGATTCCGGCCCTGGAGGAACTCGGGCTGGAAGCGGCCGGTATCCAAGCCTCCGGCCACGGGATCCCTGTCGATTCCTATCTCCGCAGCCGGGACAATCCCAAGGTGTTTGCGGCCGGCGACGTGGTGACCCAGGGACCGCAATTGACCCCGGTTGCCCTGATGGAAGCCGAACTCGTCGCCCGAAACATCGCCGGGGGCACGCCCCGGAAAGTGGATTATTCCGGAATCCCCAGCGTCTTGTTCACCCATCCCATGATGGCCAGGACCGGTCTTTTGGAGCGGGAATGCCGGGAGCAGGGGATCGATTACGAACAGCGCTTCGTGGATGCCTCCAAGTGGGCCTCCTATCAACGGATCGGTGAAAATCCGGCGGCGGTTAAACTTTTGTGGGAAAAGAGAACCGGCCGTATTCTCGGCGCCCATATTCTGGGGAATGGCGCGGATGAGGTGATCAATATCTTTGCACTGGCCATTCAAAAAGGGATTTCCAGGAAGGATCTGATCGATACGGTTTGGTCCTATCCCTCTTTTGGCTATGATGTCATCCGGCATGTTCTGGTTTAAAGTCCAAGCACAAACCAAGGGATGAGAGGAATGAGCGATGTTTCATACTGAGCGTTCGCAAACGGCGCACCGTTTTCACGACCGTCGTGACGCCGGCCGGAAGCTGGGGCAAATTCTGGCCGATAATGTTCTGAAAAGAACGCCTCTGGTCCTGGGCCTGCCCAGAGGCGGGGTTCCGGTGGCCTATGAGGTGGCCGCGCTGCTCGGGGCGAAGCTTGATGTCTTTCTGGTCCGGAAACTGGGACTTCCCGGCCAGGAAGAGGTGGCCATGGGGGCCATAGCCAGCGGCGGGGGGATTGTTTTGAATGATGACTTGATCCGGCGGTGGGGTTTGAGTCAGGAGGATATTGATTCGGTCTTGCATAAGGAAAAAACAGAGCTTGAGCGCCGAGAAGTCCGTTACCGGAATAACCGGCCGTTTCCGGATATCCGGGGGGAGACTGTGCTGCTTGTGGATGACGGTCTGGCCACCGGGGCCAGCATGCTGGTGGCCCTCAGGACCCTGCAGGAACATGATCCTTTTGAGATTATTGTAGCGGTTCCGGTGGGCAGCGAAGATATCTGCCGATCCCTCAACGAGGAGGCGGACAAGGTGGTCTGTCTCCAATCACCGTCGAACTTCCGGGCAGTGGGGGAGTGGTACCAGAATTTTTCCCAGACCACGGACGATGAAGTGGTCAAGCTTCTGCAGCAGGCGGATGGATAGCCCGCTTGTGTATATTAAATATCAAAATTCAAAGCACGAAATCCAAAACAAATTTTAAATGACAAAAATTCAAAATTCAAAACATAAGAAAGTCTTGGAAAATAAGACATAACAACAAATACTGCTTTGCCGAAATCAACGGAAATCTGGGATGGCTTGTGCTCCATTTCGGCATGACCGGCTACCTGGTCTATGCCGCCTCGGATGCAGAGAAACCCGGGGATGCACAGGTCTGTTTTGCATTCGGTCCGGATCAATGATCTGAGCCGGGAGCAGTTGGGAACCGTCTATGAAACCATGCAGACGGTTCTTCGGACTGCAGTGGACTCTGGGGCCGATCCGGAGCGTCTCCCGAAAAACTTCCTGATTCCGCATCGATCGGAAAAAGACCGATGCCCGATGTGTGGGGGGGCGGTTTCCCGCCTCTCCATATCCGGACGATCGGCCTATTTCTGTCCTGAATGTCAACCGAAACCTTCCAGTTGAAACAGCACAGTCTATTGCTTTGACTTCCCCGGATTTCCCGAAGTGCCTTACCCCAGAATTTCCCAAGTGCTCTTTCTTCTGTATTGGGTTGCGGACGAAGTCCGCATTACATGAGAAACCGCAGGAATGCACCGACCCCATAGGGCCGGAATCCTTCGTGGGCGTCTGGGGCGTGCTCCACTTCGCCGTTGTGAACGATGACCGCCTCGATCATGTCTTCGGCCAAATCGTCTGTCTGTCGCATGGCCTCTCCGCAAATCGGGCAGGTCTGCCTGGAACTGGAGAAGGTCCGATCCTGGTCGCAGACAAATCCTTTTTCCTGGAAGTCGTTTCCCAGGACCAGGGTGTGCACCTGGCCGAAGTTGATGGCCTGGAGGACCGATTCGACCCCGAGAACGGCCAATCCGCCGGATTCGTATTCTTCCATGAGTTGATCGACACGCTGCATGGCCTGGGCGCTTTCCCAGGCCTGGATGGCGTTTGAGGCCTTTTCGCGCAGGACTTCGGTCTCTTCACGGGGTTCGGCTTTGAATTCCGTGATACAGCGTTGCTGGAGATAGGAATGCAGGTGCCGGTACAGACTGGAGAGCACCTGCTCGTCCGTACTGGCCAGAAGCAGTCGATCAAAGCCCGCTTTTTTGAAGATCGCGAAGGCCTGGTCTGCCGTGTTTTTGAGGTGGCGCTGCACATGATCCTGGATGTGCCGCTGAATCCTCTGATCGCCCAGTCCGGCCATGACCTGTCCGCCTGAGGTCATGGAGGCTTTCACGCGGACCTGGTCCGGCACCTCATCGGAGATCATGACATCATGCCGGGCCTCTCTGTCTCCCTGATACATGGTAAACACCCGGGCCTCACGTGAATCAGCGATCAGGACCCCGTAGCGGGTGAAGACGTTCTTCAGGGCGGTCAAGGGCCGGGTGTACGGGGAGAAGCCGATGTGAACCTGGGAGTTGGCCACGGAAGCGGGGAGCCGCAATTCTTTCCAGAGGCCGGACGTGTCCGCGAACACGGCCAGCATTTCCCCTCCGGGCTGCAGTCGTATCTTGTCATGCAGGGCGTCATGGATCTGCCGGCTTAAAGCCTGCAAAGATTTCTTTTGGTCGTCATTCAGGCGGTCATCAGCGGAGATTTCCTGCATGCTCGAGTGCAAAAGCGAGTTGAGTTCCGAATTTCTCTGCTGCGGCCTGTTCAGATTCAAATACAGACTGACCACAGGATTTTCCTGATTTTTCATGGCGATGAGCTGTTGAACATCCTCGCGTATCAAGCTTGTCATGGGCGTGCCTCCTTCTCTTTTCGCGTACCAGGCTCACGGCCGGCCTATCTGACCAGCAGAACCGGATTACTGATTTTTTTTATGAGACGCAGGACAGCGTCCGGGTCTCCGTCAATAACATCCACCGGCAGGACCACAGCTTGGCGATATTCGGCCCAGAGCAAGGCCACCAGGGCCGGAGCTACATCGCCGCGCAAACGGCGAAATCGAATCTGCATGTCCTGCTTTCCGCTTTCAATCTCAGTCGCCGACAGGGCTTCCCGGGACAGTTTATGGTAGGCGGACTCAGATTCCGCCGGTATCAAGATTTCCATCTTGCCAATGGCCGCCCGGGCAATTTCCACAGCAACCTCCAGGGATATTCTGGAAAGTTCCGAGCCCTTATACACCGTGAGCATGGGGGTCGTCGTCCGCATTTTCTCCTGCAGAATCAAGGTCTGTCCCCGCCCGCGCTCCACCAGGCTTTGGACCGTCGAACCAATCGGAACGTTTTTCAGAGAACTCCCCAAACGTCCGATAACTGTCAGATCGGCTGAGGCCGTGTGTTCCAGGATTTCGGCAATCACCCGACCCCGTCGGACAGAGAATTTCCAGCTGAATTGGGATCTTTCAGCCAGCATGCTCATTGTTTTCCGGATCTTTTCCGCCTGTATTCGGAAATCCCTTTCCAATCCGGCGGATTCCAGCCGGCGGCTCCCGGCGGGATAGAGCATGACTTCCCTGGCAAAAGGATAATCGCACAAAGCAAGAAGCTCGGCGTCTTCCACATAGAGTCCGGTAAGCTGGGCTCCAATCGCTCCGGCGAGTTGTGCGGCGGTTTCCAAGGCTGCCAGGCTCTGAGGAGATGCGTCCAGGGGGACCAGGATAGTCCGGAGTTTGCTCTGTTTATGCTTTTGATTCACGTTGCCCTCCTTGTTCCGCGCCCTGAGCAAATTGATGCATTTTTTCAGCTAATTCAGATAGTTTTTTCTGAACCAACCCATTGAAGCTATCTTCAGGATAATGATTGCGGGCATCCGGTTGGCCGGCCCTCATGCCGGTCAGACGTTCAATCCCTTCATCAACTGTTTTGATGGGATAGACATGGAATTTTTCCGTTTTGACGGCCTCCACCACATTTTTACGCAGCATGAGATGCTTGACATTGGCTTCGGGTATCAAAACGCCCTGAGAGCCGTTCAAGCCCCGCTGTTCGCAAACATCAAAGAATCCTTCGATCTTTTCGTTTACGCCGCCGATGGCCTGTATCTCGCCAAACTGGTTCACGGAACCGGTGACAGCCAGGCTTTGCTTGAGGGCCGCCCCGGAAATGGCCGAGAGCAGTGCGTACAATTCAGCTGAAGAGGCGCTGTCCCCTTCAATGCCTCCATAGGACTGTTCAAAAACCAGGGAGGCTTTTAAGGACAAGGGATAATTTTCAGCCATTGGCCTGGTGGAGGGCGCCGGGCTTGATAAGGTTGAAATCGGTGGTCAGGGTGCCCATTTGGGACATATGCTCCACCTTGCCAACAAGATTGGCATAGGTGGGGTTGTCCTCAAAGACCACGGGAGCGCCTTGGCTTTCATTGTGATCCACCAGAAGGTTGACCTTGTAGCGCCGCAAGGCCTGGGAATTGATATCGATTTCACCTTCTCCCGGAATTGCCTGCTGTTGCTGCTGGATCTGGGCCATAAGGCCTCCACCGCCTCGACCTTCCTGACCCCCGCTGAGAAAAGTCTTGAGGTTGCTCAGTATGTCCTTTTTCACCGCCTCCAGATGGTCATTGACTTTCTCAATGCCCCCATACCTATTCTGAAGATCATCGAACAGGGGGGATATGGAATAGTGAGCGACTTCCTGATTGAGCTTTTCTAATTGTTCGCGGTTTTTTTTCTGCAGCTGAGGAATTTTCTGGAAGACTTTCTGGGATTCATCCTGGGCCTCTTTGACTTTTTTGTCGATTTCCTCACGTTTTTCTTCAGGCAGTTGTTTGTATTCATCAGGCGACAGGACTTCGCCGTCTTCTTTCACCGGAGCGAAAGCAATGCCATTGGGTGTCCGGATCAAAGTGAGGCCTTTTTCCTTGGCTTTGGCATTGAGATCTTCGAAGACCTTTTGTTCCTGGTCTTTAAACTCCTGCTGCACCGAATGTACCCTATTTTGGTACTCTTCACTTTCAAAGGAGGCTTTCAAGGCATTCCTGGACTCCAGCACCGTGTTTTCCACGTCGTTGGAGAAGGACTTGCCTTGACCGGCCGGCATGTGAATCACCCCGGGCTTTCCGGAATCATCGAAGTTATTGACATAACAAGGTTCATAGGGGACTGCAGCGTCTTTGCTTTTTTCATCCAGAATCTGTTTGACCATAGTGTGCCGGCCGGTTCCAGGCTGACCCAGGGCGTAGATATTGTAACCCAGGTGCTGCATCCCGGTCCCGAAATGCAGGGAGTCTACCGCCCGGGGCTGCCCCAGAGCTTCGCTCATTTCCGCTAATGGTTCCAGTTCCGCGGTTGTATCGAATGAAAATGTATCAGGATCGCAGGCATGGTAAACAGCATCGCTTTTTAATCCTTTATCCGCCATTTGTCCCTCCTTTTCGGATTGCAGCATTGAGAACGGTTTTTGCTTCATAATGGAAAACGAAAGCGTGTTTATCCAGATTACGAAATAGAGATCCAGAAAGATAGGGTGAAAAAAAGGGGAGATTTTGCAAGTGCCCCCCTATGAGAGTGCTGCGTGGAAGCGTTCCCTGACCTACCTGCAAAAAGTCGAAAGTAAACGATTCGAGTTACTCAATGTTTTTTTAATCATCTCGCTTCGATCCAGATTGCGATTGCGAAGATTTCAACCGGAAACAAACCGGGTATAATTCCCCCAAAAATCACCTTTGCAAAGGCCTCTGGAAAAGGCATACTGAAGCTGAAAGGTTTTGTATCGGACGAAGTCGGAAATGAGGCATTGGAAGTATAAACAAAAGGAGGGGTTCAGGTATGCAGGTACCCTTGGAAATCAGCTACAAAAACGTGGAAAAGCTTGACTGGATAGAAGACTTTATTCATCGGCAGGTGGAGAGGCTCCAACGCTACACCCGTGAGCGTGAACTCATTTCCTGCCGGGTGGCCGTGGAGCAGGACCACTCCAGGCAGCAGCAGGCCAATCCGCATCATGTGCGGGTTGAAGTGAGCATTCCCGGGAAAAAGCGTCTCGTGACCTCGGCAGAACCCAGGCAAGTCCAGAAAGACAGTGAAAATGAACTCCGGAATGTGATCCGGGATGCTTTCCAGGCCATGGAGAAACGGCTCAAAAAAACCCTTGACGAACGGCGGCGGGACACCAAATCCCGTGAAGAGCCCCGGGCCCTGGTGACCAGGATTTTCCCCGAGGAAGGTTTCGGTTTTCTCAAGGAAACCGTTTCGGATGAAGAGATATATTTTCACCAAAACAGCGTTTTGCATGATGATTTCGAACGTTTAAGCGTGGGTACCGAAGTCCGGTATGAAGCTGTACTGGGCGAAGAAGGTCTTCAGGCCAGTACGGTTCAAATCGTGGGCAAACCCGGATCACGGACCTCTCCGGAAGGAGAGGAGCTCATCGACGTGCCCGAAGGCTGGAAAGCGGGGTAGCAGTCCGGATTTTTGTTCAGGCCTTGAACGAATACAGACAACTTTCCGGTTCGTCTTATGGAACAAAGTGATCCCAAAGAAAAACTGTTGAGCTTTTCAGCTCAAGAACAAACTGAAAAACTGGTTGCAAGCCTGAGGGAAATCTTGGGCAAGCAAGGGGTGAAAGAATTTGTCGTCGAAGCCTGCGGGGGCTTGGACAGTTTTGCATGCGCGGCACTTTGCCTGCAGGTCAGTCAGGAGGAAAGGAGATAGTATGAGTATTTTACGCAAAGACATCCTGTGTCAAAACTGTGATTATACCGGAGAGTCAGTTCTCAGTCTGCTGGGAATGATTCTCTGGATTCTGGCCTTTGTCCTTTTCCTCCTGTCCTGGGTTATTTGGCCTCTTTTTTTGATCTGGCCCGTTTTGGTTCTGATTCTGCTTCTCTTCCCGCTGGGCCATAGCTGTCCCGAATGCGGCACTAGCCGGATCACGACCAAGGGCAGGAAAGGCTAGATTTTGTCCGAGCCCGGATGGATGGTTTATAATTGATGTTCAGGTTTTATTATCAATATTGCATAGAGGTTATTCTGTTCAGCCGTACTCAGTCTCCTTACGGACAACTCCACAACTTGAACAAACGCCGGCATATTTCCAGCAGTTGCTGGCGCTTTCCTCCGCTCGATCCTGATCTTGACAGGATGAGTCCGGCTGTAAAGGCCAAGCTTAGGAGTTGTCTTTTGTTTTTAGGTTTGAGGTGCGAAGGCGAAAGCCGTTCGATATTCCGGCGCAGGCGGTCCTTGGCCTCGCTGATTTGAGCGGCCGGAGAGGTTTTGTGAACATATCCCTCGGGTCTCATCGTGAGGTTAACCTCCTGAAACACAAGGCCGCGATAATCGACAGAGCGAAGGCAAGACACCCCGTGATCAGGGCAGACCAGCCTACAGAGAGTCCGGCCGCCGCGATCCAGTAAAACACGGCTCCCAGTAAAAGGCAGAAGCCGGTAAAGGCCAGGAGTGAGGCCACGATCAGGCAGCCGAATCCGAGAAGCAGCTGCCTGGCGGTCTGCTTCGTGGTCTGCTGAAGCTGGCGCATTTCGGCTTCCAGAAGATCCACCAGGGCGATTACGATTTCGATGAGCGCTTTCATAATCGCTTACCTGGAGAGTATTTTCCCGATCAGGATGCCCAGACCGAAAGCCAGACCGACACTGGTCATGGGGTGCTTTTCAAGCTGATGCTGGGCCGTATCATAATAATCTTGGCCCTCTTGCCGGGCCTTTTCATAGGCCTGATTGAGCTGTTCCCGAAGCCGATCCACTTCGGATCGGGCTTTGGATTTCGTTTCATCAACCCTTTCCTGACCCATTTCCCGAAATCGTTCCATGAGTTCGCCCATATCGGTTCGGAGTTGGCTGATGTCGGTTTTCAGTGTGTCCATTTCTTTTTCATATTCTTCTTTGGCCATTTTTTCCTCCATATAGGACTACAGTGTTTTGAGATAGACGATGATCCGGTCTTCTTCCTCAGGCGTCAGACGATCAGCATAGGAAGGCATGTTCGCATAAGGGCCCCGGAGCTGTTTCCTGATGTTTTCTGCATTGACGGGACGTCCGCTGACAGGGAGTTTCTTCCGCTCAAACAAGCCCTGCAATCCGGGGCGTCCGACTTTGGTTTCGGTTGAATCCGTTTGGTGGCACTGGGTGCAACCCTTATCCTTAAACAGAGCGGCAGCGGAAAGGCCTTCCTGGGAGTCATGGGCGTCCGCTTGGGTGTGTTGATGTTCTTCATGCCCATTCTGCCGGCTGACCACGGTGTTCCGTAAGACCCCGAACAGCACAGCGACGCAGATGAAAATGATGAGCAGACCCAGGGTGGTTCGATGCAGAGTAGTTTGGCGCATAATGATCCTCAATCCAGAAAGCTGAAAATTTCTCTTCGAATGGACCCATCCGGAACATTCCTCGCCCGAAGGTTTGTAATGAGCAGTTCGGCCATCCGCGTGGGCCCGCAGATATAAAAGGATCGGCCGCTCAGATCCTGCCCGCAGTATTTATCAATCATATCCCCGTTCAGATGACCGGTGTCCCCATTCCAGTCGTCATCCGGCTGGCTCAAGACATGGATAAGCTGCAGCTTCGGATGGTCCCCTGCGGCTATCGCCTCCAGCTCCTGGCGGAAGATGATCTGCTCCTCGCGGCGATTGGCGTATAGCAGGGTGACTTTCCGGGTGTCCCGGGTGTCCCGCATGTGTCGGAGCATGCTCATAAGGGGGGTGATCCCGATGCCCCCGGCCAGAAACACGATATCCCGTTCTCCTGGATGGAGCAGGTATGAAAAGCGGCCGAATGGACCGTGGACCGCAGCAGTATCCCCCTCCTTGGTCTTACCTATGCTCGAGGTGAAATCACCCACTGCCTTGATGGTCGAACTGATGGATTCTTTCTGCGTTGGACTGGACGAGATGGTCCAATGATGTTCCTCGACCGGAAGGGCGGGATCTCTGAAAAACGTCAGAAAATGAAACTGGCCCGGAAGATAGTCGCCGATGGTCCGGCCCTCGGGAGGGACCAAAGTCACGGTCCAGACATCCTCGATTTCCCGGCGTACCTCCTGGACCCGAAAGGGATGCTGCCGCAGGCGTTTCGGCCGGAGAAAACGGTGATGGACGAACAGGGAAAGGGCCAGAATCAGGAGCACGACCCAGAGGACCTGCATGGGAAGCAGTTCCAGATCGTCGCCCGTGTACCAGGAATGGATGAAGATGAGCAATAGAACGGTCGGGGCCAGCAGGTCGTGACCCAGGCGCCAGGTTTCGAACTTCAGGCCGAGCTTTCCCTGGTACATGCCGACCAGGACCGTGGCCAGCACCAGGATGAGCGCCGCCTTGCCGATCCAGATGTACCAGGGCAGATCCAGTCCGATGAGCAGATACCAGCCCTGTCCGCCCAGGGCCAGCAGTATGGGGTGAAGGACCAGGAAAGCGGCCGCCGTCAAGGCGATCTGTTTGTGGAAACGGATGAGAATGTCGAATCCAAAGGCCCGCTCCACCCATTTGACCCTGGCGGCCAGAAGGAATTGCAGGGCCAGGATCATGAACCCGATCAAAGCGAAGTTCCGGCCCAGATCGGACACAATGCCTTCGGCTTCCTCTCCCAGCCAGGTCGTCAGCCAGACCGGCAGGGTGACAACAAGGAGATACGCGAGAATTCGGACCAGGCCGCCTGTCATAGTCACTCCTGAAGCAGCCTGCCAGGCAGGCTGCTTATGGCTTGCAAAACTTAGTTTTCGATTTCCGTAAAAATCCAGTCATGATCCTTTTTGGCCCGATGGCACTGGATGCAGCTGTCGACCTTGCCCGAGGCAAGGGCGGTGCCATCCGGTTTGTATTTGGGCCAGAACCAATCGCCGGCTTCAGGGTTGTAGCCTTTGACCTTGTACATTGTTATCCATGGCTTTTTTCTTTATTCTGCATTCATAATTGGATGAATCAAAGACGAAGAAATCACACCTTCGACCTTCGTTTCGCGGGCCTGAAGCGCATGGCCTTCTGCAAGCAGGGAGTATCCAAAAAATTCTCTGGAATTTTTTAAATATCAGAGATCCCTGGCCACCCGCCGCAGCAGCCGAAGGAGCTGATGGGTGAAGCCGGCCTCATTGTCGTACCAGGCCAGGACCTTGACCATGGTCCCGTTCATGACCCGGGTGCTCATGGCGTCGACCACCGCCCCGTGACTGTCTCCGAGAAAGTCCACCGAAACCAGGGGTTCCTCGGTATAGCCCAGGGTTTCCTGTGCATTTTCCTTAAAAATTTGGTTGACCTTTTCAGGCGTGACCGTTTTTTCGAGTTCACAGACCAGATCGATCAACGATCCCGATGGTGTGGGAACTCTCACCGCCATACCATCCAATTTGCCATCGAGTTCGGGCAGGATTTCCCCGACGGCCTTGGTGGCCCCGGTAGTAGTGGGAATCTGCGACATGGCGGCCGCCCTGGCTCGGCGCAGATCTTTGTGCGATCCATCCAGTATACGCTGGGTCATGGTATAGGAGTGGATGGTCGTGGCATAGCCGTGGCTGATGCCGAAATTATCGTTCAAGACCTTGCAGACCGGGGCCAGGCAGTTGGTGGTACAGGAGCCGCAGGAAATAATGTGGTGTGCGCCCGGGTCGTAGGCCTGGTCATTGACGTTCGGGCAGATCGAGACGTCCACGCCTTTACCAGGCGCGCTGATGACCACCTTTCTGGCGCCTCCGTCCAGATGTCCCTGACAGGAGTCCTTATCCTTGAACTTGCCGGTGGTCTCCACAACCAGATCGCATCCCAGATCCTTCCAGTTTGATTCCTCTGGATTGCTCCAATGTGTCAAAGGAATGTCCTGATCATTGACCAGGAGTCCGTGTTCGGTCCAGGAAACCTCGCCGTCAAACCGCCCGTAGACCGAATCGTACTTCAGCAGATGGGCGTAGGTCTCGTTGTCGGACCTCGCATTGATCGCTCCGAGCTTCAAATCGGGATCATTGAGGAGCAGTCGGGTCAGATACCGTCCGATCCGTCCAAAACCGTTCATTCCAATTGTGATTGACATAGCAACCTCCCAATATTTTTTGCATGACAAGACGAAGAGAGACGATTCAATCAGCAAAGAGAAAAGCAATTTACATGCCATCATGAGTGTGAGATATACTGATCCAACTTGGCTTTATTGAAATAAAGACCAGGAACCTTTGAATCAGCAGTCCTTGTCGGGAAAAAACAAAATTGGAACTGTATAGGCTTGTGCTCGTCATAAACCGACCTTGGCCTTTCCTGAGCAAAAAAAGCAACGTCGGGTGAGACATGTCACACTTTCAGGTTTTGTTTTTGACACACGTCACACCTTTTCCGCAACGCAACTGCTTGTGTTTGATGCACCGGCCGAAAACGATATTTTCAGCTGCCCGTTCTTGCTCAATGAAACCTTCGTCCGCATTGCCGGACTCATTTCCGGTTCACATTCTGCTTTCAAATATAAAAAACACCTTGCGGCACACATTTTGCTTGGAGTTAATTGAATCAGGAATGCAACAAAAGGAATCAAGGATGAATACGATGCAAAATGTGGATGTCTTTGCTGAAAAAGGTTTAAGCGAAGAGGCCCGGATCGAAGACATGGCCTGGAAAATCTATGACATTCTTTTCAGAAAAGATGGATCGGGTACCAGGAGTACTCGAAGCAGAAAGCCGTCCCCAAGTACTCATGACGTATATGAAAGTCCCAAAGGTCAGGTAGAAGATCTCTATGATATGCTGAACCTCGAAGCCTGAAGTGAATACTGCGCCGATATTTCAGGAAATCTCCGCTGGATCTGTAGAGTCTTTCAAGCTGGCTCAATGTAGATTGTCCTGATGCCGGCCAGATTTCGGCTTTTTATTCGAGAAACGAGTATGTTCAGTATGCCGTCAGCGAAGAGGGATTTGATGCTCGCTTCAGCAAGATTGAAGTTGAAAGGGATCGTATAGTGAAAAGACTCCGGAAATGGAAAATCCTTTTTCTGAGCGGACATGAAGCGTTTTTCTCCTCCTAGGCGCATTACATCGGCATCGATGAGTACCTCCAATTCTTCCGGCAGGTATCCCGGGCATTCGATTTGCACAAGATGACGGTCCCGGCCCCGGCGTATTCTGATTGGGGGGCTGCTGGGGATCATGGGCTTGGAAAAAACTGTACGATGAATATCCAAGTTGCTAGGCATAGTTTCTCTCCTTTTTGAAAGCTCTTGATTTTCCACTCATAAAGACAGAGCCGCTCGGTTCAAATATCAAATTGAAACCTTATGCGAAAAATTTTTGTAGTACCCATCCTGTACTTTCAATTCTATTCTGCTGAATTCCAAAATTCGAGTCAATACAGATATCGCAATATACCCGTTTTCTCACCTGTACAAAAAAGCGAGCAGGCGGTAGTATGAAACAAAGTTCAGTATATTTCAGGAAATTTTCCAGGACTACATGCACAAAGATTAGGAGGTAAGCATGAAAAAAACGACGCTCATTGCCGCAGTTGGTTTGGCTTTTGGCGGGATTTTAACTGTACTCGGCGGTTTTGTTTCGGCGGAGCAAAAGACAGCCATAATGGACAAAGCCACATATATGCCGGTGGTTATGGAGAAAAGCTTCAAGGAAATAATGGAGGAGGACAGCGCCGCAAAGCCAAAGTACGTAAAGCGGCAGCAAAAATTGCTGGAAAAACGCTACGATTTGAGTGACCGACCTTCCGAGGACATGATGTCGGCCGGACGCAAGGCGGTTCAGCGCGGGGTGCGGGTCAAGCTGCATGGTGATGTGAGCTGGAAAGAGCTTTCGGAAATGGACCCTGCCGAGATTAAAAGGAAAGATCTTTTTCCCCCGGGGTTCCGGCCGTTGCCCCACATCAAACACAGTACCGGCGGACAGGTCTTTCCCCAGGAACAAATTGAGAAGATGCTCGAGCTGGAAGATCGGAATTTGGAGCGCTTTGACACAGTATTTGATATCCCCACGCATTTTATCCCGGAGTTTCCACCTCCGATTTATCTGACAAGCCGTCCTGACCTCGGAGATGTCTCACAAGGCAAGGTGCTCTCCATCAAGAACTACTATGAAATTTTTCACGGCATCCTGACTCCTGTCCAGATGGAAGGCATGCGGCTGCTTTTGACCCCGTTTCCCCAGCAGCAGTTCAACCAGACCTTTGATCGCAAGGTCAAAGAACCGAGTCTGGGGGTGACTTGTATGGATTGTCATGTCAACGGCCACACCAATGCTGCCTTTCACCTCAATCCGGACACCCGTCCCCAGGCGGCGCGCATGCGTATGGACACAGTCAGTTTGAGAGGCTTGTACAATCAGCAGATCCATGGGTCGAAACGTTCCCTGCGTTCGGTGGAGGACTTCACCGAATTTGAGCAGAGGACGGCCTATTTTGACGGTGATCACGTCACTGCAGCCAAAAAAGGGGTCAATCTTCCGGACCGGGCCAGCCAGGTGGTCATGATGGCCCAGATGCAGAATATGCTCGATTTTCCGCCGGCCCCGAAGCTTGATGCGACAGGAAGGCTCATCAAGGAAAAAGCAACGGAACAGGAATTGCGGGGAGAGAAAATTTTCTTCGGAAAGGCCCGCTGTGCGGCATGCCATCCGGCTCCGGCCTACACCAACCACGAGATGCAGGACCTCAAGCTGGAGCGTTTTTACACGCCGGAAATGATCAGTGATCATTACAGCATTCCGGACGGTCCGATCAAGGCCTTCACCCTCAGAGGGATCAAGGATTCGCCTCCCTATCACCATGACGGGCGGCTGTTGACTCTTGATGACACGGTTGAATTTTTCAATCTGGTTCTCGGCCTGGATCTTTCCTCACAGGAAAAGAAAGATCTCGTCGCGTTTATGCTCTGTCTCTAAAAAATCAGCCCCGGGACTTGGTCCCGGGGCTGATTTTTTTATGATACTACAGGGAGTTCTGCATGAAACATCGATTTTTTTACACTATTCTGTTCATTCTGTTCTTGTGCACTGCCTGCGCGACCTCTCCCACCGGACGAAACCAGCTCCAACTCTTCTCGTCGCAAAAGTTGTCCGAAATGGGGCGGATGTCCTACCGTCAATTGAAAAAGGACGAGAAAGTTATCAGAGGCCAGGACGTGAACAGCTTTGTGAACTGCGTGGTCCGTTCTATCAATTCGGCCTTGCCGGCCTCCGCGGGCAGCAAACAGTGGCATATTACGGTCTTTGACAATGATGAAGCCGTCAATGCCTTTGCTCTGCCCGGCGGATATATCGGAGTGTATACCGGGCTGCTCAAAGTAACCGATAATCAGGACCAGCTGGCCGCGGTGATTGGACACGAAATCGCCCATGTCACAGCCGGTCATCCCAATGCCCGGCTGTCCTCTCAGTATGCCACCCAGGCCGGGCTTCAGACGGTGAGTGCCTTTCTTGAAGGGCAGGTCGGAGGCAGCACCAGAACCATCATGGCCCTGCTCGGTCTAGGCAGCCAGGTCGGCCTCCTCCTGCCTTTCAGCCGTTCCCAGGAGCAGGAAGCCGACATTCTCGGATTGCAGTACATGGCCAGGGCCGGATTCGATCCAGAACAGAGCATTCAGCTCTGGAGAAACATGGCCAGAGAAGGGGGAAAGCCCCCGGAATTTTTGTCCACCCACCCTTCGGACTATTCCCGGATTCAGTCCCTGCAGGCCCATCTGCCGGAAGCACTTGAGCTCTACCGCCGGGCCGGGCAGCAGAACCGAAGGCCGCAATGTCGTCCGTGACTTTTTCCTGCTGTTGCAGAAAAAGTGACTAAAGTGACTAAAGTTTATAAGTGACTAAATCTCGGTGATGACCTGCTTTGGTTCATTTAAAAATCGAAAAGGAGAGTGTTATGCAAAAAATCATTTCATTTTTTTTCGCTGTTTTTCTGCTGAGCAGCCTGTGCTTTGGATTCGTCGGATGTAATACTCTGGAGGGAATCGGACAGGATGTCGAGAGTACCGGTGAAGCTATTGAAGAAGAAGCCTCAGACTAGTCTTTTGACTCAAAAGTTCTGTCTGTGATGATTGTCAGCACCCTCCATTGTCGAACAAAACGGGCTGAGCACTTCCGCAAAGCCTGTCCGCTACCTCTGCTCGGCAATTTTCTGTCGTTGCCCAGGGAAGGGAACAATGGGTACCTCGAGCCGGCAAAGCAGCTGGTGAATCAGGTTTATAAGGATTTCTGTTCTGGATATGAACGAAATCCTCAGGATCTCACTCCACCACCAGCCCCTTCATCTTTGTGCCCAGGGCCAGAAGCGTGATTCCCGAAAAAATGAGATCGATGCCCAGAATCAGTCCGATAGCCCAGGCCGCGGTGCCCGGCAGGCCGATCAGGACCAGCAGCCCCAGGAGGGCGGAGAGGATGCCGCTGGTCAGCAACCATCCCCAGCCGGGCCTGGGTTTCCAGCTCATGGCCAGGGGGATCTTGAAGGCGGCATTCAGAAGAAAAAATATGCCGAGGAAAATGGTCAAGGCCACGATCCCGCTCGCCGGATAAACCAGAAAGAGTATCCCGATGAGCAGAAACAGGACCGCCACCAGGATTTCCCAGGTAATGGATCGCCATTTGCGCACCTGGATCGCATGGGCCAGGTGGAGAATGCCGGTGATCAGCAAAACGATGCCCACCAGGATGTTGATGGTCAGAGTGGCTATATACGGGAGGATAACGGCCAGGATGCCCATGATCAGGACGGCAATGCCGATTCCCTTGAACCATTTGGACATGCCTGGAAAGTCGCTGCGTTCCCGATCGGAAAAATACATTACGGCTGTCTGATTCTGCATGTGACCTTCTCCTTTATCGAAAAATTTCAAGAGAAATTTTCCGATATATCTTTTTGGGGTGTCAGCTTTGCCTCTGGCAAATCTGAAACATAATTATCTGATATTTATTACAATAAATCTATAAGCTGTTCGGCGTTTCATCTTGACACGACTGCCAGTTTGATCAACGAAGAAACTTTGGGTCAAACCCTCCGTCATTCCGGCGGCTTGTCACGCCGAAGCTCTGAGCGAAGGCGGAAGCCGGAATCCAGGACCCGTTTCTTGAGATCCTTTATCTGAAAACAGGCAGATTTGCCTGTTTCCAGATATGTCAGGTAAAGGGATGACGGTGGCTCGATTCCTTCAAATATTTTTCCTTATTTGAAGGCGGAAGCTTCCTGTGAGCTGAGCAGTTCCATGTTCTCTCCGCAGCAGACCAGATCGCCGGCGCCGCCCTGTTTGACTTCAACCACGTTTCCACATTTGTTGCAACGATAGACTTCATTTACTTTTGCCATTGTGCAGCTCCTTTTATCTGAAAAAATGCAGGCATTTTTTCAGATATGGTTTGTTTGGTGAAACAATTTGAAATTCCCTTTTCCACGCATTCAAGTATATGGCTGAGCTTTCGGAATGAAAAGGGTGAAAAATAGGTGAGAAGTCACTCAGGGTCCTGTTGAGCTTCGGATGAGTTTTGCCCTGATTCCCCGGAGAGATTGATAGCAAGAAGTGTGAACATGGGGCCGATGATTTCAAAAACCACGGTTGTCCCGATCACCAGAGGAATGAAGGTGTTTTTCAGGTCGGGAAAATGGTTGGCGGCCACCAGGACCATGCCCAGTGCCACGCCGGCCTGGGGGGTGATGGCCAGGCCCATGTATTTTTTGATGTGCCTCCCTGCATTGCTGATGCTGCCCCCGAGATAGGCTCCGGCCACCAGGCCGAATATGCGCAAACCGATATAGGCTACACCGATGAGTCCGATTTCCGGAAGCTTGCTGATATGGAGGCTTGAACCCGCCAGAATAAAAAACAGGATCATGATCGGCCACTCGAATTCCCGGATGGTATCGAAGGCACGGTCGGTATGTTTGGCGGTATTGGCGATGACCGCACCCATGACCATGGCGGCCAGGATAAAGGAGGCATTGATCAATTGGCTCAGACCTCCGCAGATGAAAATAAAGCCCAGAGCTTCGGCCTGCATGGGTTCGCCGGCCCGGATATGATCGGTCAGCCAGGCCGCCGGCACCCCCAGGAGGATACCGATGAGCAGGGCGCCGCCCAGTTCGAGACCGCCGCTGGACAAGGCCTCAGTCCAGCCCCCATGTCCGCTGATGGCCATGGCTACGGCCAGGAGAATGGAAAAGACGATGAGACCCCAAGCGTCATCAATGGCCACGATTCCCAGCAGGGTATCAGTGAAGCGACCTTTGGCCCGCAGACCCTCGACCACGTTGGTTACGGCGGCCGGAGCCGAAGCCGGCCCGATTCCGGCAAGAACCAGAGCCACTTCTATTGGCGTGCCGAAGAGCATCAATCCGATGAAGACCAGGGCGGATACTCCGATGACTTCGCAGACCGAGATGCAGAAAACCTGGTTGCCGTAATCCTTTAAGGAGGCAATTGAGAGCTTGCTCCCGAGGATGAACCCGATCATCAGAAGGGCGATATTCGAGAAAATCGTATACCAGCGTTCATGATCCTGGGGGAGAACGTCGAATCCCGAGGGACCCAGGGCGACACCGGCGATAATGAGCAACGTGACCCGTGGGATGTGCAGCTTCGGACTCAGGTAATTGGCCAGGAGCCCCAGAAGCAGGAGACCTCCAACGGTCAGGAGAGTGATACTCGTTCCAGTTTCCATGAGGGTTCACTTTATGCCCCGAATTTCTTCAGCCTGCGGGCGTATCGCACAGGGGCGCTGCAAATCTTTAGCTGAGGAACACAAACAGCTATTGCTTTACTCTAATCAGCAGCAAAGTGAATGGAAAGGGGGATATTTCGGGGAGGGAGAAGAGAAATTGGAAATTTGAAATTGGGGAAACGGGGAGATGCTGGAATGATGGAATGCCGGGATGCCGGCATGAAAGAAGGGAACAAATTGGAAATTGGAGAAGAGCATTGACCAGAGTTCGTCATTGCGAGCGAAGCGAAGCAATCTTTCAAACAAAGGGGACAAGCCTTATCGCCTGAGATTGCTTCGGCCGGCGGGCGGCGAAGACGCCTCGTAATGACGGGTGATGAACAACCCAACGCTTAACACGGCACTCCACCTGAAAAAACTTTTCATTCCAACAAGTCGGCTTCGATGGGCAGCACAAAGGCCTGCAAATGGCGGCGGGAGATTTTGGATTGCTGAAAGGCCCGCAGGTCTTCCTTGATGGATTGGAGACACTCTTCATCAACCAGAGCCTGGACAACAGACGAATTGCCGGGAAAGACCTGGCTGCCGAAATGCTTGCCGTCAATATCCTTGCTTTCCAGCATGGGGTAGCGGACGAAATCCTGAACCTGATTTTGGTCCAGAATGGCTTCGATTTCCTCTGAATATTCAAAATGGAAGCTGATGAACAGAAGTTTCATGGTCGATTCCTCTGTCAGCTTTGCCTCTGGCAAAGCTGACATATATTAAATCCTCGGAATTTTCCCCTGATCCGGATGAACAACTTAACAGTCGAGGATTATCCGAAATTCCTCCACCAGAGGATACCCCCGGCCAGGAGGGCCAGGACCAGGGCGATGCCGAAAGAGAGCAGTTTATGCCTAAGTATCCTGTCCTGCAGGGCATGCAACAGGGTGTAGACTACCGGGATGACCAGCAGGGTCAAGGCAGTGGAGGCAAACATGCCCATGGAGATACTCACTCCCATGGGGGAGCGGGCTGCGCCGCCGGCTCCATAGCCCAGAGCGATGGGGAGCATACCCAGAATCGTGGAGATTGCGGTCATCAGCACCGGCCGAAAGCGGGTCAGAGCCGCCTCTCTGGCGGCCTGCCTGACCGTGTTTCCTCTGGCCACCAGGACATTGGCATAATCCACCAGCAGGATTCCGTTTTTTGTGACCAGTCCCAGGAGCATGATCACCCCGATAAAGGAGAAGATGTTAAAGGTCATGCCAAAAGCGTAGAGGGCGCCGAAGGCCCCGACCCCGGCCAGGGGCATGGTGGTCAGGATGGTAAAGGGGTGGACAAAGGACTCGAACTGACCGGCCAGGACCAGAAAGATAAAGACAACCGCAAAGACCATGGCCATGCTCAGATAGAAAAAAGACTCTTCAAAGTCACGGGCTTCGCCTGCCACAGCCGTATCAAAATCAGGGGGCAGTTCATTATCCGCATAATTCTGCAAGGTATTCAGGGCCGTGCCCAGAGGTACGTTTGCAGGCAACTCGGAGGAAATGGTCACGGCCCGGCTGCGATTGAAGTGATGAATTTCGCTCGGTCCGACGTTTTCCTGAATATCCACCAGGTTGGCCAGATTGATCATTTCGCCGCCTGCGTTTCTGATGTAGAGATTGTACAGGGTGTCCGGGACATTGTGCTCGGTGATGATTTCAGAAATAACATCGTAGCGTTTATTGTCCTGTTCGATTTCCGATATTTTCGGATCTCCAAAGATGTAACGCAGGGAATTGGAAATCTGGGCCAGGGAAACACCCATTTCTCCGGCCTTGTCCCGGTCAATGGATACCTGTACTTGCGGCTTGTCCAGGCGCATATTGGAGCGGACCCCGGCAAACTCCGGCCGGCTGCGCATCCATTGCATGAGATATTCCTGCTGTCTGGCCAGATCATTCAGATCCGGATTTTTCAAGACCATCTGCAGGGGCGCTTCAGCGCCCATCGGCCCACCGGCTTCCAGAACATACCCTCGCACGCCGGGCACTTGATGGATCTTTGAGCGAAGTTCCTGCATGATATCCTGTTGGCTGCGCTCCCGTTCACTGTGATGGGAAAGACGGACAAAGCTGATGCCCTCGTTGGCTTTTCCCGGTCCGGCCCGGGACAGACCGATGGCCAGGAAAAAGGAGCGGATTTCCGGGATATCGGCCATGATCTTTTCAATGGTTCGGGCATATTGATCGGTATACTCCAGGGTGGAGCCTTCCACTGTTTCAAAGGAGACCATGAATTTGCTTTGATCCACGTCCGGAGTGAATTCAGACTCCAACTGATTGAAAATGAACAGTCCGAAAATAAAGGCGAGTATTCCGATGCTCACGGTGATCCAACGCCAGCGCAGGGCCGCCCCCAGCAGCGGCGCGTAGAATTTTTCCAGGTTGCGAAAGACCGGATCCGTGATTTTCAGAAGAAAGGGCTTTTTGCTTTGGTCCGGAATAGCCAGAAATCGGGAACAGAGCATGGGGGTCAAGGTCAGGGCGGCAAAGGTAGAGGCAAAAACAGTTACCGCCACAGTGAGCCCGAACTCGTAAAAGAAGCGCCCGATCATTCCGGGCATGAAGGCAACCGGGATAAAAACGGCGCCCAGGGACAAGGAGTTGGCTATGGCCGCAAAGGCGATTTCCGTGGTTCCGGTGCGGGCCGCAGGCTTGGCTTCCGCTCCGTGTTCCATATGCCGGTAGCAGCTTTCCAGGACCACGATGGCATCGTCAACCACGATGCCGATGACCAGAATAAAGGCCAGCAGAGAAATAACATTGAGACTGAAGTTCAGGTAGTAGGCAATGGCCATGCCGGCCAGGAGAGATGTCGGGATGGCGATACTGGTGATCAGGGTTCCTCGGGCGCTGCCCAGAAAAACCATCACCACCAGGGTCACCAGACCGGTGGCCAGAAAGATGGTGGTGATCAGGTCATTGATATTTTCTTTGACATAGGTGGAATCATCCGAAGCAATGTCGTATGTGAGACCCGGGGGAAAATCCCGGGACAGGATTTTTAGTCTTTTTTTGACCCGCTCCACCACTTCCACCATGTTGGAGTCCGACTGTTTGACCACCCCCAGACCAACCGAGGGCTCCTGGTTGAACCGGGCCACATTGCGGTCGTTCTCCCGGCCGTCCACGGCCCGGCCGACGTCCTGCAGGCGGACCGGCGCACCGTTGTGTTCGGCGATAATCAGGCGGTTGAAAGGTTCGGCTGTAGGAAACTGTCCGCTGGTTTTCACCAGAAATTCCCGGTTGGTGCTTTCAATCCTGCCCGCCGGAATATCGACATTCTCCTGCTGGATGGTCCTGATCACATCCTGCACTGTGAGGCGATAGGCCGCCAGACGGGCAGGATCCAGCTTGATGCGCACCGCGTACTTATGTTCCCCCCCGATGCTGATTTGTCCGATGCCGGGCATGCCCTCCAGCTGGTTCTTGAGCACATCGTCCGCATACTTGGTCAAACGGATGGTGTCCCAGCGTTCATCCCCGGTCAGGGGCACCCACATCACCGCCTGGGCATCGGGATCGATCTTCCGGATATTGGGTTCTTTTATATTATCGGCCATCTCGGCCCGGGCCCGGGTTACCCGGTCCCGCACGTCCTGGGCCGCGACATCCACATCCCGGTAGAGTTCGAATTCGACTGTGACCACGCCCACTTCTTCCCGGCTGGTGGAGGTGATTTCCTTGATGCCTTCAATGGTGTTCAATGCCTCTTCCAGAGGCTCGACCACCTCGGTTTCAATAACTGCGGGGTCTGCGCCGGGAAGAACCACGCTGACATTGACTATGGGAAATTCAATGTCCGGATACTCCCGCACAGACATTTGGGTGTATCCAAAGATACCGAAGATGAATATGGCCAGAAAGATGACCGTCGTCAGGATAGGCCGGCGTATGCAAAAATTCCAGATCATATACTGATCCAATTTTGGTTGTTTATGACGAAGAGTGCTGATCCCAAGGCTTCAGGGCTGTATATCCTAAAAAGCCAAGCCGGATCAGTATATTATTGCGTATTCTGTTCCTTTTTGGCAGGGCAGACCCGGTCATCCTCCTGAACGTCCTCATGCCCGGCCCGAATGATGGTCTGGTCTGTATCCAGTCCGCTTGTAATCTCCACTGTGCCCGGCCTGCGCAGCCCGATCTCCACCTGCCGGGCGTGGGCCTGCCCCTCCTGGACGCTAAACACCATATAGCCGGTCCGTGTGGGGATAAGGGCTTCTTCCGGTATTACCGGGACATCATTGCGTGTTCCGACTTTGAGCTGAACCGAGGCAAATCCCCCGGGTTTGAGCCGATCGTCCGGATTGTCCAATTTGGCCTTGACCAATAGGGATCGGGAACTGATCTCAATTCGAGGGCTGATAAAAAAAACCCGGCCGTCAAAATGCTGTTTTGGAGAGGCGGGAACCTGAATCCGGGCCCGTTGTCCGATTTTAACCCGGCCGATGGATTTTTCCGGGAGGGTAAAAGCAATGTGCAAGGGATCATTTTGGGTGAGTGCAGCAAGAGGTGTTCCCGCGTCCACCCAGTTCCCCGGATCCACGAGGAGCTCGCCCACAATGCCGTCAAACGGCGCCCGGATTTTGGTGTCTTTCAGGATTTCCTTGAACTCCTCAATTTCTGACTGCAGACGCTGAACCACGGCCTGGGCGATTTTGAGTTGGGTTTCAGCTTCGTCTCTGACTTCTTCCGATACTTGTTTCTTTTCAAAAAGGCGTTTTCTCCGTTCAAAATTTCGGCGGGCATTCACGAGCTCCGCTTTATGCTGCTGTAATGCAGCCTCCTTGGCCCTGAATTGAGCCTGATACTTGTCGTCTTCGATGGAAAAAAGGAGCTGTTCTTTGCTCACTGCGCTGCCCTCTTCAAAGTGGACAGCCTCTATGGTTCCGGCCAGCTCCGGCTTGAGGGTCGCCTGCTGATTGGCTTCCAGGGTCCCGATGGCTTCGATTGTCTCATTAAGGTCTGTGGCGGCGACCTCCGTCAGATCGACCGGGATACAGTTTTGTTGAGCCATGGCGCTGGAGCTCAAAAAAAACAGGAGGCTCAGCCCTATAAGACGGAAAATGCGCCCGGCACAAGAAGCTCTGCTTCCGTCAACGATATGCTTCATGGATGTCTCCTTGGGGATTGTTCCGACAGATACGGCGAGAGCCGGCGTCAATCAAATTCAGCAACCGGCAAATTCAGCAACCGGCACAGCATGCCCCAAGCAGGGACAGAGGTCAAGAAAATGAAAAAAACCTCCTCCTGTTCTTGTCAATGGAAAGGGCATGGTTTATAATAATTTCTCAAGGAAATTGAGAAATTATTATTGAAGGAGGTCGATGATGCCTGAATTTTCAAATCCTTTTGCCATCCTGAAGAACGATCGGAAGCTGAGCCATGAGGAACTGGTCCGGGCCATCCGCTACATGATCGCGGCCGAATACGAGGCCATCCAGCTCTACCAGCAGACCGCCGAGAGCACGAACAATGAACTGGCCAAGGAGGTGCTCCTGGATATCGCCAATGAGGAGAAGGAGCATGCCGGGGAGTTCCTGCGACTTTTGCGGGAGCTGGATCCCGAGGAAGAGAAGTTCTACAAGGACGGGTACGAAGAAGTCGAGGAAATGATCGCCAAGGTCAAAAAATAAAATCCGCGGCCCGGGCCGCGGATTTTATTCTTCCTTCAACACCCTGCGCATGGCCTCGAATAGGTTTTCAAAATTGAGGGGTTTGGTCAGGTAGTCATCGAATCCGGATTGCCGGAAGCGTTCCATTTCCTCCGGAGGCGGAACATGGGCGGAGAGGGCGATGATCGGGATGTCCGGATTCATGAGCACCTTGTCCGCGGTCCGAATGCGCCGGGTGGCCTCGATGCCGTCCATGCCCGGCATCTTGATGTCCATGAGCACGAGATCGAAACTCCTGCGGCTGAGGAGGTCCAGGGCCTGCTGTCCGTCTTCGGCAATGTCCACCACATGCCCCTGGGTGGTGAGCAGATCCTGGGCAAAGATCTGGTTCATCTTCTGATCTTCGACCAGCAGGATGTTCAGTTTTCCGAGATCGTTCCAGGATTTCTCATTCGAGCTCGACGCCTCCTCCACAGCCGGATTGGATTGTGCTGCAAGCACTCGCAAAGGAACCTTCAAGAAAAAGGTACTGCCTTTTCCGGGCCGGCTCTCGGCCCAGACCGCTCCGTCCATCTGCAGGCTGAGCCGTTTGCAGATGGCCAGCCCCAGGCCGACCCCCTGTTCCACGGACAGAGACATATCAGTGCCCTGTTCATAGGACTTGAAAATTTTCCGCAATCTTGCCTCTGAAATTCCCACTCCGGTATCCCGGACCTCGAATTGAACCTGAACGAGGTCTTCCTCCCCGGATGATGTATCCTTGTCCGATTCCAGGGGATAGGCGGCCAGGGAGATCTCGCCCTGCTCGGTGTACTTGATGGCATTGCTCACCAGATTGATCAAAATCTGCTTCAGTCTGAGCGGATCGCCGAGAGAGTTCTGGGGGAGTTCGCGATCCATGGTCAGAAACAGCTTCAGCCCTTTTTCCGAGGCCGGCAGTTCCATTTCCTTGAGGACATTCACGAGCATTCGCCGGGGCCTGAACTCCTTTTCATGGAGTTCGAACCGGCCCGCCTCGATCCTGGAGAGGTCCAGGAGATCGTTCAAGAGCCAGAGAAGCGATTCGGCCGCATCCTTGGCCACCCGAATACGCTTACGCTGCTTGGGTGTCAGGTCGCCGGAAAGGACCAGCCGATGCATGCCCATGATGGAATTCATTGGGGTCCGGATTTCGTGACTCATCTTGGCCAAAAAATCCGATTTGGCCCTGTTGGCCTGTTCGGCCTGTTGCTTGGCCTGCAGCAGGATTTTTTCGGTTTCTTTCCGGTGGCTGATATCCTGAAAAATGGTCGCGAATTGATCATGCCTGATCTTGTAGGCATTGATGAAGTAGTGTCGGCCCAATTCCTCGGAATACTGCTCAAAACTCATGGCCTGACCGGTCTGGACGACTTTGCCGTAGATTTCAAGAAACGGGGAGTGTTCTAGTCCCGGCAGGATCTCCGAGATCCTCCGTCCAAGCACATCCTCAACCCGAAGTCCGGTGTGCTTTTCAAAGGCGGCATTGGCTTCGAGAAAAACATAGTCGACTGGCTCTCCCTGCTCGTTTAACACGATTTCATGAAGAGCCACGGCAGTCACCGCATTTTCAAAGAGCAGGCGAAAACGCTCTTCGCTGCTCCGATAAGCTTCTTTTTTCCGTTCCAATTCATTGAACAGGACGGCATAGGGTCGGGTCAAACCGGAGCGGATCAAGCCGCAGTAGATACAAACAAAGGACACAATCTTCAGGAAGTGGCCGATCAGATTGCTCAGCCCGTAGACATCCGCATACAGGGTGAAGAAGAGTTCCGCAGCAATGGTCAGGCCCATGGCCGCCGCCATGTAAAAATACACCGCTGCATCCAGGAGATGCCGCTTGCGGTGCAGAAAAAGCAGGCCCGCCAGGATGAGGGCGCAGAGGATAAATTCGCTCCAGATCTTGAAGGGGGTCAATCCCGTGGCCGGGGTATAGCAGACCGGAAAGACGTCCCAGACAAAAATGGCGGCCAGGAGCAGGACCGTACTCCCGAGACAGAGTCCCATCATCAGGGAGGAGCGGATCCTTTTTCCCAGAAGCAGGGGGAAGCAGAGCAGGGCCAGGGCTTCGAAACCGCGGCCGGAAATCCAGAACTGGGTGGCCAGGTTGGAAGGGTCCTGGACCTGAAACACGCCCATGCCTTTGTAGGCCAGGGTGTGCAGCAGGTCGAAAAAACCGACAAAAAAATAGGCAACGCCCAGAAAAAACAGGGCGTCATTCTGCATATACCGCCGGACGTTCCAGACCAGGAGGAAGACGCTCCAGGCCACGGCAATGGAGAACAACTCGGCAACACCGTGAAACAGAAGATAATTGAAACGGCTGATGACAAACAGTCCCGCCAGAAGCAGGAGCCCCAGTCCAGCATAACCGAAGGTCCAGATCCGATCAGGGGGTATAGTTTGCTGCGAAATATTCATAGCAAAAAAAGTGTAGCTCTTTTCAAGTTACTTTACAATCCCGGAAATACACCAGCACTATTAAAGGCGCCTTATCGATGAATTTAAAAATCTGTTGCCCCGAACTATTTGAAGTCCTGGTCTAACCTGGAACCTTTGGGCTAAGGAAGAAATATCCCCCATAAATCACCTTGTCGGAGACACTGTTCCGGGATAGACTTGATGCATTCTGAAAACAACAAAGATGGATCTGATAGTCCATTTTTGGGACAATTGTTCAATCAAAACCAACAGGAGTGCATCATGAGTGTTGACGAACTGTTTCAAACTGCGGACTGGAAAACGGAAAAACACGTCCCGGTCATCGAATGCCCGGACACAGTGCCGAATGGTGACTTTTTTGATCTCAAGGTATCCCTGGGCAGGGAAGTGGCCCATCCGAACACCACTGAACATCACATCCGGTGGGTACGGATTTATTTCAAACCGGCTGACGGCACTGCCTATGAAGTGGGAAACTTTGAATTCACCGCCCACGGCGAATCCGCCAAGGGTCCGAACACAGGGCCGGTCTACACCCACCACGAGGTGATCTGTTCCCTAAAGACCAATGTCCCGGGCCGGATTGTGGCCATGGCCTTTTGCAATATCCATGGACTCTGGGAAAGTGCCAAAGAGATTCAGGTGAGCTAGTGGCTGGTGGAAACGCACACAATTTGACGTTCAACGTTCGATGTTGAACGTTCACATTCTGCTTTCAGAATGAACATCGAACATCGAACGTCCAAAGCTGAATGATGAATAAAGAAATGAAAATTTTAGCCCACACCAGCCAACTCCCCAAAGGGGCTGATGTCAAACTTTGAAATCAAAATAATTATATCCGGAATCAGACGTCTTCGCCTGATTCCGGAGAGAGGAGGCATGTATGGCCTGGACAGACAAAGAGCGAGTCGTGGTTCCGGTTGACCTGTCCGAGATTACCTACTCGGCCGTCAAGGTTGCCGCGGATTTTACAACCGAAAACACAAACATCCACATCATTCATGTGGTCAGGGAGATTAACCCGGCGCTAGTGGGCGGATTATTGGGCAAAGAGTTCACCGACGATCGACCGAAAGTATCCGAGGAGATTCTCAGAGAAAAAATGGCCTCCGAGTTCCCCGGGGTCAATATTCATGTTGATAAAGGTGAGCCCGGAGCGGTGATCCCGGAATTCGCCGAATCCGTTCAGGCGGATCTCATTGTCATGACCTCATACGGTAGAAAAGGCATGAAAGAGCACATGATCGGTTCAGTGGCCGAACGGGTGCTGCGGCTTGCCCAGTGCCCGGTCCTGATCCTGAAATAGCGATTTCGGCATCCTTATCCACAGCGGCCGACGTAAAGGGCGGGCGTTGCTCTTGAATTTTCTCTCGGGCCTGTCCTTTTTGCTCTGTCATAGGGAACAAGACAATGTGTTGCTCCGAAGCAGTTGAAGTCCTTGTTAAATATGGTTCACGGTTCACGGTTTAAAGAGGAAGATATGCGGTGTCCTTGGTCATGGTAATGACCGCCCCCTTGCTGGCGCTGTAGAGCACATGGCCGGGAATGCCGTTTCGCCCGGCGATCGAGGAGATATTGACAATAGAACCGCTGATAACTTGCTTATCTATTGGAGGAATCACCGACAGCTATCGCCTTCCGAGGCCCGGCGAAAAACCAGATGTTCAGTCCTAAAAGGAATTCCATTTTCAGACCTCCTGTTCACACTTCAGGCTGACGTAATGTCCGCGAGTGCTTTTGCTGAATTCGATTTTGCCCTCCCTGGCCAGCCAGCCCAGTCCCATGTTGACCAGGGCCTGGGAACGATTCGTCTTCTTGGCGATTCCGGAAACGCTCAGACTCTTTTCCTCCAGAAGAAGGTTCCAAATGATGCCGGCGGTCTCTCCAATCTCTTGGTTCATGGCGGTACACTCCTGTATGTTGAAATTTCAATTCAGGATATCCGAAAAGTGCGGACCGGCAAAGGGTGAAAAAAAGGGTAGAAGAAAGTGAGGGAGGGGAGTGTGGGGGGAAGAGGTCAGAGATCAGAGATCAGAGGTCAGCCCTGCCGCTGGCCGGACGGACCGGCCAGTTTGATCAATGAAGAAACCTCAGGAAGAAATCCCGGTCGGGATCGCTATCGCTATCGGAATCGAAGTCTTAATCCTCATCATATCATTTCTCGATACCGATACCGACCCTGATGAGAGGAATTTGAAGTTTCATACGAGGAAAGGCAGGGAGAATGAACGTCGAACATCGAACGTTCAACGTCGAATGATGAATCAAAGAACAAACCAAAACATAGGGTTGGGGGAGTGGTGGGGAAACATTTCGGTTCTAGGCCTGATGGATAATCTTGACTTGGAGTTAGATGTAGACTAATCTGTAGGCATAAGGAGGCATATTATATGCAGACATCGACCATACGCATTTCAGTTGCTTCGCATCAGTTGCTTAAAGAGGTGGCGCAAATCGAAAACTCGCCCATGCAGTTGATTTTGGAAAAAGCCATTGAGCGCTATCGCCGTGAGCTGATTTTGCACAAAACCAATCAAGCCTATGCGGCCTTGCGCGAGGATAAGGATGCATGGAACGAAGAAGTTTGGGAACGGGACTCTTGGGACCAGACAATAGAGGATGACCTGTCTGGTGATGAGCAACTATGTTGAAGCCTCTCAGAGGAGATATTTGGTCCATTGATCTTAATCCGGCCAGAGGGCATGAACAAGCAGGAAAACGCCCCGGGCTTGTTCTTTCGGAAAATACCTTCAATATTGGACCTGCCGGACTTGTGGTGGTCCTTCCTATCACTTCAAAACACAAAGGTATTCCCCTGCATGTTGAAATAGGTCCACAAGAGAGCGGGTTGCAAGTAAAAAGCTTTATCAAATGCGAGGATAACTGATCCAATTTTGTTTTTGAAACAAAGACTGATTGTCCTTTGATTTCAACGACAGAATTTTGAAAAAGGTACGTTAGAGCAGTATATATCCGAAATCAAATTCTGATTTGATTTCGGATCTGATTTGATTTCGGATTTGCCATCTCCGCCCTGAAATGCGAATATAGGGCTGTAAACGAGATGGGAACGATTCGTACCTTCATTGACCGGGAAGGAAAACCTATGACCGGGGCTTGGGATGAGCAAAGAACACAAGAATCAGGTCGCGCCGGAGGCAGGAAAGACCCAGGGCGAAACCGCGGACAGGAACAACGAGGCCTTGAAATCCGGGAAAGGCAAGACCGAAGAAGAACAGGAAACGGCCGGTTCGGAAGACCGGTCATCCCGGTCTCAGTCTTCCGATGAATCCCCTGTTCAGGACCTGCCGGTGATCGGCCTGGGCGCCTCGGCCGGCGGGCTTGATGCCTTGAAGTCGTTTTTTTCAAAGGTGCGCGAGGGAAGCGGCATGGCCTATATCGTGCTCATGCACCTTTCTCCGGATCAGCCGAGCATGCTTCCGGAACTCCTCCAGAAATCGAGTTCCATTCCTGCAGCCATGGCAGAGGACGGGGTGCGGATCGTACCCGACCGTATCTACGTGATACCGCCCCGAAAAGAGGTCAGTATTTACAACAACACCATCCAGCTCCTGGAGAACAAGGACAACATCTCCTCCATGCCCATCGACTACTTCTTCCGCAGCCTGGCTGCGGACAAGAAGAGCCGGACCGCGGCGGTGATCCTCTCCGGCACCGGCTCGGACGGCTCAGTGGGCTTGAAGGACATCAAGTCGAATGACGGTCTGGTGCTGGCCCAGTCCGGGGATACCGCCAAATACGACGGCATGCCCTGGAGTGCCCAAAAGACGGGACTGGTGGATATTGTAATGGCCCCGCAGGACATGCCGGAAAAACTCGAGCGTTACTTCGATCAACGGATGAAAGTGGAAAAGGAGGAGGGGCAGCAGCCGGACAATCGGAAACCGCTTCACAAGATCTTCGCCATGCTCAGGGTCCAGGTGGGACACGATTTCTCCAACTACAAGACCAATACCATTCAGCGTCGAATCAACCGGCGCATGATCCTGAATCAGATCCAAAGTCATGATGACTACCTCCGCTTTCTGCGCCAGGACCGTCATGAAGTCGATGCCCTGTTCCGGGAAATGCTCATCGGGGTGACTAACTTTTTCAGGGATCCTAAGTCCTTCGAGGTGCTCAAACAGGAAATCCTGCCCAAGGTGATGGCCACTCTCAAAAATGACAGCACCTTTCGGGTCTGGGTTCCGGGGTGTTCTTCCGGAGAAGAGGCCTACTCCCTGGCCATGGTCATTCAGGAATGCCAGGACGATCTATCCAAACGCATCACCCTGCAGATTTTCGGGACGGATATCGACAGACAGGCCATCGACAAGGCCAGGGAAGCCCTATATCCTTCGAGCATCCAGGCCGATGTCAGCCATGAACGGCTGCAGCGCTTTTTTTACAAAGAGGGAGATGGCTTTCGCATTCGCAAGCAGGTCCGCGAGACCATGGTCTTTTCCGTGCAGGACGTGCTCAAGGACCCCCCATTTTCCCGCTTGAACCTGCTCTGCTGCCGCAATCTCCTGATCTACCTGAATCCCGATGCCCAAAAGAAACTCCTGCCCCTGTTTCACTACACCCTGATCCCGCAGGGAATATTGATGCTCGGGTCCTCCGAAACCGTGGGCGGCTTCACCAACCTGTTTCACTGTCTGAATTCCAGTTGGAAAATCTATCAACGCCGTGAAATCCCGGAATCCATGCGGGAGCGGATCCAATTTCCCACGGGAAGTCCGGGAGAACGATCTGAAGTACCGGAATCCGTTCCGCCGCCTGCGCAGCAGCGAGCCGATCTGGATAAGCTGTCCCGGGACCTGCTCCAGCAGCGTTTTGCCCCTCCCGGGGTGCTCGTGGACAGCAAGGGGAAGGTGCTGCACATCCTGGGCCGTACCGGGAAATATCTGGAGCCTGCCAGCGGGCCGCCCAGCCAGAACATCCTGGACATGGCCCGGGAAGGACTGCGCGTGGAACTGTCCATGGCAATGCGCAAAGCCGCTGCCTCCCAGGAAGAAATCCTCAGAAAACGGATCCGGGTAACGATCAATGGTGGATCTCAGGAGATAGACCTGCATGTCCTTCCCCTCACCACTCCCAAGGCGTTGGCCGGAAATATGCTGGTGGTCTTCGAGGACGTCGATTCATCACACCGGGAGCCGCCGGAGTCCCGGGACGACCGGCAACAGCCCGAGCAGAATCAGTATGAAGAACGGATTCAGGCATTGGAGGATGAGCTGCAGAACACCCGGGAGAGCCACCAGACCACGGTTGAAGAGCTGGAGTCCTCCAATGAGGAACTCAAATCCACCAATGAGGAACTGCAATCCTCCAACGAGGAGCTGCAGTCCACGAATGAAGAAATGGAATCCTCCAAGGAGGAACTGCAGTCTTTGAACGAGGAGCTGGAGACGGTCAATTCGGAGTTGCAGAGCAAAGTGGAGGAACTCTCCGAAGCCCACGACGACATCACCAACCTGCTCAACGCCACGGAGATCGCCACGATATTCGTGGACAACGAGCTGCGTATCAAGCGTTTTTCCTGTGAAGCCACCAGGGTCGTCAACCTCATCGACAGCGACGTCGGGAGGCCCCTGAAGGATCAGTCCACCAGGCTCAAGCAGGTGAATATCATCCGGGACATCAAACAGGTTCTGGACGAGCTTTCCACTCTCGAAAAGGAAGTGCAGACCGATCAGGGGACCTGGTACAAGATGCGTATCCGACCCTATCGGACCAGTGACAACAACATCCGGGGAGCGGTGTTGACCTTCACGGACGTGGACGATCAGAAAAAGAACCAGCAAAAGCTTGAAGAAATCAATTTCAAGCAGGAACAGGCCTGGTTTCTGGTGCGCAGCATCTTCGACATGAGTGCAACCCCCAAGGCGGTCCTGGATAATCGGGGACGCCTGGTCATCGCCAATTCGGCCTTGTGCCGGCTGGCCAGCCTGGATCCCGAGGCCGTGAAAGAACAGGATATCTTTGCACTGAAGGCCTTCCCATTGGACCGCTTGGATTTGGGGACCAAGCTCACGGCCGCCCTGGATAAGGACCAAAATTTCGATACCGAGACATTTCCGGTCGATACCCCGGAGGGCAGCAAGACCCTGTACATTCAGGGGCGAATCATTCCCAAGAGCCACCAGCGGCCCTATCGCCTTCTGCTGTCTGTCCAAGATCAGACATCAGATGACTGATCCAGGACTTCCCGGCTGATTTGTAGATAATTCACAACAAGGTGTCCAAAAGTTTATAAAAAATATTAGCTCAATTGAAACCGAAAGACGTGATACAGTTCTGAACATGAACGATCCGCATTCCAGAGTGCTCCTGGCCGAGGATGAAAAATCCCAGGCACTATGGCTTGGAAATCTGCTTGAGAAGCTTGGCTACTCGGTTGAATGGGTTGCAAACGGTTATCAAGCCCTGGAAAAATTGCGCAAAATCCGCATCTGCATTGTAATGACGGATCTGGTGATGCCTGGAATGAACGGCTTTGAACTCTGTCAGGCCATCCGGAAAATGCGCATCGACCATTACATCTATATCATTATTGTCACCGGGAAAGAGGGCAAAGAAGACCTGATCGCCGGCTTCAACGCCGGAGCCGACGACTTCATGCACAAGCCGGTGGAGGAAAAGGAGCTGTTCGCTCGGCTGCAAACGGCCCACCGCATCCTGAATATGGAGCAGACCCTGCTGAACCAGTATCAGGAGATATCGCTGCTTTCCATTACCGATCCATTGACCCAGACCTATAATCGTCGCTATTTCACGGAGCAACTGCAGACGGAGATGGTTCGCTGCTCCAGGTATGGCCATGATTTGACGCTCATTCTCTGCGATATCGACCGCTTCAAGGAGGTCAACGACACCCATGGTCATCTGGTGGGGGATAAGGTCCTGCAGGCCTTTGCCAAGACCCTGAGCCAGGGCATCCGCCAGGAAATCGATTACCTGGCCAGATATGGCGGCGAGGAGTTCATCCTGGTTCTTCCGGAAACGAACTGCGAAGACGCCCCGGCCTGTTCCGAGCGCCTGCGCCGGGCAATCCCCTCTTTGATTTTTTTTTCCGAAACCGGATCCTTCGGCATCACGGCCAGTTTCGGGACCGTGACCGTGCTTGGAGATCGGGTCGGTGCCTATCCGGATGTCGATGTCCTGTTGAAATCTACGGACGACAACCTGTACACGGCCAAGCGCCAGGGTCGCAATATCTGTGTCTGCAGCAAAATATAGTGTTTGGACGAAAACTCACTCATCTCTTTCGTTGCTGCAAAATTTCGAAATCCTCATGTTTCCAAATACAAGGATAGAGCGCTACTCATGAACAATCACCTGATTCGATATTCCCGAATTCTGGTATATTCGATGAGCAGATGCATGGTCTTTAAGGTGAAAACTTTGCCTTCGGTTGCTTGCAGTAGCCTGCGCATGTCTTCCCGCCGTATCTTAAAACCCCGCCCGGCGATGCAGGCGATTACATCATAATCCATACCTGTTTCATCCCTGAGTGTATGCAGATGTTGAACACGAGTCACTTTGTCGCGGGCAGTACCGTCATCTTCCGTCAGTTTAGCCTCAATAACCGCAACAGGGGTAAACTCATCTGGTATGATAAAATCCGGAGTCTGATCAAATCCCGGAATTCTCTCGGCACGTTTCGTATCGCGAAAGCTGATCTTGGCTTCGGTGAGAACATTTTTGACTGCAGTTTCCACGACCTCACCAACAAGTTCGCTTACTGAATCCTTGTGGGAAGCAAATGGACGTCCGAGAAAACGTTCATAAAGGAGAACGGGGTAGGGTACGCCAAGATCGGCAATTGATTGCAAACTCTCAGGTCCTTCCGCGGTATCCGCTTTATCCAGACGGTGCAAAAATCCAGACGGCGTAACCCCGGCACCTTGAGCCACTGTGCTCGCGGCACATTCAACCAAAGCGCGTATTCTTTGTCCTGTGACACCGGTTCCCTCATTCATGGGAGCTAAAGGATTCAAGCGGAATTTTCTGTCTATGGATCTTGCAGCGCCCTGGTTAACTTCAATCCCAGTCTTTTCTGTGGTCAGATAGCCCCACTCCGGTGGCGTAAAACCAAGAATGCATCGAAGAACAATGAATGCTATGGGCTTGGCTCGAACTGCTTCAAGCACACTTTCAGTTGTAAATTCTGCAAAGGCATCGGTTCTGCGTTTCAATTCCTGATATCCTTTTTCGAACGTCGCATAATCAATGAAACCCTCGCCTTTGGGCATTTCAATAAAACTGGAAGTAAGCTCATGAAAGACTTCATCAACAAGCTGTTCCCAGGCGATCGAAGTATCATTGTAATCAATCTCAAAACGTAATGGCATTGATGGTCCTTAATTTCATTTCAGCTGCAAAGAAGAGTGGTCCGGCAGCGATTGGCGATGATTTTTTTTCTTTCAACTGAGCGAAAATCTGTTCGGGATCAGTCAGGGATTTCAGAGATTCGGAAAAAATTTCGAGTTTTTTCTCTGTTGTAAGGTTTGGATTCCAGTACTCTTTGAGATTCCAGATAGCCATTCGGGTCAGATGACCGAAAATGATGCAGCGCGAGTCCCCAGTAGTGGGTTTGCGACCAGCCGCTGATAACTGAGCAAGATCATGCGCAACTATCTCGGTCAGTTTTTCGCTAGTCTGAAACAGCCAGCATTCGGGTATTCTGCCGGTATGACGGCAAACAAAGACCGTATCAACAATGGAGGAGGCGGTCCCGTGTATGTGGATTGATCCGCCCATTTCTGCGGGGCAAGGAAGGGTTGCCGAACAAATCAGACCTGCATCGAGTATGGCGACACCTACAGCAAAGTAGGCATCCAGTTTGTTGTGATGAAAGGTAAAAACAAGAGGAGCTCCTGGCTTAAGAGCATCGGCCATGTGCTTGTACACTCTGGCCAGTCCTGCGGTGAAATGCGGCAATCCCCAGGACCTGGTCACGTTTCCAGTCAATTCCTCCTGAGTTCTGGTCGACTCCCGCCAGAATCCTTCTGCCTCCTTCCCGACCAAACGTCGAAGCCAGACGTAGCAGAAATCCATGAGCTCACCGTATTGAACATTCCCGAAATAAGGCGGATCAGTGAACACGGCGTCTAAGCTTTGCGACTCCAGTGCGACCGAGGTGGCGTCGGCACAATGTATTGATATCTTACGCAGGCGGTCACCGTTGAGTTGTTCGCCGATCCATTCGCCTTGTATCGGAATCTGCACCTTTCGAGATCCTTTGTGTCGTACTTCAAATGGTGCATCGCAGTATTTTTTGGCTTTGGAATATTTGTCAATGATGTTGGACCAACCTCCTGAGCCGACATTCACACCTTTGCCGTTGATGATGCCGAGAAGGTTTGATTCACACTGAACATGTCCGACCGGAAAACCGTGTACGGAAAAAATGTCCAAAGACTTCAATGCCCAGGTGTCATAGCGGCACAGCAGGTTTTGATAACGAAGCAAGTCTGAAAGGTTGGTGGCAAGGGCATGACGGATTCGCTCATCCCCGATGCCGGCTATCAACCTGCAGCTTTGTTCCAGCCCCAGAAGCTGCCGGTCGCTGAACATCTCACGATAATAGCGGTAGCCCCATCTATGAAGCCTGTTGGTTTCATCTCCGGCCAGTATTTCCTCATTGGGTATGAATTGCGGCTGTAAATCCCGACTACGGACTTGTGCCTCCTCGACACGATTCAAGTCTTTTGTATCCGGCTTTTTAAAAAATCGTCCCTTATGACCATCCTTGCGAATCGGGTTGTAGTACTCTATGGCAAATAGCCTGTGCTTGAGTGCGCCTTCTCCTTTGCGGGGATATTCATTTCCGTGACCGCAGTGAGGGCACGGACAGTGACCGCGGCCTGCCGGGCCCTTTGTCTTCAACTCGGCCTGGCATGATTTGCAAAATCCAGGATTTTTCCGGTCTTCAACTTCATTGAGGTCTCCGCAAACCGGGCAGACAAGAACATTTTTGGGATGCCTGGCATTTTCGGAAATTAAGTATCCGGGGAAAAGATCAAAATTCATCTCGCATGATCCGCAATCAATTGTTTTCACCCACAGGAAGTATTTGACCGGACAGTCTACATCCCCGTAGTGGGGGCAATCAGTGACATAGAGGTGCCCGATTTCGTCGCGAAGCGCATCTATCAAGTCACTAGCTTTTTTTCGATACTCTTTAATGTCAATGTGTTTTATTTCTTCCCGGACGATCCAAGCAGCCATTGGATTGATGTCAAAGCCGGTGACGTCACATCCCACGCGGTTTGCTTCAATCAAAGGGGTTCCACCGCCCATGAAAGGATCAGCCACCTTTCGACCGGAAAAATTATGAGAGTAAAAATAGGATTCAGAGAGGGAGGACTTGCTGAATTCGGCCAATGTCAAGGCCCGGAACAGACTGCCCGGTCGTCTGGCAAACCACTTATGAACTCCAATGATTGGACGGTAATTTTGCTGAATCTGTTTTTCCCGCAGGGCCATTTTGGCAACAAAAGGAATATCGAATGCCGTCTCAATGCTCATTAAGGGAATCCTGTCTGCTGGAAGGGGTTGATGTTGATCACTTGGAGGAAATTTTATCAAGAAATATGGGTAAGACCCTATCCGGAAAAGATGCTGCTAGTCAAGATCCTTTGAACCTTGAAACAATTCAATTGGGACGGGGGTATTGGTTACTCCATTGAAGCGGGGTTCCCATTTTTGATCAAACTGAACGTATACGGCCAGAGGCAAGGCTGACCCCTGTCTCCTGACCACTCCCTCACTCCCTAACTCCTCACTCCCCTCTCTCTTGTCTCTTCTCCGGCAGCAGTCCCCGATTGCCCAAAACATCGCGAATAGTGGAAAAGAGCTTTTCAAACTCCACCGGCTTGACGATGTAGCCGTCGAAACCGGCGCAGAAGAAGCGTTCTTCGTCCGACTTTGTCTTGACGTGCGCGGACAGGGCAATGACCGGGATTTCCGGATCCAGATTACAAGGGTCACCGGTCCGGATGCGCGTCGTAGCCTCCATGCCGTCCATGACCGGCATGCGCAGGTCCATGAGCACCAGGTCGTAAGTCTTTTTTTCGAGCATTTTTAGGGCTTGTTGACCGTTTTCCGCAATGTCCGTAAGATGTCCGTAAGATGTGAGCAGATCTTCGGTAAAGACTTGATTCATGGGCTGATCCTCCACCAGGAGAATGTGCAGGGGCGGAAGAGATGGCATGTTTTTTTCGGTATCTTCCTGTACGGGCTCTTCAGGCAGGCCGTCGGATTCGAAGGGCAGGACAAAGGTGAAGACGCTGCCCTGTTCGGTACTGCTTTCGACCCAGATCCGACCGGACATTTCAGTAATGAGCCGTTTACAGATAGCCAGCCCCAGACCGGTGCCCTGCTGCTGTTCAAAACGATACCCGGACTGTTCGTAGGACTCGAAAATCCTGTCGAAACAGGCAGAATTGATGCCCGAGCCGGTATCCCTGACCCTGAACTGAATTTCCAAGGCGTTGTGTTCGGCGGAATTGGTCGCATCGGACGGCTCATTCCGGGCCACCTCGATGTTCACCTCGCCGTTATCCGTGAATTTGATGGCGTTGCTGAGCAGATTGTTCATGATCTGGCGAAGCCGCTGGGGATCGCCGAAGACCCGGGCCGGGATCTCTCTGACAATCTCCAGATTCAGGGAGATCCCCTTTTCCTGGGCCATGGGGCGGAAAATCTGCACCGCGGTATTCAGAAAACGTCGCAGGGAAAAGTCTTTCGACTGTAGTGCGAATTTTCCGGCCTCGATTTTGGACAGATCCAGAAGGTCATTCAAGAGATCGAGCAGGGCTTCGGCCGATTCCTTGGCCACGGCCAGACGCCGTCGCTGCTCAGGCTCCAGGCTGTTGAGCAGGGACAGGCGGAGCATGCCCAGGATCGAATTCATGGGAGTCCGGATTTCGTGGCTCATTTTGGCCAGAAAATCGCTCTTGGCATGACTGGCGGCTTCGGCCTCTTCTTTGGATTTTCGGAGGTCGAGCAGCAGGCGTTCCCGACCCTGTTCCTGCTCTTTCTCCCTGCTGATGTCCAAGACGGCCAGTCGGCAGAGCGTCTGGTTGTTTTCCTGCCTGAGCTTGGCCCGCAGCCGAACCGGAAGATCATTCCCGTCCCCGCATTGAAACACGGTATCCAGGGATTCTTCGCGGCTCTCTTTGAACAGGGTATTCAGGAATCTATGACACTGCCGGTGATGATTCTGGGCAAAGAGCCGGGACAGGGGAGCTTGCAGAAAACGGGACCGCTCCAGCTTAAGCATGGTACAGGCCGTCAAATTGGCCGTGTTGATCAATCCCTGCCGGTTCACGATGAGATAGCCGACCGGTGCAAATTCATAGAGATCGGCATAGGCGTTGCGGAGTTCTTCAAGGGACTGATAGCTCTGCTTGAGCTCTTCGTTCTGGCTCAGGAGTTCGTTCTGATAGGTTCCGAACTCGTGAATGATTTCTTCGATATCCGAATGGCTGAGGGAATCGATGTCGATGCGCTTGCCGTCGGCCACCTCTCTGGCCTGATGGCGAAGCCATTCTCTACTGTGTTCGGGGGTATCCTTTGGGGACATTAAAGTGCTCCTTCGTCCATGCTAGCATCAAAGAAAATAATTTTAAGAGTATATCACAATCAAAAATTAGTAAACAGTGAAATATCGGTGAGAAAGAGAAAAAGACAAGAACATTTCAAATGATGGTCTATTGCCACAGGGACAAGGGATGTTGTGCGGATTGTTCATCTGCGGAAAGCCTCCAGCGGGGAGTGGCACAATCCATGCTTCGAGATCATGCCTGTTTGTCCATTGTCATGGGCCGGCCCGGTTGAACCGCCCTGAAAAAAATCAGAACAAGAGCCCGATCGTGTATTTTGATTCATTATTCATTTTATCTTCATTTCTTTATTCATCATTCGACGTTGGACGTTCGATGTTCGACGTTCATTCTGCTTCCCCTTTGTCTTCTGCCTGGCACGAAATGTGCAAAATTTCACTGTCAAAAACCAATCCCAAGAGAGGTGTGACCATATGAGACATTAACTGAACTTCTAATAGGAAAAAGGGCTTCTCTCGTTGGATATGTTTTAGGGTCTTGATGCCTGGTGCAGGCAAAAGAATCTGGAATTGTTCCAAAAATTGGCCCTTGATTCAGAGAACCGGATAGAGAGGTCCGATGCCTGTTTGGTGGAATAAAAATTGCAGTTTTACTTGTAAATAAGTCAAACACAAAGGAAGGAGATTTTCAAATGAATGCAAATGTAACGCAGTGTCCATTGACCAAAGGCGAGCAGGTGCTTGTCGCAGTGGATGGGTCCGAGCACAGCAATTTTGCGGTTGATCAGGCCATCAGTTTGGGAGGTATGTGCAACAGCAAAATTTATCTCTTCAGCGTGGTCACTCTTCTGCCTGAGTATGTTGGGATGGCTCCGGATTACGTGGATAATTTGACGGTCCAGGCCAAGGAATATTTGGAGCAGGCCAGGCAGAAGGTGGACGCGGCGCAAATATCCTGTGAAACCATCCTGCGGAAGGGAAGGAACCCTTCTGAATTCATTCTACAAGAGGCTCGGGACAAGCAAATAGATCTCATTGTCATGGGGACCCACGGCCGATCCGGCCTGGAGAAGCTCTTTCTCGGCAGTGTCGCCCAGAAGGTTGTCGGCCAGGCACCCTGTCCGGTGATGATCATCCCGGCCAGGGAATAGACGACAACCCGCCGGGTACGCTTCTGAACTGAGCGAATCAGCAGAAAGCGGTCAGTTGTGAATTTTAAGCACTCACAGCTGACCGCTGTTTGACTCCACAATCGAACCAGGTCTGTCTGTTGCTCCGGCCGCCAGCTTTTCCCCGCCTGCCGCCCATTCTGTTACTGCTGTAATCATTTGATACCGGTATTGCCGTAGCCGCTATTCTTACGGGCATCACACCCTTGTCCGGCTGAAGACCGGCCGACCTGAACGGCGGCCTGGGTTCCAGTCCTGCGGATATGATTCAGATGTCCCTTTTCATAGGCGCGAAGCGCTTCCCGTACGGTTTCGCCTTGAAAGGGGTAGACAATGATCTCGGTTTGAGCCAGGGCACTGGTAGCCTTGGGGCCGATGCTGCCGGTTATGATGGCTTGAGCCCCCTGATCACTGATCATTTGCACCAAATGCATCCCGGCACGTTGGGTGGGATTAAACCGGGTCCAGTTTTCGATATAGGAAATATCCCCTAAAGAGGTATCATAGAGCACAAATCCGCGAGCGTTGCCGAAACGAAATTCAAAAGGACTGTCCAGGGAATTCTGTTGGGCGCTCACTGCTAGTTTCATGATTGTCTCCTTGCCTTTCGGCCGGTATATGACCCCGTGGAAAACCGGATCGTGTTCAACCCGGTTTTCCAGGGGTGAGCCAGGGGCAAACCCCTCAGCTTGCAACGAAAGCAGTCATGAAAGATTCAGCAATTAACGTGCCAGAATCTGTTTTTCACTGGAAACAGGACCCAAAAAGGAAACGAAAGGGCTGAATTATCAAAAAGTTCTTTAATTCCATATTGATAGATTTTATTGCCTGGAAGAGCTTGCTTGGGCACGAAAGAAAAAAATTTCAATAGGTATGTGGCATGACACACAAAACCATGTGGCATAGGTGGGGCAAATGGGGAATATTGTTTCGCTGTTCATCCAGTTTTTGCGTACTTTCATCTTTTCACATGCCTCATTCTCTTGTCCGTCATTCCGGCGGAGGCCGGAATGACGGAATTGAACCTGAGAACGCGACAGGTCTGAATTTACCAACCGTCCACTGCCTCTGATCCGTCTCAAGCCAGCTGAGCCATAATTTCCCGGTTGAAGGCCGGAATATCCCCGGGGTGCCGGGAGAAAACGTAGTTTCCATCCACGACGACCTCGGCGTCCTCGTACAGGGCACCGGCGTCTTTCAGCTCTGGAGCCACGCTGGTATAGCTCGTGGCCTGCTTATCTTTGAGCAGGCCGGCGCTGATCAAAATTTGCGGACCATGGCAGATGGCTGCGATAGGTTTGCCGGCTTTATCAAAGCTCCTGGCGGTATCCAGGACCTTGTCGTTTTCCCGGAGTTTGCCCGGAGCCTTCCCGCCGGGCAGCAGAAGCAGGTCATAATCCCGGGACGGCTCCTCGGACAGTTCCTCAACAGACAGATCCGCATCGACTGTGTAGCCCTTTTTCCCTGTAATGCTGCCTTTTTGCAGTGAGGCAACATCCACAGTGTACCCTGCCTCAAGCAGCCGGTTCATGGGGCAGAGCAGTTCCGTGTCTTCGAAATCATCCGCTGTGATAATAAGTACGCGTCCAGTGTTCATAGTGTCCTCCTGAGGTGATCGGTTAAACATATCGGTTAATCTTTGTCATAAAAAACAAGAACATGTGTTACTTCGAACCCGTTGAAGTCCTTGTGAAAGAAATTGGAAATTGGCAAGAAAAAAATGCAGAAATGCAGAGTGTTCTCTAAAGCCTCATCAAATTTCGAATTTCGAATTTCGAATTTCTAAATAAGCGTCTCGTCAGGTAGGCTCGCCACGACATCGCTGTCGATGTTCAGGAGGACTTCGTCTTCTTCAACCCGATCCACCCAGTAGGTGGGGATCAGCTTGTGCTCCTGTGAAAAATGGCCTTTTGAAATGAGCAGATGGGTGACCCGTTGTTTTTCCGATTCGGTATACAGCTTTTCCACGTCGCCCATTTTTTTTCCGTCCCGGCTGATCACATCAGCCCCTTCCTGAATAGCCACTGTGCCTTCGGGTATATTCTTCTCCACGGCGACATAGTAGGGCGGTCTCGGAGCCGGATACATGTCGGTACCCCACCAGGGCAGACCAACCCAGGGGTGATACCACATGACCGGTTTGACAAAATTTGTTTGATGGGCGGAAGGCGAACCGATTTGATCGGCCGGGATGTGTGACTTTTTCTCAAAATCCGGCCATTGTTCCGGGTCGCCGGCTCCCCTTTTCAAGACCACCCGGTCTTCAGCCGACTCCTGAATCCGGTCCAGGGGAATAACCTTTTCCTTTGGAAACAGATGGCCCTTTTTCGTGACGATATGGGTGACCTCCCGTGACTTGGGGTCGATGACAATCCGCTCGATATGTCCGATTTTTTTGCCTTCCGCATTCAATACCTCAGCGTTTTCCTGAAGCTGCATGGCAATGCTCCTTTGCTTATAAATGGGTTTCAGAGAGTATATATCCTCCGTTTGTGAAACAGGTCCTGGGGATCCCTTTGCAAACAGTATGCCTTTCATTTTTTTGAGATTACATTCTGATTATATAGCTTTGAAAAAACATGCACTTATTGTCTGGCGCCTTGAGATGCAGGGAATAGAAAACCCTGCTAAACATTTGTATTTTAGATAAAATAATTAAATCTTCCTGCTCAAGTGCTGTTTGCGATAGCCAGGAGAAAATAACCGGGGCATATGTGTCTGTCTGAGACAAACCGGATGGGACATGTCACAAATATTCTTTCCCGGAACTTTATCCATAGCAATAAATTCAGTTCCTATGGATTGGCACAGTATTTGCTTACAGGAAGGTACCACTCAAAACAATACCGCTCATCTTATACGGAGGATCTATGCTGTTTCAAAATACCTTTTACAAACCCTATGAAAATTCCGAGAGTCAACCGGAAACAACCGGCCTGGTGGTTGTTTCCAACCGTCTGCCGGTGAGCTTTGATGATGGGGGGAGGCTCGGCATGAGTTCCGGAGGTCTGGTGACGGCCATGACTCCTGTATTGAAAAAGAAAGGGGGCATCTGGGTCGGCTGGCCCGGAACGGATGCCGATGTCGGGCCGCAATTGAAAGAGTTCTCCGAGAAGAATCCCTATCAGTTGCAGGACGTTCCCTTGAGCCGGGAGGAAGTCCGGAAATATTATTACGGATTTTCCAATCAGGTCCTCTGGCCCCTGTTCCATGGTCTTCCCGAGAAATGTCGATTTGATGAGGACTGTTGGCAAACCTATCAAAAAGTTAATAAGAAATTCGCCGGGAAAGTCGCCGAGCTTGCCTCGCCTGATGATTATATCTGGGTTCAGGACTACCACCTCATGTATCTGGCCAAAGAACTCCATCAAGCAGGCGTCAAAAGGAATATCGGATTTTATCTGCACATCCCTTTTCCCTCTCCGGAAAATTTTTTCAAGCTGCCGTGGCGGAAAGAGCTCCTGCAGGCCCTCATGCACTATCGCCTCATCGGTTTTCAAACCCCTTGGGATCAGGCAAATTTTTGCCGTTGTCTGGAGTATTATACCTCAGATACGAAAATAAAGAATCAGGGACGCCTCACAAGCATCCGCTGTGGACAGAGTCGTTTCACAAGCGGTGTTTTCCCCATCAGTATCGATTTTGAAGAATTTTCCGGGCAAAGCGATTCCAGAGTCCGGAATTTCCGGAACCTAAACAAAAACGCCGGTGAAGAGTTTAGGCAGCAATTGATATTGGGAGTGGACAGGCTGGATTACAGCAAAGGCATTCCGGAGCGGCTCCAGGGTTTTGAAAAAGCCCTGGCAGACTATCCCGAGCTCAGAGGACGCCTCAGGCTGCTGCAGGTGGTCGTGCCCAGCCGGGAAGGCATCGAAGAGTATCAACAGCTGAAAAATGAAATCGAAAACCTGGTGGGGGCAATCAACGGCAGATGGTCCACTCCGGACTGGACGCCGGTGCAATACATGCACCACGGTCTGCCGCGGGAAGAATTGCTCGATACCTATCGCCGGGCCGACATGGCCCTGATCACCCCGCTCAGGGACGGCATGAACTTGGTGGCCAAAGAATATTGCGCCGCCAAGAACGACGGCAACGGGGTACTTATTTTGAGCGAATTCGCCGGGGCCGCCCTGCAACTCAAAGACGGGGCCTTTCTGATCAATCCCTATGACCTCGATGCCATGGCGGAATCAATTCATCGGGCTTTTCACCTGCCGTATGCGGAGCGGTCCCGCTTGATGCAGCAGGCCAGGCAGAATATCAGAACCCAGGATATCCATTGGTGGTTGGATTGTTATCTGGAGGCGGTCCTGCAAAAGCCGGAGAAGCAGCAGGAAACCAGGCAGGCGCCCCCCCAGCTGAGACCACTTTACAGACCTTTTCAAAGACCTGCCGATCGCTCACAAAAGGACCGCCCTGTGATCTAATTTTCGGGAAAGATGAAGCGAAAAAACCTGAAAATCATGTATTTGATTTTCAGGTTTTTTCTTATGATCATTTTTTACATATTCGACAATCCGTGCAAGATATGGTAAAAATAGATACATTTTGCTCAGTCTTCCCGCATGAGAATCGTTTCGACACTCCGCTTTAAAAATACAAACTTTCAGCGGCTGCAACAAGGAGCACAGTAAATGGATCGGAACACGTTGCGATGGGTTATTGTAGGACTGGCCGTTCTTTTTCTTTTCGGCTGGCAGTATTATATGAGCACGGTGAAACGAGTCCGCATCAGCTACAGTTCCTTTTTATGGAGATGTTTGTGGGAGTGGGCGCCAAAAGAGTGCGCAGCCTGTTTGAAGACGCCAAGAAGAACGCCCCGAGCATCATTTTTGTCGACGAGATCGACGCCATTGGAAGACGCCGGGGCGCGGGTCTCGGAGGCGGCCACGATGAACGGGAGCAGACCTTGAATCAGTTGTTGTCCGAGTTGGACGGATTTGAACCGAATGAAGACGTGATCGTCATGACCGAGGATGAAAAGAAAATCGTGGCCTATCATGAAGCGGGACACGCCATTGTCGGGGCTCGGATGCCCAGGGCCGATCCCATTTACAAGGTGTCCATCGTCCCCAGAAGCCGTTCCATGGGCGCGACCCAGCAACTCCCGGATGTCCTGCGTTCGCACAGATCGGCCCTGGATCAACTGGCTGAGTTGCTTATAAAAGAGGACGAAATCCCCGGCGAAAAGGTCTACGAGATTTTGGATCAAGATGACGAGGCATAAAATGCACTTCAGCAGAAAGAGAACGTTGAACGTTGAACGTTCAATGTCGAATTGGGAATGATATGGAAGAATTCGTTCTTTTCGATGATTCATCATTCAACGTTGGACGTTCGATGTTCGACGTTCTATAGGCTTCAAAACCTGAAATGGAGGTTTGTATGGACTATTTTCGCAATCTCTACGAGGTGGTCAAGGCGGTTAATTCGAGTCTGGAACCAAAAACCGTGTTGAGCCGGATCGCTGAAAAGGCAGCCTGGGCCATGCAGGCCAAGGCCTGCAGCATCAGGCTCCTCAGCCAAGACAAGACCTATCTGAACCTGGGCGCAACCTATGGATTGAGCCAGGGCTACCTGCGCAAGGGTCAGGTCGAAATCTCCAAAAGCGGGATCGATCAAGAGGTGCTCTCCGGACGCAATGTCTTCATTGGCAATGCCTGCGAGGATCAGCGGTTTCAATATCCGGAAGCAGCCCGGAGCGAAGGCATTGTCTCCATTCTGGCCGTTCCTCTGAAGCTGCTGGGGAAAGAAAGCATCGGCGTCCTCCGGGTCTATTTGGACACGGAACGGGAATTCAGCGATGAGGAAATTGAATTCGCCAACGCCATGGCCGAGGTCTGCGCCCTGGCTATTAAAAATGCCTATGATTATAACAAGATGAAATACGAACACGAACTCTTCAGCCAATACGCCTACCAGCTGTTTGAAGATTGAGACGAAACTCGATACTAGATAGTGCCTGAACGAAAACTCATGTTTGGCCATAAATTTGCTCAGATCCGAGGAACAAAAAATTTTGAAACCGCAGTGTATTCCAAATACATGAGGATTTCAAAATTTTGCAGTGACGAAGGAGATGGGTGAGTTTCCGGCCAAACACTCAATAGGCAAAAGGAGAATGTTACATGTCCAGCATCAAAATCGGAATCAACGGCTTCGGGCGGATCGGCCGGCAGGTGACTCGAGCCATGTATGATCGCTATCCGGAAGGTCTGGAGCTTGTCGCGGTCAACGATCTGTTCGACGCTGAAAAAAACGCCCGTCTTCTGAAATACGACACCACCTATGGACGGTTTCAAGAAACGGTCCAAACAGAAGGGGACCATATCCGGATTGGCAACTGGAAAGTCCGCAATTTTTCTGAAACCGATCCGAGACGGATTCCCTGGGGCGAGATGGGAGTGGATATTGTGATTGAATCCACGGGTATCTTCCGGACCGGTCCCTCTGCCGGGGCCCATCTTGAAAGCGGGGCAAGAAAAGTGATCATCACCGCTCCGGGAAAGGATGTGGATAAGACCCTTGTCCTGGGCGTCAATGAGAAATCCTATGATCCGCAAAACGATCACATCGTCTCCAATGCCTCCTGCACCACCAATTGCCTGGCGCCTATCGCCGCAATCGTACATCGGCATTTCAGTATTGAAAAAGGAACCATGTGCACGGTGCACGCCTATACCAATGACCAGCGCATTCTGGATCTGCCGCACAAAGACCCCAGGCGGGCCAGAGCGGCCGCCCACAACATCATTCCCACCACAACCGGAGCGGCCCAGGCCGTCGGCCTGGTGATACCCGAGCTTGAAGGCCGGATCGAGGGCTATTCCATGCGGGTTCCGGTTCCTACGGTTTCAGTGGTGGATTTCACAGTCCTGATCAACGATCACATTAACCTGGATATTTTAAACGATACCCTGCGCTCCGCAGCAAAGTCCGAATTGCAGGGCATACTGGATTTTTCAGAAGAGCCTCTGGTTTCTTCGGATTATATCGGAGATCCGCATTCGGCCATCGTCGATCCGGGCTTCAACCGGGTCCAGGACGGAAACCTGATCACCATCATGGCCTGGTATGATAATGAATGGGGCTATTCCTGCCGGGTGGCGGATCTGGCGATGCTGATGCTCAAGGGGTAGATGATGCGGCTGCAAAAAATTCTTTTGCAGCCGATAGAGGTCAGTAGTCAGAGGCCAGAGGTCAGTAAATCCAGATGATTATAAGAACATTGAGTCACTCGGT
>JAABTT010000059.1 GCA_011389765.1 Desulfohalobiaceae bacterium S24 | reverse complement strand
GATAACCAGCTCTTATTCTTTGTCTTAACAATCGTAAATCGCAAATCCAAAATCCAAAATTCTATAGGCCCTGGTCCCGGTCCTGGTATCCACCACCCGGTAGCCCAGATTTCGGATCTCGGTCCGGAGGCTGTCCGCCCTGGAATAATCCTTCTGGGTTTTGGCCAGGTCCCTTTCCCGGATCAAAGCGGCCAGTTCCTTGGGCCACTCTGCCTCCGGCAGGGGCATCCGCTTCCAGTCAATGATCTCCAGGATATCGTCCATGCGTCTTATGTGCTTCAGGACCAGACCGGCTTCGGCCGCCCGCAGCCTCCCCTGTTCCTGCCTCCTGTTCACCTTTCTGCACAGCTCGAAGAGCACCGGCCAGAACCTGTACACGGCCAGATCGTTTTCCAGCATCCCGGTCAGGCCGGACTTCAGATCGTAGACCGCCTGCTCCAGTTCACTGCTGAGTTCATTGTCATCAGCCTGCGGAAAGAGGATCAAGTGAGCGGCGAGATTCTGGATCCGCTGCCAGTTCTGCTCCCACATCTTCAGGTTCTCCAGGTTCAGGACCAGGGGTTTCCGGTAGGAGATGGACAAGAGCCACATCCTGAGGACTTTAGGGCCGGCCACCCGCTCCATGAGCCTTTCCAGATCAGGGCTCAACTCTTTGTCCTGTTCAGGGACCACCGTCTGGACCACCATCCAGACCCCGGGGGCGGCCGCACCCGTCTTGGACCACAGCGCCCGCAGATTCTCCAGATGGGGAAACTGGTGCGACCTTCCGGCCATGACCACCTGGAGCTGGTCCGGCTCATCTCCCGCGGCGGCAGCCATCTGCAGATACCAGCTCGGCCGGACATTCCCCCATTCCGTCTTCAGAAACTCCCCTCTCTTCAAATCCAGAAGGCTGGCCCGTTTCAAGAGGGTAAAATCACGGGGATTGTCCTTGGCGTAATCATCAAGGTCCACGGTCTTGCCCAGATTCAATTTGTCCAGGTTGGTCCCGATCAGATTGCCGTATTCCGCGTCCCGGAACACATCGTAATAGACCGAGCGCAGCTTCTCATAGGCTCGGCCCTTGCCCAGCAGTTTCCGGCACATGGCCAGCATTTCCTGCCCCCTGGAACCGGCGGGAACAAATTGAACCTCTCTGATACCGAGAACACGGCTCAAGCCCTGGAGTTTCTCCAGGAATTGTTTCGAGAATTCAGCCCGTCCCAGGCCGTGACTCCTGGAGATGGCCAGGGCCTGATCGTCAAAATCGGCCACTCCGGCCCTGGCTACGCAGTCCACGGACTTGGAGCGCAGGTATCTGATGAGCACGTCCGCAAAGACCAGACGCCTCCAGGCTTCAGGATCGCCTGGATTTTCCGGACCGGGACCCGGCGTGAACAACGAGACCGGCTGCTGTTTCAGGTCCAGGTACTCCTGCTTCCGGGAATGCAGACTGTAAAGGGAAATCCCCTGCTTGGAAGGCGGCACAAAGAGCGGGGTGCTCAAATAGCGCTCCCCCCCGTCCGGAAAAATGACCACGATGACCCCCTGCTCCAGCTCCCGGGCCAGACGAAGTCCACCGGCCAGAGCGGCCCCGGAACTCATGCCGGCGAAAACCGCCTCCTTTTGAGCCAGTTCCCGGCACAGGGCAAAGGCCTGTTCGTCATCGACATGGAGGATACGGTCCAGGTCGTATTTATTGTAAATACCCGGAGGGTAAGAGGCCTGCATGTTTTTCAGGCCCTGGATCTTGTGCCCGGCATAGGGCTCGACAGCAATGATCCGGACCTTGCTCTCCTTCTTCCTGAAGGCCTCGGCCAGGCCCATGGCCGTCCCGGAAGTGCCGAGGGCAGTGACCACATGGGTCACGCGGCCCTCGGTCTGCTCCCAGATTTCCCTAGCGGTCCCCCGGACATGGGCCTCTATGCTCGCCGGATTATTGAACTGATCCATCAGAACATAGCGTTCCGGGTGCTCCCTGGCCAGACGGTAGGCCTCCTCTATGGCCCCGTCGGTGCTCAAATGCCCCGGGGTGAGCAATATCTCCGCCCCGTAGGCGGTCATGATCCGCTTTCGCTCTTCGGATGCCGACTCCGGCATGAGCAGCATGAGTTTGTAGCCCTTGACCGCACAGACCATGGCCAGGCCGATGCCGGTATTGCCCGAGGTGGCCTCGATGATCGTCTTGCCCGGGGTCAACTCCCCGGAGCGTTCCGCCGCCTCGACCATGGCCAGAGCCACCCGGTCCTTTATGGACCCCCCGGGGTTGGCACCCTCAAGCTTAACCAAGAGCTCGACCTCCGGGTTGGGGTTCAGCCTTGAAATACGGATCAATGGAGTGTTCCCGATAAAATCGAGGACGGATTCCTGTTTGGCGGTCTGTTGATTCATCATGCAGATTGTCGGATCTGGCGAGTTATCCGATTTTGCCGCTCCGGGCCTTTTTCGGTTCGGAGCGGCAAAATCGGATTTCAGAGAAAATCAGGATTGATCCCGGCCCTGCCGTTGTCCAGAACGGTTTTCAAAAACCTGATGCTTTTTTGATCCGCCGGAACCACCGGGAACTTATTGGAGCAGCTGTCACACTGGGCCATGGCCGGCTGCAAAGGAGCGACCAAAGGGACTTTCCGTCCACAATGGGGGCAGGTGTAGTAAAATAGGATCTCCATTCCGCTCGGCTTGACCGGCAACAGCGGTTTCTGTTTGTTCATCGCTATTTTCTCGTTTCAATAGGTTTGAGAGACTTTTTCAAAAATAAAGGACTTCAACTGCTTCAGGGCAACACATGTTTTTGTTTTTTATGACAGAGATTAACTGATACGTCACTCAAGCAGCGACCGGCCGGTCATCTCCGCGGGCTGGGCAATGCCCCACAACTGCAAAAGGGTCGGGGCGATATCCGCCAATATGCCGGTTGCCCGCAGCCGCCCTTCCGGAGCTTTTCTTTCGATCCACAGCAAAGGAACCGGATTGCTGCTGTGGGCGGTTTGGGGATTCTGTTCGGCATCCAGCATGGTCTCGGCATTTCCGTGATCCGCCGTGAGCAAACAGCGGCCGTCTGCAGCCAGGACCGCCTCTACGATCCGTCCGCAACAACGGTCCACTGCTTCGCAGGCCTGAATTGTTGCCTCAAAATTCCCGCTGTGCCCGACCATATCCAGATTCGCCAGGTTGCAGACAATAAAATCAAACTGCCCGGAGGACCATTTTTCAAGCAGGGTCTCAGTCACTTCAAAGGCGGACATCTCCGGTTTTAGATCATAGGTGGGCACCTCCCGAGGCGAAGGGATCATCACCCGATCTTCCCCGGAGTAAGGCTTTTCCCGGCCTCCGTTGAAAAAATAGGTCACATGGGCATATTTTTCCGTTTCCGCCAGGCGCAGCTGTCGAAACTGCTGTTCGGCACAGACTTCAGCGAGTATTTTGTCCCTCCTGACCGGCGGAAAGGCGGTATCCAAGCCGAAAGTCGCATCATACTGCGTCATGGTCACGATTTTGCAGAGCTTCGGCCAATACTGGCGCTCAAAACCGGAAAAATCAGCCTGAAAGAGGCTCAGCACCAGCTGCCTGGCCCGGTCCGCCCGGAAATTAAAGAAAAAAACGCCGTCGCCATCGGCTATCCCGGGTTGCCGCCCCTGCCCTGATCTGATGACCCGCGGCTGCACAAACTCATCATGTTCGCCGGAGGCATAGGCCTCCTCAATCGCCGAGATGGGGTCCGAGGCCTCGAGGCCTTTGCCCAGAACAATGCTCTCGTAGGCCTGCCGGGTTCGCTTCCAGCGTTTATCCCGATCCATGGCGTAATAGCGACCGCTGACCGTTCCGATTCGACCGTAATCCAAGTCCCTCAAAAAGTCCTGCAGCCGCTGCACATAGCTTTTCCCGCTCTGAGGCGGCGTGTCCCGGCCGTCAAGAAAAACATGAATCACTGTCTCTTTGACCTGCTGTTTTTTTGCAGCTTGGAGCAATGCTTCAAGATGTTTTTGATGGCTGTGCACCCCGCCATCCGAAACCAGACCCATAAGATGCAGGGTTGCATCCCGGTATTTAATCTGCTCCAAAAGATCGCGCAGAGCGGAATTTTCAAAAAAAGATCCGTCCTCGATGGCTGTATCGATGCGCACAATTTCCTGAAACACAATCCGGCCTGCCCCAATATTCAGATGTCCGACCTCTGAATTGCCCATTTGCCCAGGCGGGAGTCCCACGGCCTCCCCGGAGCAGGTGAGCAGGCTTTTGGGGTATGTGGACAGGAACCGGTCCAAGTGCGGGGTGTCCGCCCGGGCCACTGCATTCCCGGGTCCAGGCTCGGCGCTTCCCCAGCCGTCCAGTATTAAAAGCAGTGTCGGCTTGCAGGGCGTCATAGTACATTTCTCCTTCGTCATAACTCATTTCCCGAGCGCTTCACAACCGGGGCATCGCTCCACAATCCTTCCAAATTGTAAAACCGGCGCTCCTCCGCTTGAAAAATATTGACCAGCACATCATTGCAGTCAATAAGAATCCAGCCGCCTTTTCGGTATCCCTCCATGCCTAAAAACTCAAGCCCGCGTCTGGACAGCCGTTCCAGGATCCAGTCAGCCAAAGCTTGCGCGTGCCTCACATTCGCTGCCGAAGCAAAGATCATCCCTTCAGTGACTGAATTGATTCCCCCGACATCCAGGGCACAAATGTCTTCAGCCTGCTTCTCCTCCAGCCAATCGAAAAGAATACACAATTTTTCTTTATATTCCACTGTATTCTGTTGCGGACTGTTCCCACTTTCCATTCACACTCCTTATCTCGGATTCATCAAAAGTTATACAGCAAAACCTTGAACACGGAAAGCAAATCACTGAATCATGAGCCTGCAGACCACAAGCTTCAGCTTTGTTTGATATTTTTCCTGCTCTTCACCCCTCTCCCGGCTGTTGCGCCATCCAGCCTGATCCAGCCTTGCACTTCGCTCCGGAGTATGGCATGAATCCGTCTGCCCTGCAGGCAGTGAAAACAAACGCAAAAGCCCGGGTTATGCCAACTGCTTGTATAGACAATTCTGGATTCAATGGCAAACAGTTTATAAAATCCATAAGATAGCCTGTTGGCCTGAGTTCAACCCGAGGCCGGCAGCAGCTTTTTTCGACTTGGAGAAACCCAATGTTCTATGATGAAGAATACGAAACCCTTCCCAGGGAAGATCTCAAAAAACTCCAGTTCACAAGGCTTCAAGATCTCGTGCAGCGCATCTACAACAATGTTCCCTTCTATCGCGCCCGATTCGACGAGCTGAACGTAAAGCCTGAAAACCTGCACAGTCTTGCAGACCTCAAGCACTTGCCCTTTACTGAAAAACAGGACCTTCGCAATCATTTTCCCTATGGCCTGCTGGCCCTGCCCCGGGAAAACGTGGTCAGAATTCACGCCTCATCCGGAACGACCGGCAAATCAACGGTTGTGGGATATTCCCGGCGAGACGTCAAAAACTGGGCCCGGCTCATGGCCCGGTCCCTTGCCGCGGCCGGGGTTACGCCCCGGGATACTGTCCACAACGCCTATGGATACGGACTGTTTACCGGAGGCCTCGGGGTCCATTACGGAGTTGAAGAAATGGGCGCCACCATACTTCCGATATCCGGAGGCGGCACCAAGCGCCAGGCCATGCTTCTCAAAGACTTTGGCCCCACAGTTTTGACCTGCACCCCGTCCTATGCCCTGCACCTCTATGAGGTCGCCCGGGAGTCCGGAATCCGTTTTGAAGAGCTGGGAATTCATACCGGGATCTTCGGAGCCGAGCCCTGGAGCGATGAAATGCGCCTGGACATAGAGGCCAAGCTGGGGCTTAAGGCGCTGAACATCTACGGTCTCTCCGAAATCATGGGCCCCGGGGTCGGTCAGGAATGCGCCGTGGCCCATGAGGGCATCCACATCTGGGAGGATCATTTTCTGATCGAGATCATTGACCCCATAAGCAGAGAAAATGTTCCCCCCGGAGAAACCGGCGAACTGGTGATCACCACTTTGACCAAAGAAGCCCAGCCCCTCATCCGGTATCGCACCAGGGACCTGGTCTCGCTCAGGCCTGAACCCTGTGCCTGCGGCCGGACCCATACCCGCATTTCCAGGATATTGGGCCGCTCGGACGATATGCTGATCATCCGAGGCGTCAACGTCTTTCCTTCTCAAATCGAAGGCCTGCTTGTTGAAACCGAAGGTCTGACGCCCCATTACCAGCTGATTCTTCGGCGGGAGAAAGCCATGGACACCCTGGAAATTCAAGTGGAAGTCGATGAATGCCTGTTTTCAGACGAAATCAAACACCTGCAAAGACTGGAACAAAAAATCAAAAAAAATATTAAAGAATTTTTAGGGGTTACTGCCATGATCAAACTGGTTGAACCGCAGACTCTGGCCCGGTCCGAGGGCAAAGCCCAACGAATCAGGGATCTCAGAAATTGATATTCGAGTTTTTGCTTTACGAATCAGAAATTTTATGTATACACTGGCTTGAAACCCCAGACCTTGATTTTTAGTGCCTTTTCGATAAATGCTTATACGCTTGATTCTAATCATGCCCAATAAATATATAATTTTCGAGCCTTGGAGAAAATTATGAAGGTCGAACAACTCTCAATTTTCCTTGAAAACAGGGCCGGCCGGTTGTCCGAAGTGACCGGAACCTTAGCCCAGGCTGGAATCAATATTCGAGCCCTTTCCCTGGCGGACACGTCTGATTTCGGAATTCTCCGACTCATTGTAACCGATCACGCAAAAGCCAAAGAAGCCCTGAAAGCAAACGGATTCACCGTGGGTCGAACCTCCGTGGTCCCGGTGGAGGTCCGAGACGAACCCGGCGGATTGGACGCCATTCTGAAAATCCTGAGCAATAACGGAATCAATGTTGAGTATATGTATGCCTTTGTCCAGCAAAGCGACCAAAACGCCGTGCTCATTTTCCGCTTCGACCGGACGGATCAGGCCATAGAGACCCTGCAGGCCCATGGAATCAGGGTCCTGAAGGGGGATGAGCTCTACCATATTTAAAATTGAAAAGGCTGGGGTATTGTTTTTGAATTTCGCAGTCTGACGACGGAAAACTTTGTTGATGCGTTTTCAATTTTAATTTCTTTTCTACGGTCTCCAGCAGGAATTGTGCGGTTTCCCTTGAGTCTGTACGATGCCTTGCTGGAGCTTACGAACAAACCTCTGCCGTGAGATTTCCTCGGCGCCGAATCTCCGCATATGGGCTGTGGTCTGCTGGCAGTCCAAAAGTTCGAATCCGTTTTTCTGCAGGATCTGCATCAATCCGACCAGGGCTGTTTTTGAAGCGTTGCTCACCGTAAAAAACATGGATTCCCCAAAAAACACCCGGCCCAGGGCCAGGCCGTAAATGCCACCGACCAGCCGTTCTTCCTGCCAGGCCTCCACGGAATGGACAAAGCCCAGTTTGTGCAGCCGCTCATAGGCCTGGATCATCTCCGGGACGATCCAGGTGCCCTGCCCTTTGCTGCGTTCGACACGGGCGCAGGATCGAATCACTGAAGCACACGCAAGGTCCACGCTCACCCGAAAGGAGTTTTTTTTAAGCGTCCGCTGCAATCGCCGGGGGATGTGCAACCATTCCGGCCTGAGGACCAGACGTGGATCCGGCGACCACCAGAGAATGGGACTGTGTTCATCGTACCAGGGGAAGATGCCGTGGGAATAGGCGGCAATGAGTCTTTCCGGCCGCAGATCTCCGCCCACGGCCAGGAGATCCCCATAATCCTCTTTGGCTGGATCAGGGAATGGATAGCGCCTGATGATCTCCTGCAGATTCATGTTCACTTGACAAGCTCAGATCGAGTGGGCAATAAGAGTGGTCGAACGCTTATTCCATTAAAAGGGCTTTATTGCCTAAAGTACTTTTGAAGCGCTTAGTTCAACTTATTTTAAATAGTTATGTGTCAGCCCTGCCAGAGGCAGGACTGACAAAGGAGAAATGACATGATCACTCGCAATGAAGCCCTGGCGCTTCTTGATGCATTCCAGCACCACGGCTCGCAGCTGCATCACGCCCTGGAAACCGAAGCTGTCATGCAGGGCTTGGCCCAAAAAATGGATCATGATCCGGAACTTTGGGGATTGACCGGGCTGCTCCATGACCTGGATTTTCCGCAAACCAAGGACAACCCGGATGCACACGGGTCTGTCGGCGCCAAGGAACTTGAAGGCAAACTGCCGGCGGAAGCCCTGCGGGCCATCCAGGCCCACAACTCGGAGTATACCGGGGTGATGCCCGAATCCGATCTCGACTTTGCCCTGCGCTGCGGTGAAACCGTGACCGGCCTGGTCTCGGCCAATGCCCTGGTCCGGCCCGAAGGGATGGAAGGCATGAAGCCCAAAAGCCTGAAGAAAAAAATGAAGGACAAACACTTTGCCGCCAATGTCAGCCGGGATCGAATCATGGAATGTGAAAAAATCGGACTGGAACCCGGGGAATTTTTTCAAATTTCCATTGAGCGCATCGCCGCTATCGCCGATCAGGTCGGCCTGTAAATCAGTGCCGGATTGATTCCAGCCAGCTTTTGATCAAGTAGATAAAATGATAAAAATCGCTCAGTCGCTTTTTGAAAATCCCGAAGACAACCTCGTCCTCAATCCGTTCGTAGCGATGGACCAGCATATTTCGAAACGAAGCCATATTCTGGAATGAACTTAAATCCTGCTCCGGAATCGCCCCGTTTTCAGAAAGAACCTGAAAAATATCCCGAAAGCTTTCAGGTTCACGCCATTGATGAAATGAAATGATGTGGTTGCTGATATCCATCACTTCTTCAATGGCCAGGTGAAGATAGCGCTCAACAAAGGCTCTGCTTCTGATATCCGAGCGGTATTTTTCCCAATTGATATCGTCAGCCCGGCTCAGTTCATCCGCGTACTGCCGTAATTGCGACAACTTCCTTGAAATCAGTTCTTCGTCAACCATCAGCACCCTCTCAATTCTTTATGCAGATGGCGGGTGTCAAGAAAGGCATATCTGGCTAATGTTTCCTGCCTGACACGCTCTTTCCGGTCTTTTTCATAAATGAGCCGCCCTTTGCGTAATATCTGATGCTGCAAAAGAGGGGACGCCTGGCCAAAAAAAACAATATCAACATCCTTTTTCAGGGCATTGGAAAACTCTGTTTCCAAATCAACCCTCTGCCAGGGGGAAAGAGACTCTGAAGCAACAATCGCCAGATCAACATCGCTTTGAGTCCGCTCTCTGGCCGCAGCCCTGGAGCCAAACAAAAACAAGGCGGCAATAAACGAATAGCCGGCGGCATGCATTCTGATTTTTCGGATCAATTCCTGATCAAGACTCATCATCGAGGATCGCCTCCTGGTCCTCGAGCAGGGTTCGTTTGCGGGAGCCTATATAAGCCAGATTGGCCTGGGTCCTGAGATCAGCTCCCTGGAGGAAGACATCGGCCACGCTTTGCTTCCGTTCGGATTGGAGACTGTCTGCACAGAGCAAAAAGGCCATGACGGCGTCTGTGGCCATTTCCACCAGCCTGGACGCGTGCAATTCTTGAAAAACATGGTCGCGCTCTGCTTTGACCAAATCCACGGCCTGCTCCAGCCGGGCCCGCAAGGTCCGGCCCCTGTCCGCCAGCTCGCTCACCCCCCCCAAATCATGATCCCTCTCGTATTCATCAAGAATCTCGCCGGCGGCGCCGGTCATCACCCCGCCGATGGCCGCCACGACCTGAAGCTGGGTCGTACCCTCGTAAATATTGGTAATTCTGGCATCCCGGACAAAACGCTCCACATCGAAATCCTTGGTATAGCCGACGCCGCCATGAATCTGCAAGGCCTTGTAGCTGATGCTGTTGGCGCTTTCCGAGGCCCGGGCCTTGATCATGGGCGTCAAAAGGGACGCGTACCGGGTATATTTTTTCAGATCGGCCTTCAGGTCTTTCTTGTGCTCCGGATGCTTCTCCTGCCGCTCTTCCAGCCCTTCCTTGAGATCGACGATTCTTGAGGTCTCATACAATAGCGTCCGGCAGGCCTCGATTTCCACTTTCATATCCGTGAGCAGCTCGGATACGGCACAGAACTGACGAATCGGTTTTTTGAACTGGATTCGTTCGTCGGCATACTTGGCTGCGGCCCGATAGGCGGCTTCAGCGATTCCCACGGCCTGGGCCGCCACTCCGAGTCTGGCCCCATTCATCAAAGACATGGTGTATTTGATGAGCCCCATCTTCCGTTGCCCCAAAAGTTCGGCAGGGGCCTGGTTGAACTGCATTTCGCAAGTCGGTGAACCATGAATGCCGAGTTTGTTCTCGATTCGTCTGATGGTCATCCGCTCGTCCCGCTCGTAGATAAACAGAGACAGCCCCCGGCCGCTGCTGCTGCCCGCTTCCGATCTGGCCATGACCAGGGAAATATCCGCACAGCCGTTGGTAATGAAGCGTTTCACGCCGTCAAGGCGCCACTGTCCATCCTCTCCCTGCACGGCCTTGAGCCGGACAGCCTGCAGGTCGGAGCCGGCATCCGGCTCGGTCAGGGCCATGGCCCCGCTGGCTTCTCCGGAACAGAATCTGGGTAGGTATTTTTCCCTCTGTTCTTCGGATCCAAATTTCGAAATGGTATCCGCTATCTCCTGGAGACCGAAAAGATTCATTAAAGCGGCATCAGCCCTGGAAACAATTTCGGTGGCCATGGAATAGACGGTCTTGGGTATATTGATGCCCCCATATTTCCTGGGCAGGGTAAAACCCATGAGATCGGCCTGAGCCAAACGCTCCAGGGCTTCCCGGGTCCCCCTGGCATAGCTCACCCGGCCATTTTCCAATCGAGCACCTTCCCGGTCGACATCCCGGGCCCGCGGGGCGACGAACTCCCCGGCAATCTCCCCTACAATCCGCAGGACATGCTCATAATTCTCCAGTGCGTCAGCACAATCAACAGGGGCAAAGGGAAAAGTCTCCTTCTCAGCATAACCGTCCTCTTTGAGGTCCACAACGCGCCGCAGATCCATTGTTTCCAAATGGAATCGGATATCCGGATTATCATCAAAAAAATTGCTCACGCTTTCCCTCTCTTACAGTTTCTGCTTGTAGGCTTTGATCATCCGCTGCAAAACCTGATTCACGTCCCCGACAATGCCGTAATGGGCAATATCGAAAATCGGCGCCTCCGGATCGCTGTTGACGGCGATGATCCGTTTGGCTTCACTCATGCCCGCCCGGTGCTGGATCTGTCCGGATATGCCGCAGGCGATATACAGATTCGGACGGACCGTGGTGCCGGTCTGTCCCACTTGATGCTCTTTGTGCAGGAACCCCCCGTCCACCACCGGCCGGGAGGAACCGACCTCCCCGCCGAGCAGGTCAGCCAGCTCCCGGACAAGCTTCAGGGATTCAGGGCTCGAAGCCCCCATGCCTGCTGAAACAATCACTTTTTCCGTTTTGAGATCCACATTTTTTGCCTGCCGGACCACTTCCAGTATCTCTGTAGGAAAATCTCCGCTTTCCCAGGGGCAGGATTCCTGAATCACCCGGCAGGTAGGGGGGGAATGCGTCTCCTTTTTCTTCATCACCCCTTCCCTGACTGTGGCCAGGCTCGGCCGGCTCTCAGGAGAGACGATGGTTGCGATGATATTCCCGCCGAAAGCCGGTCTGATCTGCAAAAGGATATCCTGATAGGAGCGTTTTTTAAATTTGTGATCCCCGATCTGCAGGTCCGTGCAATCTGCAGTCAATCCGCATTGCAGAGTGGAAGCCACTCTGGGGGCCACGTCGCGGCCGGTGGTCGTGGCCCCGAAGAGCATGAAACGCGGCTGATGCTTTTGGATGATTTGAACCAGGCCTTTGGTATAGGGAATGGATGAAAAATGGGCCAGACGCTCATCTTCAAGGGCATAAGCTCGATCACACCCATAGGCTCCCAAATTCGGCAGCCAGTTCTGCAAACCATAGCCCAGGGCCACGCCTTCAACTTCAAGCCCTAAATTGTCCGCCAGCTCCCGGGCCCTGGACAAGAGTTCCAGACTGACATCAGCCGGAACATTGTCATTTTGTTCGATAAAAACCATGAAATTTCCTGTTTCACTCATCAAGCCCCCCAAAAACAGTGAATAGTAAATTCTAGATAATATGCTCTTCCATCAATTCATTGATCAGCCCGCTAATGCCGGGCTCGCTATTTTCAATGCCTTTGGTCTCCCGTGCTGTAAGCACCACGTTATCGATCTTTTTGACCCAGGTGGCGGAACCGGAAAAACCGCAGCGCTCGGCATCGGCTGCAATGGCCTGTATATCCCATTGCTTGATGTGCTCGATGGGTTCACAGGGCCAGCAGTCCGTCCCTTCCGCATCCTCGCAGCAGACAATCCTTTTAAAGCCCATGACCCGCTTCGCATTGGCGCTTCTCGGCTCATTGGCCTCGGAGGTGACGGTCAGCAGAACCGGCAGGGAGGCGGCCAGCTTTTCATACCCGTTCTCGATCTGGCGTTTGACCACGATCCGGTCGCGGGAAATATCCAGGATATCTGCAACACAGGTCAATTGATTGACCCCGAGCTTCTCCGCCACCTGCGGTCCAACCTGAGCGGTATCCCCGTCAATGGCCTGTCGACCGCAAAAAACAAGGTCGAACCCGGAAAGTCTTGTGATAGCACAGGTCAGGGCATAGGAGGTGGCCAGGGTATCCGATCCGGCAAAGCCGCGATCCGAAACCAATATCCCCTTGTCAGCGCCTCGATAGAGACACTCTTTGACAACATCCGCCGCCTTGGGCGGCCCCATGCTCATGGCGGTGACCACCCCTCCCAAACGATCTTTGATTTTCAGGGCCTCTTCCAGGGCGTTTAAATCCTCGGGATTAAAAATTGCCGGCAGCGCATCCCGATTGACCGTTCCGTCCGGACGCATGGCCTCGCCGGTGACATTCTGGGTATCAGGGACCTGCTTTACCAGGACCAGCATGTTCAAACTCATGCCCACTCCTCCCAAAAACAGGTCTCAATTCCGGCTTCCACCCGGACTTGACCCTGTTTTCTTTTTAGGTCCGGCGCCTTTCAAGGGATATTATCCCTCGAAAGGCTGCCGCCTGAATCGTTCATTTTGGTCTGTACAACTGGCAATAGTATGCAATTTAGAGTCGGTATTCAAGGAATAAATTCCAGGCGCAAAAAAGAACACACTTGCCTGTCCGCGTCAATCCTTTTTCCGTTCCCCTCTCAAGCATAACCCTGCCGGAAAATGATCTGGAAAGAACGCTCTGCTTTCCTTCTTGACGAATATGTGCGTAATTTGCGAATCTAAGGGATATGATCTCGCGGCTGATCAACATGAGCTCGCTGTGAACCTGAAAAGACAAGCGAGGGTGATTGAAAACACAAAAAATTTTCTACGGCTGGTGGATCGTCCTGGCCACCAGCCTGATTCACTGTTGGGGAGCGGGCACTTTTTTTTATGGCTTCACGGCTTTTTTTAATCCTCTTGTGGATGAATTCGCCTGGAGCTACAGCGCGACATCTGTTGCCGCCTCGATCCGAAGCATTGAGGGCGGTATTGCCTCGCCCCTGGTCGGACTGGCCGCCGACAAATTCGGCGCCCGCAGACTTCTCCTCTTCGGAAGCATTGTTACCGGATTTGGCTTCCTGCTCTTCAGCCAAATCAACTCCCTGGCAAGCTTCTATCTCGTCTTTTTTCTCCTATCCATCGGCTCAAGCTTTTTGTTTCCGGTGCCGGGATGGACTGCTGTGGTCGGGTGGTTTGACAAAAAACGCGGCCTTGCTCTGGGAATTCTCTCCGGGGCCATCGGCGTGGGCGGATGTTTCGTCTACCTGACCAACACCCTCATTGTTCTCTATGGATGGCGAACAGCGCTTGTCTTTATCGCGTTTGGGATGTGGGGGATCGGCATTCCCTGTGCGCTCGTTGTGCGGCATCGGCCGGAACCTTATGGTCTCACCAAGGACGGTGAACCCCAAGCCCCGCTGACGGCCCAAAAGGCAGGCCCATCCCAAGAGCTCCCTGTTGCGGATACAAGCTTCAGCCTCAGGCAGGCCATGAAGACCCAGGCCTACTGGGGGATCGCTTTTGCCACCACCATCTCATCCGGAAGCGTCCATGCCGTCGTGGTCCATGTGATGCCCCACCTCATCAGCCTCGACTACACCCGGCAGAAAGCCAGTCTGGCCGCGGCTCTCATCGTGATTGTCAGCGTCCTGGGCCGCTTTGGCATGGGCTGGTACAGTTCCAGAATAGACAGCCGAAAACTGTTGGCTTTCGCCTTTGTGCTTCAGGGACTTGGCCTGATTTTCCTGGCCGGGTCGCTCAACGTCTGGTGGGTTTTTGCCTTTATCGCCACTCTTGGTCCAGGTTATGGCGGGGTGATTACCTTGCGCCTCACCGTGCAGGCTCAATATTTCGGCAACGCCGCCTTTGGCGCTATCCAAGGATCGCTCATGGCGATTATGATGGCGGGGACTATCAGCAGCCCGCTCCTGACCGGCCTGTGTTTTGATCTTCTGGGGAGCTACAAAACGGCCTGGTTTATTCTGGCCGGCATGAACCTGGCTGTTATCCCCCTCATTTTAAAAATCAAGCCACCTGAAAGGCTGGACGCTTGAAGGCGGACAATGCCCTTATTGAAGAAAACACACGCACTTTGAGCTCAAAATGCGATCAGGCGATGATCGGGGGACACTCAGGATAGCCGTCGTCCCGGGCCTGTTGACAGGTCTGGGCCGCTCGGACAAAATTCAAGGCCCAGTCCGGAACGCTCAAGGCGTGCAGGTGGGTGTAGCAGGCAAAGGTGTTCCGATACAACAGTCCGTCCCAGCCCTGGCCCATGCCGGTGCCCCGGACCATCTGCAAACAATAGCCTTTATCCTGTTGATCCGGCGGACTGCAGCAGGAGTAATGGAATTCGTGTCCGGTAAATTCCGCCCCGAGAGAATGGAAGGGATTCGGCCTGACCACTCGGGTCAGGGTATACCCATGCCCCTGCGGTTTTCGATTTAATTCCACACGCAGAGGGAAAACCCCGACCATAGGATAATTCACGCCCTCAACCCCAAGCTCGGCGCAGAGATACATCAGCCCGCCGCACTCGGCATAGATGGGCATGCCCCAGACGGCCGCCTCCCGAACTCGCTCCCGGATCCGGACATTGGCCGAAAGCACTTCAGCCTGAGTCTCAGGAAATCCACCCCCAAAATAAATCCCGTCCAGTTCAGGCCAGTCCTCGCTGCTCAACAGGCTGATATCAACCAGTCTGGCCCCGGCCCGCTCCAGGGCCTCCAAATTTTCAGGATAGTAAAACCAGAGGCAGGCGTCCTTGACGATTCCAATAGAGACCGGCTGTGTAAGGGGGCGGTGCTCAGGCCAGACCGATACCTGCGGCTTTTCGAATGCCGGGGCTTTCCGGGCCAGTTCCAGGACTTTCCGGCAATCGACATTCTCGGCAACAATTTGTTCACAATCCTGAATCGCTTCCTCAGCCGCGAACTCCTGATCGGAAATCAAGCCCATGTGACGTTCCGGGATGATTCCCTTTTTTATTTTGGGGACAGCCCCCAGGACTGCAACATCCGTGTAGGTTTCCACACAATCCCGTAAAATACGTCTGTGCCGCTCCCCGGCCGTCTGATTAAAAATCACCCCGGCCAGATCCAGACCGGGCTCAAAAAAGCAGCAGCCCTGGACAAGCGCGGCCACGGTCCGGGACATCTTGGTGCAGTCGATAACCAGGACAACCGGAGTGTTCAACTTCCGGGCCAAGTGGGAGGACGAACAGGACCCACTGACATCCTTGCCGTCGAAAAGTCCTCTATTGCCCTCGATGAGCGCCAGATCGGCGCCCTGGGCTTTTTCTGTAAACAGGGATTTGAGCAGATCCTCGGACATAAAAAAAGGGTCCAGGTTGGTGGCTGTCCTTCCGGCCGCACGGCCGATCCAGACAGCATCAATATAATCCGGACCCTTCTTAAAAGGCTTGACCTGAAACCCGGCATTTCCATAATGCCGGGCCAGTCCAATGCTCAAGATAGTCTTTCCTGATCCGCCCTTGAGGCCGGCCAGGAGGATGCGGGGGAGTTTCATAGAGCATTTAAGAAAACATGGGTGATGGCGGGCAAGATTTGAGAGCTGCAAAAATTCAAGGCTTGTCCAAGCTCATTTCTTAAATGCTATCGGAATTCAGGAAGCAATCAATCTTCCTTGGATTCGCCTTCACTCGCGGTCTGCTTACCCACGCCGGGCAGGGAATACATGGTGGTACTACCGCTGGACCAGAAGGTCAGTTTCTCTTCAGTGACCATCTCAGTGATGATCTTTTTCGCCGGTCGAGGCTTCATGTCCATGATCTTGGCCAGATCGTTGAAGTAAAATTTGGTCTTGCTTCCGGACTTCTTGGTCATTTCATCAATGACTTTCTGTTTGAGTTCTTCGTCAGCCATGTACGCATGCCTCCAATTCCGCATCCGGAGGGGGGACGCCCCCTCCGGCGGGAAAGTTAAGTTACTCTGCCTTAATGGCGCTGTATTCGTAAGGATCCGTGAACTTGAAGTTCGTGTTCTGGCGCCAGGTATAGTAAGCAGGATCACGGAAATCATCGATCAAATGGTGGGTGAATTCCAGGTCGCATTTTTCAAAGAACTTTTCCCAGCCTATCCGCTCGGCCCAATCGCCGAGGCGCTCGTACTTGCGGGCGTCCTTGGAATAGGCCTCCACGATTTTCCGGACGTCCTTGGCCAAGGTGGGCCAGCGAGGCGTCTCATTGGGGATAAAGGCCACGACCACTTTGGAAAACTTCGGCGCGCTGATCCTGTTGGAGACCTTGCCGCCGGCCATGAGTACGATCCCGTCACCTTCGGCGTCGGCCAGAGGCAGGGAGGGGCACATGGTGTAGCAGTTCCCGCAGAACATGCAGCGTTCGTTCTTGATCTCCACACTCTTGACCTCTTTCTTGGAACCGTCCTTTTCAGAGGTGATCTCTTTCTTTTTTGGCCGGATGGCCGCGGTGGGACAGGCGGCGATGGCCAGCGGGATCTCGCAGAGATTGTCCAGGAATTCATCGTCAATCATCGGGGGCTTGCGATGATAGCCCAGGATGGCGATGTCCGAGCAGTGAACCGCCCCGCACATGTTCAGACAGCAGGCCATGGAGATTCTGAGCTGGGCCGGCAGGCGCATTTTCTGGAATTCATCAAAGAGGTCGTCCAGGACCACCTTGACCGTGCCCGAGGCATCGGTGGCCGGGGTGTGGCAGTGAATCCAGCCCTGGGTATGGATGATATTGGTCACTCCGGCCCCGGTCCCGCCGATGGGAAACTTGAAGCTGCCCTCGTTGTGTTTCCGGCTGGACAGATCCTGCTTCAGAGGTTCAACCTTGTCCTTGCTGTCCACCATGAATTCAATGTTGTTCCGGGTGGTGAAGCGCACATACCCGTCGCAGTGTGTATCCGCGATCTCACAGAGTTCGCGCACATGCTCGACACTCATGAGCCTGACTCCGCCGACCCGAACGGTGTAGACTTCGTCGCCGCTCTCGGCCTTGTGCATCAGGACCCCGGGCTCCAGGATCTCGTGCCACTGCCATTTCCCGAAATTATTCTTGATCACCGGCGGCAGAAAATCACCGTAGTATCGGTTCCCAATATCGGTGATCCGATCTTCCATCGGCTTATCTGGATTGTATCCGGAAGAAATAAAAGCCATCTCAGCTCCCCCTTATCTTTTATGGTGTTTTCTGAATTCTGTAACGTCACGATCAAAGCCGCCCGGCACCTCATCTTCATACCAGAAAATATACGGGTTGTGCCTGGGTTCCTGCACATGCTGGGCAATGGCCTTGAGGCCGGTCATATGGAGAAGCCTCTGAAAGCCCTGGCGCTTGATCAGCTCGCCCAGGCGCTCGCGGTTTTTCCCTTCTTCCATCCACCAGTCCCAGATATTCTCAATGACTTCCTTGATGTCGTCATAGGGCTCTTCCGCCTTGATAAAGGGAACAAGCATGGAACTCATCTGAGCACCGTCCAGAATGGGGGCCTTGGCTCCCACCAGGATGGAACAGCCGGTGTCTTTCCCCGGGCGAAGGGCCCTGGGCATAACATTGATGCAATGCATGCACCGGGTGCATTCCTTGTCATCGATCTTCAACTGCTTGCCGTCCATCCACATGCACTGGGTGGGGCAGAGGTCGATGACCTCCTTATGGATATCGAACGGCCCCCAGTCACGGCCGGAATGGGCCCCGGCATTGGGCGGGAATTCTCCGCCGATATAAGCCTGAACCGCTTCCTGATCGATGCGGATATCGTCCCGCCAGGTCCCGACAAAGGACATATCGGCCCGGGCAATGGCGGCTACGCACCCATTGGGGCAGCCGTCGAACTTGAATTTGAATTTATAGGGAAAGGCCGGCCGATGGAGCTCATCCTGGTATTCATGGGTCAGCTGATAGCAGATTTCCTGGGTATTGTAGCAGGACCACTCACACCTGGATTCGCCCAGGCAGCAAGACGGGGTGCGCAGGTTGGAACCTGATCCGCCGAGATCTTGATCATACTTGTGGGTCATTTCATAAAAGATCTCTTCCAATTGCTCGGTCCGAGTCCCGATAAAGATAATATCGCCGGTGGAACCGTGCATATTCATGACCCCGCTGCCCCGGAAATCCCAGAGGTCGCAGAGTTGTCTCAAGTAATCGCTTGTGTAATATTTGCCGTTGGGCTGATTGACCCGCATTGTGTGGAAATGGGCCACACCGGGGAACATCTCCGGCTGGTCGCAATAACGGCCGATAACGCCGCCGCCATACCCGAAAACACCGACAATTCCGCCGTGCTTCCAGTGCACTTCCTTATCCTTAAAAGATAGTTCCACAACGCCGAGGATATCCTCCACGCAGTCTACCGGGATCTGGTACTCGATCTTATCCTGATTCGCCGCTCGATGTTCCGCCTGGCGTTTCAGGTCGGAAACAAAGCTTGGCCATGGACCCGTTTCCAATTGGTCCAATAAAGGTGTTTCAAATTTTGCCATTCCCACGCCTCCTTATGGCTCTAAAGGTTGAACTGTTCATACGAAAAACACCAAAAAAATACTATTTCTGAGGAAGAACCCACTGTCTGAGAGCTTGTGATTTTAGGAACAAGTTCTTTTATTTGTCAAGTCCAAAATCAGGGAGGAAGACCGCTCCCTGATTTTGGACTCCGACGCCGGAGGACGCCTGTTGAGTCTGCCTTGAGATACCTCGCCCCATACAGTTTAAGAGCGATGCGGTTTGAGTTCTTCCAGAATTTGTTCGGCTACTTCGAATCCGTATTGCTGGGCCAGATCGCAATAGCGAACGGCCTGTGCGAAATCGCCTTGTTCCATATAGGCCAAGCAGAGGTTGTTGTAGGCCGGCCCGAAACTGGGTTCCTGCTCGACCACCTTCCGGCATTCCTCGATGCAGCCTTCGATATCGCCCTGCATCAAATAAGCGCTCCCTAAGGTGGAGCGGGCCTGCAGAAATTTTGGATCAAAGGACAGAGCCCGCCGCAGGGCTTTAATCGCCTCGTCCGGTTTACCGAGCTGCATATGCACAAACCCGATATTCCCGTGGGGCACGGCAAAACGGGGCCTGAATTCAGTGGCCTTTTGATTGTAACTCAAGCAGGTCAAAAGATCCCCTTTATTCATGGCCAGCCCGCCCAGCTGAACATAGGCTTCAGCTAAATCCGGCGTAAACTGAATCGCTTTTTTCAGCTCTTCTTCGGCCTCTTGATATCGGGCTTCACCGATCAAAACGCAGGCCAGATTGTAATGGGTCACCCCGTCTTCCGGATTTTCCTGAACCCGTTTTTTCAAATCCCGGATGTATTCTTCCAGGTTGTTGGCTTCGGTCATGCTCACCTCTTTTTCATTTTCTTAAAGGCAAGAGCCTTTACGAAAATGATCTTGGATATGATCGTTGTAAATTCAGAGCTCTTTACAGTAAGCGAAAATTTGCAGTCATTGTTGGACACTTCGTGATATTTCTTGCCTCTTTTTGAGGTTTCAAGTGTCTGGTGTCTGGTTTCAGCGCCGGCCGCTGGCCGCATACGTCCAGTTTGATCGAAAAAGAAACTTTAGGAAAAAATCCCGGTCGGAATCGCTATCGCTATCGGAATCGAAGTCTTAATCCTCATCATACCAATTCTCGATACCGATTCCGATGGTGATTCCGACCCCGAGGGAAAATTCTGAAGTTTCATAAAAGTTTGCGGATTTTGCCTTTCCTCGTATGAAACTTCATTTTTCTTTCTCCGCCTGCCCCGGACTGAGATCCGGGGTCACCCCGGCGTAGGCCGGGGTCCAGCTCTTACAATTTCAGTCTGGATTCCGGCTCCCGGATCGGGGTCCGGGACAGGCCCCGCCGGAATGACGGAGGAGGTGACGCAAAGTTTCTTCAATCTTCAATTCTATAGCCCCTTATCTTTCCCAGACATCCTCGGGCCTGATCCCTTTTTCCTTCAATTGTTGATCATACCAGAGACAGAAATCAAAAACCCCTCGAAAGCGCTCATCCCGACTGAAGACCCCCATACAGACCTCATACACGCCGCGTCCATAGGCATTGCTGTATTCCTGAATTTCATTGGCATCGAAAAAAGCCCGAAAGAGTTCCTGGGCTGTCCTTTTGGTCACATCCCGGCGAATTTCAATGGGATGCTTCGGTTCTTGAAAAGGGTCCCACTTTGCAAAACCGATCTTGTCGATAAATTTTTTCCGCCTGGGCGACAGGCGCTCATAAATAGCCTTTTTCTGTTCGTCGTGATCCATTGATATCCCTTTCACAAATTATTTCTGAAGTTTAAGGATCGGATAGCGTTTTAAAGCCCTATTGCATACCACCCTTCACAGCGATCGATTTCCAGGCAAGCCGACAATCAGTCTTCGCCCGAACCAATGACCCACTCCGTATCGTTCTTGCCTGCAGGCTTTGCCCCCTCTTTCGGCTTGATGATTCCCAAATACTCTTCGTTGTATTCGTTAAGCAGGGCCATGGACAGAGGAACCAGCACCTCGCCGAGTTTTGAAAATCTTGTGGGGATGGACGCAGTCAGATCGTGACTCAATTCGAGCAGACGGTTCTGGAGTTTATCCAGAAATACAGCAGGATACTTCTCTCCGGGAAGAAAACCGGTCTTGGCACAGGTATGGACTTCACCGCCGATGGATAGAGGCAGCCCGTACAGGCGGCAGGTCAGCGGACGCCAGGCATATAAAGCGCAGTGATCATCCGGGGTCAGAAGAGGACAGCGCACCTTTTCCCGTCCCACTTCCTGCAGGACCTCTTCTGTATCCGTGCCTTGCTGTCTGGACTTATAAACCCGCCGTTTAATTTTATGTATGGCTCGATCCGCTGCATCCGCCCGTTCTGAGATTTCTGTTTGCTCCTGCTCGGAGAGCACTTCCTGAAATTTGGCATTGATGTACATGGCTTCGATCAAAGTCAAGTCAAACAAGGCGTAACAGCAATCGCAACATCCCTTCCGGCAGCTGACCTCTTCTGGATAATCGGTTTGAATCTTCTGGAAAACCGCGTCCATATCCGCGGCGATTTTCTCATACTTTTCAAAAAAAGGCGTAAAATCGAGAGCTTCAGTTGTCATACTTTGATCCGTTCTTCCTCCAAAATAAATTGTGCTGAAAATAGATACTGATTCGCAGTACAGAATTCTCAACAAAGCCGTGCGTCGTATCCTCTTCTGTAAATGATAAAAAGAAGCAGGGCGAATCAGTATAAAAACAAACCCCTAATAAATCCATTATTAGGGGTTTGATCATTCCTTTTCGCTAACAGAAATATCAAATTTCTTGGATGTTGACGGCGTCCTGCTCACAGACTTCCACGCAGGACTCGCACCCTAAACATTCATCCACATTCACCGGAACGGCCTTGTCATCCTGAAGTTCAAACACTTCTACCGGACAAACATCGACGCACTCGCCGCAACCGATGCATAGTTCTTCATTCACCAGAACGTTCCAGGGCATTGCCGTGATCCTCCAAGCTAATCCATTTCCAGGGTAATGGCCCCGGCTTCGCAAACTTCAACGCAGGACTCGCATTCCATGCATTCTTCTTCATTCACCACAACCGCCTTGTCATCCTGCATCTCAAAAACATCCGCAGGGCAATTGTCAACGCATTCACCGCAGCCTTCACATTTGTCGGCATCAACTATTACCTGAGTCATTTTTTCCTCCTCACTGGAATTTGATATGTTGTATTGAGTTCCAAATTACCGTTTTCTATTTGTAAAAAGCAGGATCAGATTATCAGCCGGCAGACTTCAGCATCTTCCGACCTCCGACCTCTGTCCTCTGACTTCCGACCTCCGACTTCTGACTTCCGTCTTCTGTCCTCTGACCTCTGACTTCTGTCCTCTGACCTCTGACTTCTGTCCTCCGACTTCCGACCTCTGTCCTCTGACTTCCGTCTTCTGTCCTCTGACTTCCGTCTTCTGTCCTCTGACTTCCGTCTTCTGTCCTCTGACTTCCGACCTCTGTCCTCCGACTTCCGACCTCTGTCCTCTGACTTCCGT